>JAPLOE010000213.1:90770-112131 GCA_026692705.1 Planctomycetota bacterium
CGAGTTCGTGCCGGTGACCGTGTAGATGGTCGGGGCCGAGAGCGCGTCCGGGGTGCCGGAGATGACGCCGGTCGCCGGGTCGAGCGTGAGGCCCGAGGGCAGCGCGGGGCTGATCGACCAGCTCGTCGGCGCCCCGCCCGAGTACGTCGGCACGTTGCTCGTGATCGCTCCGCAGGCGTCGTAGGTCGGCGCCGTCGTGGGGTAGATCAGGCTGAGCGGCGCACTCTTGCCGCCGCCGCTCTTGGTGCAGGCGAAGGCGAGGGCGGCGAGGCTGAGGACGAACGGGAGGTGCTTCACGGTGCGCATGGCGGTGTGGCCCGCGCGTGCGGGCCCTCGTTGGGGATTCGTCCGCACCATCGGCGCCCGCTCCCGGCGGCCTGTGGCGCGCGCTCGCCGCCTCCCCACTTTCGGGACAGGCCCCCCGCCGACCCTTTGGCGCCCACGCGGCCGCGTCCGTAGACTCTGCGGCCCCATGAACGACTGGCAGCCCAAGATCGAGGCCTGGCAAGGCCGCCTCGCCGACTGGCAGCGGCGCTTCGACGACGAGTTCGCGACCCTCGCGCGCAAGCGCAAGGGCTGGTTCGGGAAGCTCTCTCCCGGCGAACTCGAGGAAATCGCCGCGACGGCCCGCAAGAGCGCGGGTGAGGACGTCGCCGTCGAGCTGTTCGGCTTCCTCGCCGAGCTCGCCGACGCCTACCGCGCCGAGCCGCTGCCGCAGCCGCGCGCCAAGGTCCGCGCCTGGATCGGCGCCGAGCCGACGACGCTCAACGCCATGTGGAGCTTCGCGCTGCAGTCGCTCGACCTCGCACGCGGCGCCTCCGCCCAGAAGACGCTCGAGCGCGGCCTCGCCGCCTTCTCGATCGTCGACCTGCGCACGGACTACTCCGAGTGCATCGCGGTCCTCGGCCGCTTCTGGCTCGCCGCCAAGCGCTCCGGCGTCGACCCCAAGGCGCTGTTCGCCTCGACCGCCGCGCTCTCCAACCGCGGCATGGGCGGCGGCGGCAACTTCTGCGCGCAGGAACTGGCCGACTTCGAGTCCTCGGCCTTCTTCCGCGACCACATCCGCCCGCAGCTCTCGCGCGCGAGCGCCTGAGCGCGCTCAGCCCGCGAGCGGATTGAAGTCCGCGCTCGGGCCGTAGACCGACGGCAGCGGGCGGTCGAGCAGCCGCAGGTACACCAGTCCAACGCGGAGCGCCGCAGCTACCACGCCACGGACAAGGCGCGCGAGTTCGTGCTGTGGAGCGCACGCCAGTCCTCGGCGTCTCGCGCCCCGCTGTCGCGCAACTGCGCCGCTTCGCCGCGACCGCGCGCCGGAGCTCGTCGACGCCCGCGCCAACGCAGTTGCCCTAGACTGGCCGGCGATGATCGTGCTCGGTTTCTCGGGACTGTCCAACGGCGAGCTGTACGAGCGTCGCTACGGGCTGCGATTCGTTGGTCACGACGCGGCGGTCGCGCTGGTCATCGACGGCGAGCCCGCGTTCGCGGCCGAGGAAGAGCGTTTCTCGCGCGTCAAGCACACTTCGGCGCTCCCGGTCGCCGCCGCGCGCGCCGCTTTGGCACATGCCGGGCTGCGCTGGAGCGACATCGATCGCCTCGCGTATCCGTGGCGCGTGTCGCTGCCGAAGTACCTGCACATGTTCGTGCACCACGCACCGCGGGTGCCGCTGCGCTACTCGCTGCCACTCGCCGCCACCGGATTGCGCGTCGTGCACGACCTGATGTGGCCAGCACACGCTCGGCGCAGCCTCGAGCGCGCGCTCGGCGAACGCTTGCCGCCCTGCGAAGGTGTGGAGCACCACCTCGGCCATTCGACCGTCGCGTACATGACGTCGCCGTTCGAGCACGCCGCCGTGCTGACGATCGACGGCCAGGGCGAGGACGAGAGCGCGACGCTGGGAGAATGGAGCGGAACGTCGCTCCGGCACTTCGCCTCGATCCGCTCGCCGACTTCGATCGGCATCCTCTACGGCCTCGTGACGGACTTCCTCGGGATGCGGGCGGGCTGGGACGAGTACAAGGTGATGGCGATGGCGGGCGAAGGCGACCCGGCGCGTTTTCGAGCCGAGTTCGAGCGATTGGTCGAACTGCGCGGGTCCGGCCGCTACTCGACGCGGCGTACGGCGATGGTCTTCCAGCCGGGTTATTGCGAGCGGTTCCTCGCGAATGTGCTCGGGCTGCCGCCGCGCCGCGCCGACGAGCCGCTCCAGCCGGTGCATTTCGACCTCGCCGCGGCGCTGCAGGAAACGACGCGCCGGGTCGTGTTCCACCTGCTGCGCCACTTGCGCCAGCTCAGCAAGGCGAACGCACTGTGTCTTGCGGGCGGTGTCGCGCTCAACTCGGTGATCAACGGCCTCGTGCTCGAGAGCCAGCTGTTCGAGCGCGTTTACGTGCCTCCCGTGCCCGGCGACCACGGTGGTGCGCTCGGTGCCGCGCTGCACGTGCACCAGCGGCACACGCACGCCCCGCGCCGGCCGCTGCGCTTCGACACGTTCCTCGGCCCCGAACTGACCGAGTCGGAGATCGACGCCGCCCTCGCGGCCCACGGGCTCGAAGGCAGTGCAGATCGGCCCGCCGATCTCGCTGCGACCGCCGCCGAGCAGCTCGCCGCCGGTGCCGTCGTCGCCTGCTGCCGCGGCCGGATGGAGTACGGCCCCCGCGCGCTCGGGCACCGCAGCGTGCTCGCGAGCCCGATCGACGCCGCGATGCGCGAGCGAATCAACGTGCGCATCAAGCAGCGCGAGCTCTTCCGCCCCTTTGCCGCGATCGTGCCGGTCGAACGCGCCACCGAGCTGTTCGAACTGCGCGGCGAGTCCCCCTACATGCAGTTCGTCGTCGCCGTGCGCGACCCGTGGCGCTCGCGGCTCGGCGCGGTGCAGCACCACGGCCGCACTCGCGTGCAGACCGTGAGTCGCGAGTCGGACCCCTTCCTCCACGCGCTCCTCACCGAGTTCGAGCTCCGCACCGGCGTGCCCGCGCTGCTCAACACCTCGTTCAACGGCCGCGACGAGCCGATCGTCAACTCCGCCAGCGACGCCCTGCGCGTCTACGCGGCGAGCGAGATCGACGCGCTCATTCTCGGCTCGCGCTGGCTGCTCCGCTCCCCTCCGGAGCCGAGCCCGCACACGTTCTGAGCGCGCTCCGGCGGAGCAGCACTGCGTCAGGACAACGCGTGAAGCGCACGCCGGCCGAGAGCTCGAAGCGGTCGAGCGCGGCGGTCGCCGGGTTCTGGGCTGCGACCTGCAGCCAAACGGCTTGACCGGCGCCGAGCTGCGGCAGCGACGCCGTCGCGTGCGCCAGGAAATCGAACGAGCAGGCGCCCTCGCGGAATCCGCTGCAGCGAAGAAACGCCGCGAAAAACCGCTCACTCCTCGCGCAGGAGGCGCTCGATCGTCTCGTCGTGCAGGTCGGCGGGGTTGTCGGCCCAGCGGATCTTGCCGTGGCGGTCGATCAGCACGAGGAACGGGATGGCGCCGGCCTTGTAGCTGGTGGAGGTGAGGCCGCCGTCCTGGAACGTCGGGAACGTGTAGCCCTTGGACTTTGCGTGCGCGGCGATCGACACGGGCGTCTGGTTCTGCTGGTGGTCGGTGACGCCGACGATGGCGACGCCCTTGGGGCCGAAGCGCTTGGCGAGGTCGATCATGTAGGGCTCGACCTTCGCGCAGTTGGGGCACCACGTCGCCCAGAAGTACAGCGCGACGACCTGCCCGCCGAGCATCTCGAGCGGCGCGGGCTCGCCGAACACCCACTGCTCGGGCTTGTAGACCGGCGCCTGAAGGCCGAGCGTGCGCGCGAGCGCGAGCTCCGCCTCGATCGTCGCCTTGCGCTGCGACTGCGGGAAATCCTTGAGGAAACGCTCCATGTCGGCGATCGCGCCCTTGCTGTCGAGCAGGTGCCGCCGCGCCATCGAGCGGTACTCGAGCGCCTTCTCGACGTAGTTGCGATCCTGCGTGTAGTGCTCGATCACCGACGTGTACGCGACCTCCGCCTCGGCGAGCTGGCCGCTGAAGAGGTAAGTCGAGCCGCGCATGTGCCGCGCGCGCGACGCCAGCGGCTCCTTCGGCACCTCGCTGCACACGCGATCGAACAGCGCGCGCGCCTTCTCCATGCACTCGTCCGACTTCGGCGTGTTGCGCTGCAGCGCCTGCGTCGCGCGACCCTCCGAGAACCAGCTCACGCCCGCCTCGACGAGCGCCAGTCGCGCGCGCGGCGCCTGCGGGAAGTCCGTCGAATACTTCTCCCACGCCGCGGCCGCCTGCGCATAGGCCGCCTTGTTCTTGAGCGCCTGCGCCGCGTCCCAGGCCTGCGCCTCCGGATTGGCCTGCGGAGTCTGGAAGGCGAGCGCGACGAACGACAGGAGGAGGAGGAGCTTCATCAGGTGGTTCCGGGGCCGTGCGGGAACATTGTGTACCTTCGGCCCGACCTCGTCCGCGACCCCCAGCGAAAATTTGCCCCATGCAGCCGCGCCAACTTCGCTCCGCACTCGCCCTCGCGCTCCTCGGACTCGGCTGGGCCGGCTGGGCCTGCCGCGCGACGCCCCAGGAACCGCCGCCGCCCGCGGGCCGCTGGTGGAAGGGCAACACGCACACGCACACGCTGTGGAGCGACGGGGACGGCGCGCCCGAGCTCGTCGTCGATCGCTACCGCGAGCGCGGCTACGAGTTCCTCGTGCTCTCCGACCACAATCTGCTCTCGCGCGGCGAGCGCTGGTTCCCGATCGACGGCAACGACAAGCGCCTTCCGCGCGCACGCGTCGACGAGCTGCGCGCACGCTTCGGCGACGCTGCGGTCGACGAGCGCGAGATCGACGGCAAGCCGCGCATGCGCCTCAAGACGCTCGAGGAGCTGCGCACGCGCTTCGAGGAAGCGGGGCGTTTCCACCTGATCGAAGGTGAGGAGGTCACCGACTCCTTCAAGGGCAAGCAGGTGCACATCAATGCGCTCAACGTGGCCGACGTGATTCCCCCGCAGAAGGGCGACAGCCTGCGCGCGGTGCTCGAGCGCAACCTCGCCGCGATCGTCGAGCACGGCCGCGCGAACGGTCGCGACGTGCTCGCGCACGTCAACCACCCCAATTTCGTGTGGAGCCTGAGCTGGCAGGACCTCGCGTCGCTCGCGCACGAGAACTTCTTCGAGGTCTACAACGGTCACCCGGAGGTCCACAACGACGGTGACGCGACGCGCCCGGGCACCGAGGAGATGTGGGACCTCGCCAACACGCTGCGCCTGCGTGAGCTCGGCCTGCCGCCGCTCTTCGCGCTCGCCACCGACGACTCGCACAACTACTTCGGCGACGGCCCGCAGCGCTCGAATTCGTTCCGCGGCTGGATCCACGTTCGTGCCGAGCGCCTCGACACGGGCTCGCTGCTCGCTGCGATGCGCGCCGGTGATTTCTATGCCTCGACCGGCGTCGAGCTCGCCGACGTGCGCCGCTCCGCCGCGCGCTACGTCGTCGACATCGCCACCGAACCCGGCGTCACCTACACCACGCGCTTCACCGGAGTTCTCGCGGACAGCGGCGAGCGCGCGATCGTGCTCGCGGAGACCGACGCCGATCCCGCGGTCTACGAACCGACCGGTGCCGAGCTCTTCGTGCGCGCCACGGTCATTTCTTCCCGCCCCCAGCCCAACCCCGCCCCCGGCGAAGCCTCCGAGCGCGCCTGGTGCCAGCCCTGGGTTCCCGGCGCCCGATAGAGGGGCTTCCGCAGGCGCGAAACGCGTCCTAGATCCTTCGCCATGCCGCTCGCCGCCCCCTCCGACGATCCTTACGCGCCCGTGGCGGTCGTGCGCACGCGCAAGCCGGCGGTGGCGCGCGAGTACGGGCTGGTGCTGGCGGCGGTCGGCATCGAGTGCGAGCTGATCGAGGATCCCGAGGGGCTCGTGGTGGCCGTCGAGCCCGCGCAGGCGCGGCAGGCGGCGACCGAACTCGAGCTCTACGCCGAGGAAAACCGCGGCTGGCGCAGGCCCGAGGAGTTGCCGCTCGCGATCGGCGAGAGCTGGCCCGCGGTCGTCGTGTGGTGCCTCGTGCTGTTCACGACGCACATGTTCAGCCTGCAGCGCGCGTTCGGCCTCGACTGGTGGGGCCGCGGCGGCGGCCGCGCCGAGGGCGTGCGCGAAGGCGAGTGGTGGCGCACCGTCACCGCGCTCGGCCTGCACGCCGACGGCATGCACCTGGTCGGCAACCTGGCCTTCGGCGCGCTGTTCGTCGCGCTCGTGGCCGAGATGCTCGGCACCGGCCTCGGCCTGTTCGCCGTGCTCGGCGCCGGCGCGCTCGCCAATCTCGCCAACAGCTGGCTGCAGGATCCCTCCTTCCGCTCCATCGGCGCCTCGACCGCCGTCTTCGCCGCCCTCGGCCTGCTCGGCGGCCACCGCTGGCAGCAGCGCGCCCTCGTGCGCAGCCTGCGACGCGCGAGCTGGATCCCGCTGCTCGCCGCCGCCTTCCTGCTCGCCTACCTCGGCGCCGGCGGGACGCGCGAGATGGGCGTCGAGCACCGCATCGACGTCGGCGGCCACGCCCTCGGCTTCGCCGTCGGCGCCCTGCTCGGCGCCGCCTACGCCCGCTTTGCGCCGAAGGGCCTCACCGCCCCGCGCCTCCAACCTTGGTTCGCCGCCGCCGCCCTCGCCCTCTGGTGCGCCGCCTGGTTCGCGGCCTTCCGGCGCTGAGCGCGCGCCCCGTCAGGGCTTCTTCAGGTTCACGATGCCCTGCACGTGCGAGGGAGGCGTGCGAGAGCAATCGGTCAGCGTGAAGCTGATGAGCAGCTCGGAAGGTGCACCAGACTCCGCCCATGTCCACGGGTTCTCGCTCACGAGCACCGCCCCCGAAGCCGCCTGCCAGACATCCTGTTCCCCGGCGTCGGAGTGGTCCGCGACTCCGACGACGACGGGCCACGTGCCGCTGGGCTTCGTCACGGTGTCACGCGCGCGGGCATCGAAGAACAGGTCGATCGAAGTCGCGGTGAAGCCGCGGGAGAACCACACTCGGACACTGAGCGCGCCGTCGTCCGCGCGCGTCCACTTGCTCGTGAGCCCGTCGGCCATCGCAAGTCCCGACCCGTCGACGACCCACGGATACTTGCGAAGCTTCAACCACGAGACGACCTCCGCCTCGACCGGCAACCAGCGTGCAACACCATTTCCAGGCGCCGTTTCAGGCACGGGAAACAGCAACTTCGCGGGCTCCGTGTGCGGCACGGCGTTCTGCGTCGTGGCGCAGCCGAGCATCGACACGCAGCAACCGAGTGTGGCGATGCGGTGCCGAAGTGCGGTGAAGCCGCGAGGGAGAACCGCTTGGAGCTCGAGCTTCATGCCGACGACGATCGGCGGAGGAAGTTCGGGCGTCAAGGCGGCTTCCGAGTTCGCTCGATTCCCCGGTTACCCAACTCGGCACTTCGCCGTAGCCTTGCGACGACTCGCGCTCCTCCCCGCGCGACACTTGCTCCATCGACTCCGATTGCGCCTCGTTCGAAAGGAACGGGTCATGCTCGAAGCCCTCTTCACGCTCCTGATCGACCTGCTCGATGTGTTTGGACTCTCGTGGGCCGGATCCCGCTCTCGCCGCAAGCGGAGCTCTCAGAAGAACGTCTGAGAACGAGGAAGGAAGAAGCCCCTCCGGGGTGACGCCTCCGAACGGCGCGCACTCTGGACGGCTCCGCGCGAGTTGGAGATGCTCCCGATCCTTCCCATGACGATCGAGAATCCGTACGAGGCGCCGGCGGCGCCGACGAATCCGGAGCTGTCGCGGCGCGGGCGAGTGCGTGGGCTGCGGCCGGCGCAGAAGGGGCGGCGCTTCACGAACTGGTTCGTGGACGTGGTCGTCCGGATGATCGTGATCGAGCTGGTAGGGCTCGCGGTGGAATGGCTCGGCGTCAGCGGGAAATTGAGCGAGGAATTCCTGCAGAGCACGACGTTCGTGGTGCTCGATTTCGCGCTGGGGCTGCTGGTGGCGTTCACCTACTACTTCGGGTTCGAGGTGACGACGGGGCGCACGCTCGGCAAGTACCTCACGGGCACGCAGGTCGTCGACACGCTCGGCAACAAGCCGACGACGAAGGCGATCGTGGTGCGCACCCTGTGCCGTGCAATCCCGTTCGAGATGCTCTCGTTCCTGCCGAGCGACTCCGGCTGGCACGATTCGTTCTCGGGCACGAAGGTGGTGCTCGTCCGCGACCTCGAGCGGGTCCGGAACTCGCAGCAGGCGGAAACCTCCGTCTAGAATTCTGCTCCTTCCCATGAACAAGCAGAATCCCACTCGCGCTCCGCAAGTCCCCACTGCGACCTCCCCGACGAAAGCACGCAAGAATCGCTTGCCGCTGGCATCGAAGGGCCAACGGGTCGTCAACCTGATCGTCGACGCGACGACGATTGTCC
Source organism: Planctomycetota bacterium (assembly GCA_026692705.1). Classification (GTDB taxonomy): domain Bacteria; phylum Planctomycetota; class UBA1135; order UBA1135; genus F1-120-MAGs118. The sequence continues at coordinate 99,135 of JAPLOE010000213.1, forward strand.
TGCTGCAGATCACCGTGGCGGTCGTGTTGGGGATGTTCCTCGACGAAGACGCGCTCCAAGGAACACGGGCCGGCAGGGCCTTGACGATCGCGATCTACTCCCTCGGATTCGTGTACTACCTCGGCATGGAAGCCACGCTTGGGCGCACGGTGGGCAAGTTCGTCACGCGCACTCGCGTCGTCGACAGCGTCGGACACAAGCCGACCACCTCTGCGATCTTCATGCGCACCCTCTGCCGGCTGGTCCCGTTCGAGTTCGTGTCGTTCCTGCTGACCGAGAACGGCCTGCACGATGCCGCGTCGAGCACGCGGGTCGTGCGCGTTGAACGCCGCCGCGTCGAGGAGTAGCTCCGCCGCAACCCCGCCTGCGTGCGGGGCTTGCGACGAAAGACGGGATTCGGGCAAGTCGTTGTCGATCCCGGGGCTTGCCGCGCGACCAAGGGCGTCGGAGAAAGTGCTCCGACACTCCACGGACCCAAGCCCCAAGGCATCGACATGAAGTACCTGTGTCTCGCGTACGGCGACCCGAAGAAGATGGGTGCGCTCACCAAGCCCGAATTCGAGGCGCTGGTGACCCAGTGCAAGGCGTTCGATGCCGAGCTGCGCGCCACGGGCCAGCTCGTCGAGGGCAAGAGCCTCGAGTGGGACGTCGTCACGCTGCGCCCCGGCGGCCCCAAGCCGATCGTCACCGACGGCCCGTTCGCCGACACGAAGGAGCGCGTCGGCGGCGTGATCATCATCGAGGCGCGCGACCTGAACGACGCGATCCGCGTCGCCTCGCTCCACCCCGCGGCCCGCATCGGCGCCGACCTCGGCTGGGCGCTCGAGATCCGGCCCTACTCCCCCGAATGCCACCAGTAGCTCCCCCACCGTCGGCGAAATCCCGCGCTTTCGGCCGGGTTTTCGCCGTCCGGAGCCCACCATCGCATGAACGCGCGCGAGCAGGTCGAGCGGGTGTGGAGGGAGGAGTCGCGGAGGGTGCTCGCGACGCTGGTGCGGCTCCTCGGCGATCTGGAGCTCGCGGAGGATGCGTTGCAGGCGGCGTTCGTGGCGGCGCTGGAGGACTGGCCACGCGGCGGGGTGCCGGCGAACCCGCGCGCGTGGCTGGTCTCGACGGGGCGGCACAAGGCGCTGGATGCGTTGCGGCGGCAGCAGCGGCTCGATGGGACGCTGTCGACGCTCGCGGAGCGGCTCGAGCACGAGCCCGAGGTCACGCACGACGACGAGATCGCCGACGACCGGCTGCGGCTGGTGTTCGCGTGCTGCCATCCGGCGCTCGCGCCCGAGGCGCGGCTCGCGCTGACGTTGCGCGAGGTCTGCGGGCTCGGCACCGAGGAGATCGCGCGGGCGTTCCTCACGAGCGCACCGACGATCGCGCAGCGCATCGTGCGCGCGAAGGCGCGGCTGCGCGAGGAGCGCGTGCCGTTCGAGCCGCCGTCGCGCGCGGAGCTGCCGGCGCGGCTCGACGCGGTGCTGCACGTGATCTACCTCGTCTTCAACGAGGGCTACTCGGCGACTTCCGGCGCTGGCGTCGTTCGCGCGGACCTGTGCAGCGAGGCGATCCGACTGGGGCGGCTCGTGGCGGAGCTCCTGCCGGAACCCGAAGTGCAGGGCCTGCTCGCGCTGATGCTGCTGCACGACTCGCGGCGCGAGGCGCGCACGTCGAGCGACGGCGAGCTGGTGCTGCTCGACGACCAGGACCGCTCGCTGTGGCGCCGCGCGCAGATCGTCGAGGGCGTGAAGCTGGTCGAGAGCGCGATCGCGACGCGGCGCTTCGGCGCCTACACGCTGCAGGCGGCGATCGCGGCCGTCCACGCCGAGGCCGCGACGCCCGCGGCGACCGACTGGGCCGAGATCGTGGCCCTGTACGAGCTGCTGCTCACGCTGACGCCGTCGCCGGTGGTCGAGCTCAACCTCGCCGTCGCCCTCGCGATGCGCGACGGTCCGGCCGCGGGCCTCGAACGCCTCGAGCGCCTGCTCGCGCGCGGCGAACTGCGCGACTACCCGCACGCCCACGCGGCCCACGCCGACCTGCTGCGCAAGCTCGGCCGCCGCGACGAGGCCCGCGCGGCCTACGAACGCGCGCTCGCGCTCTCGAAACAGGAACAGGAACGCCGCTTCCTGGCGGGCCGGCTCCGCGATCTCTGACCCCCGTTCAAGGCAGGCTGGTCGCGAGCCCGGTCGGCAGGGGCGGTTGGCGGGTGTCGAGCAGCTGGGCGAGCATCACCATGGTCGTGTCCGAGGTCCCTTGGAACCCCGCGGATCGCATCAGGTAGCGCCGCAAACGCTCGCCACCTACAGCGAGTTCATCCAGACTCTCGACGCTGGTCGGGCGGGCGTGGTACGCAAGGATCGAAGGAACGGCCCGGACGCGTGAAGCTCGAACCCGAAGACCTGCGCAGCGTGATCGCCAAGGGCGAGGGGCGGCAGGTGGAGTTCAAGCGCGGGTTGCCGCGCGACCACAAGACGGCGCGCACGCTGGTGGCGTTCGCGAACACGCGCGGGGGGCTACTCCTGATCGGCGTGGGCGACAAGAGCGAGCTCTTGGGCGCACCCAAGCCGCGAGTGACGCTCGAGCGACTGCGGGAGATCGCGGAGCATTCGGTCGAGCCGCCGGTCGCGGTGGAGCTCGCGCTGGTCGAGCTCGACGGGAAGAAGCTCGTGGCCTGCTGGGTGCCGCTCTCGGCGCAACGCCCCCACTCGGTGCGCCGACCGGACGGCGAGCTCGAGACCGTCGTGCGCGCGGGCTCCTCGAACCGCGGGGCGAGCGGCCCGACGCTGAAAGCGATCGGCGCGACGAGCCACGCACCGCCGGACGAGCTCGAGCGGCGCGTCCTCAACTGGGTCGGCCTCGTGTCGCGCGGAGGAGCCGCCGCCAACAGCCCGGCGACCATCGACGGCTTCTGCAAGGCCCAGAACATCGGCCGCCAGCGCGCCCGCCGCGCCTTCATCGAGCTCGAACGCTCCGGCCGCCTCGTCGGCCACGGCCTCGGCGCGCGCCGCACGTTCTCGGTCGCCTGAGGGCGCGGCTCTCGCAGCGGCGGGCGCGAAGTGGCAATCTCTGCGGCATCATGACGCGCATCACCGTCCTCGTTCTTGCCGCCAGTTTCCTCGCGCTCGCGCAGCAGCCGGCGACGCCGGATTTTGGGCCGAAGTTTCGGGCCGCGACGCAGCAGCCGGACGAGATCGTGCCGCTGATCCTCGAGGTCAGCGAGGCGCTGCCGAAGGTCGATGGCGACACGGGGCGGGCGCTGGCGGATGCGCTCGAGCCGTTCTGCCGGCAGGTGTTCTTCGGGCCCGGGCCGATTCCGGGGGCGGAGCGGTTGGGCGTCGTGAAGCACGAGGTGAAGTCGGGCGAATTGCCGGGAGCGATCGCCAAGCGCCTCAAGACCGGCGCGGGGATGCTCAAGTACCTCAACGCGAACTACGACGACCGGCGCGTGGCGGCGGGGGCGAAGCTGAACGTGCTCGACCTGTCGGATGGCTCGCTGCAGCTGATCGTCGACATCACGCGGCGGCGGCTGGCGAGCTGGCACAAGACGCCGGAGGGCAAGTACGTGCTCGGGCTGTACGTGCCCGTCGGGGTCGGAGCGCAGGAATCGCCGACGCCGACCGGCAAGACGAAGATCGTCGACCGGGTGCGCAATCCGGCCTGGACGGAGCCCAAGACCAAGCAGGTTTTCCCGCACGGCGACCCCGGCAACGTGCTCGGCGGGTACTGGATCAAGCTCGATCCCGACGGCCTCGGCGGGGTCACGGGCATCGGCCTGCACGGCTACACGGGCGCCCCGGCGGTCGATTGGCTCGAGCAGGGCTCGTCCTCGGGCTGCGTGCGCATGCTGCAGCCGGACATCGACCGCGTGTTCGAACTCGCGCTCGAAGGCACGACGGTAACCCTTACCAAGTAGGCTGTGGCGGCGTTCGGCCGCGGCAGGGATTCTCGCATCGTTCCCGGGAGCCCGCGGCGCGCGTCACCACGCCGTCCGCGCGGGGTTGCTCCTTCTCCGGAGGTTCTCGTCATGCGTTTCGCCACCACTCTGCTCGCCGTCCTTTCGCTTTCCCCGCTCGCCTTGGCCGGAGGCCAGATCTCGTGGGGCAAGGACTTCGAGGAGGCCAAGGCGCGCGCGGCGGCCGAGAAGAAGGTGCTGTTCGTCGCCGTCAACATGGATGGCGAGGAGGCGAACGACCGGCTCGCGCAGAAGGTGTACGCGGATGCGCGCATCGTCGCGGCGGCGGGGCTCACGGTGAACGTGGTGGCGTCGCGCTTCGACCACGCGCCGGACAAGAAGCCCTGCCCGCGCTTTGGCGGCATCGAGTGCATCGACCACAAGCGGGTCGACGGCGCGGTGCGCTCCAACGTGCTCAAGGCCGATTCGAATGGTTACGTCATCGCGCCGCAGCATGTGTTCCTCGGGCCCGATGGCGCCGTGATCCTGTCGGTGCCTTACGAGGTGACGGCGGAGGAACTGCAGTGGTGCTTCGCGAGCGCGCTCAAGAGCGTCGATCCCGCGGCCGCGAAGTCGGTGCCGACGACCGGTCGGCCGCCGCGCCGGCTCGTGCAGGGCGGCGTGTTCGATCCGTCGACCGTGTCGGGGGCGGGCCTCGCGCCGCCGACGCGTGAGCAGGCGCTCGAGCTGATCAAGGAGCTGAAGGCCTCGATGTGGGGCGAAGGCCGCATCGAGAAGATCCAGCGCGTGCTGATGTCGCCGGAGCCGGAAGCGATCGAATACATCGGTGCGGAGCTCAAGAACGACCTGTTCGGGCCGCGCGGGTTCGGCGGCGGGCGCGGCGGTGGCCTCGGCGGTGGGCTGGGCGGCGGGCTCGGCGGAACGGGTGCGGGCGGGGCGGGATTCGATCCGCGCCTGATCCTGATGCACGCGATCGGCGTGCTCTCGCCGGCGCCGTACTGGAAGCTCGTGAGCGAGTACCTCGACCACGATGACGAGAAGCTGCGCAACGAGGCGATCGTGACGCTCGAGCAGCTCGCCGTGCCGGAGTCGACGAAGGGCCTGCTGGCGGCGCTCGGCAAAGAGAAGGCGCTCCCCTGCCGCAAGGACCTGATGCGCGCGATCGGCAGCGCGGGGACGGGCGACGACAAGGCGCGCAAGGCGCTGCTCAAGGCCGTGGCGAGCGAGAAGGATCCGACGGTGCGCCAGAACGCGGTGGTCGCGCTCGGCTGGCTGCAGCCGGGCACGGACGTGAACAAGGTGCTGGGCGACCTCTACGCGAGCACCAATCCCGACGAGCGGAGCGCGGCGGTGGTCGCGATGGGGCTCTCGCGCAACGAGGCCTGGGTCGCGATCGTCGAGGCCGGCATCGCGAAGGAAGCGGACGCGAAGGTGAAGGCGGCGGCGGAGGCGGCGCTGGCGGTGCTCAAGGGCGGCTCGCTGACCGGGCTGCGCGAGCCGCTGCGGACGGCCTGTGACGATGGCATCGAGCGCGAGCGCTTCTTCGGCGGACAAATGCAGATTCCTGGCATGGGGCGCGCGCCGGGCGGTGGCCCCGGCGGTGGCGCGGGTGGAGACCCGGGCGGCACGGGCGGTGGCGGTACGCCGGGCGGTGGCACGGGCGGCGACGGCAAGTCCGGCGGCTGATTCCGGTCGGGGCGTTCGGGGCAGGCTCGGGAAAAAAGCGCCGGGTGCGGGCTCGCACTACCGCGCATGCCCCGTACGGAGCCGATGAACTAGACTCCCACCCATGCCCCGCCTGACTCACCTCCCGCGCGCCCTGCGAGCCCTCGTGCTCGCGCTGGTGCTGCCCGCGCTGCTCGCACCGAGCGGCTGGGCCTGGAGGCTGTGCTTCTGCGACTCGATGCTGCTCGGCGGCCTCGTGCATCGCGAAGTGGCGGCGCCCGGTGAGGAGCTCGACTCTTGCTGCCAGCCGAAGCCCGTGAAGCGTTCGTGCTGCGAGGAAGAGCTCGCGGCCGAGACGCAGGACGAGCCGGAGCAGGACCCGTCGGGCTGCAACGAGTGCCGCGTGTTCGATGCGGGCAACGCCGGGCTCGCGAGTTTCGCGGCGCCGGAAGTGCCGACGATGGCGCCGCCGGTCGTGGTGGCGTGGGTGCTCGCGGTCGACGCGGCCCCGACGAGCGCGCCGCGTGCGATCGAGCTCGTGTGCCGTGCCCCACCGGGGGTCGGTCGCCTGCTCCCGCTGCGCATCTAGCGCGACTCCGCGTGTCGCCGGCTGGCGAGGCCACGGGCCCCGCCGTTCCGTTCGTCCGTTCGCGGAGTCGTCATGCACTCTCGTTTCCGATTCGCTTTCCCTTCCATTCTGCTCGTGCTCGTGTCGTCGTGCGTCGCCACGACGACCCGTTCGGTGTCCGACGCTGACCTCGCGCTCGCGCCGCAAACGCGCGCGACGCTCGCGGATGTCGAGCGCGCGCTCGCACTCGCCGACCTCGGGCCGCTTTCGGTCCCCATTCCCCCGCATCCGACGGAGCTGCGCGCCGATCAGGCCGAGTTCTGGCATGCGGCGGCGTACGCGTGGAATCCGGAGCTGCGGCAGCTGCGGCGGCGCGTGCGCGCGCTGCGGGCGGCGGTCGGTTCCGCGGGCGAGCCGGGCGCGATCATGACGCAGGGCATGGTGCTCGATGCGAGCGATCCGGCCGCGGAGATCGAGTTCCAGGCGATGTTCGACCTGTGGGGCCTGTTCGGAATCGGGCCGGCGTCGGTGGCGAAGCAGCTCGNNNNAAGCAGCTCGCGCGGGCGCAGGCGCGCAGCGCGCTGGCGGAGCTCGAGGCGCGCGTGTGGTCGCTGCGTTTCGAGGTCGACCGTGCGCGAGTGCGGCTGGGAACGGCGAAGGCGCTCGAGAGCGCGATGGGCGCGCTCTACACGGAGTGCTCGGAGATGGAGACGCGCATCACGGTACTCGCGCGGCGCGGCTGGATCGGGCGCGGCATGGCCGAAGGCGCGTTCGGTGCGCTGCACATGGTCGAGCATCGCCAGGAGATGGCGCAGGCGGAGGCCGCGCGCATGCGGGAGGAGCTCGCGCTGCTGTGCGGCATCGACGCGGCGCATCCGGCCTTCGACGCGCTGCAAGGTGGCGTGATCGACCGCTTTCGCGCGGACGAGATCGAATGGAGCGAGCCGACGACGCTCGAGCTGATCGACCGGTTGCCGGCGCTGCGGGCGGCGAAGCTGCGGCTCGCGCTCGCGGAAGCGGAACTGCAGCGCATGGCGCGCGAGCGCTGGCCGAGCCTCAACGTCGGCCCGCGCATCGTGCTGATGGACGGCGATTCGGTCCTCGGGCCGATGTTCGGCATCAACGTGCCGTTCCCCGGTGCGCTCGAGGGCGCGATCCTCGCGACGCGCGAGGACCGTGACGCGGCGCTGGAGGCGCTCGAGGACGAGGTCGTCGCCGCGCGCTCGCGCGCCGAGCGCACGCGGCGCGTGTTCGAATCGATGGAGTTGCTCGCGCTCGAGCACGCGCCCGAGATGGACATGTCGATGGCGCGCATGCTGCTCGCGACGCAGCAGGAATTCCTCGCGAATCCCGAGCGGCTCGAGCGCTGGACATACGCCATCGGCGAGCGCGTGACGTCGCTCACTTCGCTCGTCAACGCGCGCGCGGACCTCGTGCTCGCGTGGTTCGACGCCCAGGAGGCGCGCGGCGTCGCGCCGGAGGTGCAGCCGTGAGCCAGGTGCAACCCGACATCGACCTCGGCGCGCTCGCGCGCAAGGAAGCGCCGCTCAAGCCGCCGCGGCGCAGTGCGCTGCGCATCCTCGTGCCGGCGGTGATCCTGCTCACCTTCATCGCGTTGCTCGTTTCCACGCTCGGCGACCTGTGGCGCGGGACGGTCGAGGTCGATCTCGTGCGGCCGCGCATCGTCGACGCGTCGAGCAGCGCGAGTGCGGGCACGGCGCTGTTCCAGGCGGCGGGCTGGATCGAACCGGATCCGTTCGCGACGGAAGTGACGGCGCTCGCGCCGGGAGTCGTGCGCGAGATGCTCGTGCAGGAATCCGACAAGGTCGAGGCCGGTCAGGTCGTCGCGCGGCTGGTCGAGCGTGATGCGGAGCTCGCGTGCGATGCGGCGGAGGCGATGCTCGCGGAAGCGAACGCCGACCTCGCGCGGGCGCGCGCGGAGGCGCAGGCGGCCGCGACGAACTGGGAGACCGCGCTGGGAGTGAAACAGGCGCTCGACGTCGCGCGTGCGGAAGCCGGTGGACGGGCCGCGAGCGCGGAACAGCGCGCAAAAGCCGCGGTTTCGGCCGAGGCGCAGGTCAAGGTGGCCGAGGAGGAGCTCGCGCTGCAGCAGGAACTCGCGGGCCTCGGCGCCGCGGGGCCGCGGCAGGTCGAGCTCGCGCAGGCGCGCATCGAGGACGCGCGCGGCATTCTCGCGCAGATGCGCGCCGAGGCCGAGATGGCGAAGGCCGAGGTCGAGCGCGCGAAGGCGAATCTCGAGCGTGCGGAGCGCGACTTCGAGCTGCGCATCGACGACCGGAGGGCGCTCGACACGACACGCGCGATGGTCGCGCTCGCCGAGGCGAAGGTCGCGGCCGTGCAGGTGACGTGCGACGAGGCGAAGCTGCGCCTCGCGCGCATGGAAGTGCGTGCGCCGTCGGCGGGCATCGTGCTCGAGCGCCGCGCGGCGCCGGGAACGTCGCTCGACGCCGCGCAGGCGGTCGTGTGCACGCTCTACGACCCGCACTCGATCCGCGTGCGCGTCGACATTCCGCAGGGCGAAGTCGGAAAGGTCGGCGTCGGCATGCAGGCCGAGGTGCTCGCGGAATCGCGGCCCGGCAAGCCGTACCGCGGCGAGGTGATCCGCCTCGTGCACCGCGCCGACATTCAGAAGGTCACGCTGCAGGTGCACGTGCGGCTCGCCGATGGCGACGAGCTCGTGCGCCCGGAAATGCTCGTGCAGACTCGGTTCCTGTCGAGCGGCTCGGCGAGCGGGGGCACCCAGGATTCGACGAACGTCGTCCTCGTGCCCGCGCGGCTGGTGAGCGATGGCCACGTGTGGGTCGTCGACGGTGCCACCGGCACCGCGGCGAAGCGCAAGGTGGAGCTCGGCGCGCGCACTGGCGACGACGTGGAGATCAAGAGCGGCGTGAACGCCTCGGACAAGCTGATCGACGCGCGCGGAGTCGCGCTCGAGGCCGGCGCACGCGTGCGCGGAAGGAGCGAGTGACCATGGGCTTCATCGAACTGCGCGACGTGACGAAGACCTACCGCAAGGGCGAGCACGTCGTCACGCCGCTCGACCACGTGTCGCTCGACATCGAGGCGGGAGAGTTCTGCGTGCTGCTCGGACCCTCGGGCTCGGGCAAGACGACGCTGATGAACCTCGTCGCGGCGATCGACCGCGCGGATTCCGGCGTGCTGCGCGTCGGTGGGACGGAGCTGACCAAGCTCTCGGCCTCGGCGCTCGCCGATTGGCGCGCGCGCACCGTCGGCTACATCTTCCAGCAGTCGAACCTCGTGCCGGTGCTCTCGGCCTACGAAAACGTCGAGATTCCGCTGTGGTTGCAGCCACTTTCGCGGGCTGAGCGCCACGCGCGCGTGAGCCTCGCGCTCGCCGCCGTCGGCCTCTCGGACCGTGCGGACCACCTGCCGCGGCAGCTCTCCGGCGGACAGGAGCAGCGTGTCGCGATCGCGCGCGCGATCGTCGCGGACCCGCCGCTGCTCGTCGCGGACGAACCTACCGGCAACCTCGACCACGAGTCCGCCGAGGGCGTGCTCTCGCTGCTCGAGCGCCTCAACCGCGAGCGCGGCAAGACGATCCTGATGGTCACGCACGACCCGCGCGCGGCCGAGCGCGGCACGCGGCACTTCCGGCTCGACAAGGGCCTGCTCGCGGAAGGCGCGGAGGCGCGGCGATGAAGCTCCTGCGGCTGGTCGCGAAGAACCTGCGACGGCGCCCGATGCGCACGCTGCTCACCGTGGGCGGCGTGGCGTGCGCGATGCTGATGCTCGTGCTCGTGCAGAGCCTCGGTGCGGGCCTCGATCGTGCGCTCTCGGGCAGCGAGGCCGCGCGCACGCTGATCGTGTACCGCCTGAACCGCTACTGCCCGCAGACGTCGTTCCTGCCGGAGTGGTACGGGCCACGCATCGAGCAGCTCGACGGCGTCGCGAGCGTGCTGCCGGTGAAGGTGTACCTCAACAACTGCCGCGCGAGCCTCGACATCGTGCCGTTCAACGGCGTCCCGGCCGAGCGCCTCGCGGGCTCGCGCAAGTTCGACATGCTCGACGGCGACTACGAGCGTTTTCTCTCCGAGCGCGACTCGGCGCTGGTCGGGCGCGCGTTCGCGGAGCGCAAGCACCTCTCCGTCGGCGACCAGTTCCGCTTCGGCGGCATCAACGTCAAGGTCGCCGGAATTTTCGGGAGCAGCGAGCCCGTCGAGGAAGGCACGGTCGTGACGCACCTCGAGTACCTGCAACGCGCCGTCGCGGTCAATCGCCTCGGCACGGTGACGCAGTTCGAGGTCAAGATCGACGATCCGTCGCGCGCGAAGGAGATTTCCGCGAGCATCGACGACCTGTTCCGCACCGGGCCGGAGCCGACGGACACGCGGCCGCGCATCCTGTTCCTCGAGCATGCCACGCGCGACCTGCGCGAGATCCTGCGCTTCGCGGAGCTGCTCGGCCTGGCCTGCGTCGCGGTCGTGCTCGCGCTGGTCGCGAACACTGTCGCGATGAGCGTGCAGGAACGCGTGCGCGAGTTCGGCGTGTTCCGCACGCTGGGGTTCCATGCGCGGCACATCGCGGCGGTTCTCGACGGAGCCGGAGCTGATCGTGCGCGGTTTCTCGATCGCGCTCGTCACCGGACTGGTCGCGGGCCTCGCGCCGGCGATCCGCTCGTCGCGTTCGGAGATCGTCACGAGCCTGAGGTCGGCCTGAGATGCGCACGCTGCCCTTCGACTACGCGATCCGCAACCTCGGACGCCGTCCGATGCGCACGCTGCTCACCGGGCTGTCGAGCGCGCTCGTCGCGGCGCTGCTCGTCGCGACGACGGCCTTCGTGCGTGGTCTCGGCGGCACGTTCTCCGGCGCCGCGCAGTCCGACACGGCGATCCTGCTCTCGACCGTCGCCGAGCGCGACGTCGTGCGTTCGACGGTGACCGCGGGCCTGCCGGAGCTCGTCTCGGCCTCGGTGCCGGGCGTGCGGCAAATCGGCGGAGTTCCCGCGATTTCCGCGGAAATCCACATGGGCACGAACCTGCGCCTGGGCGAAGGCCCCGATGCGCCGGGCGCCGAGCCGCTCGCCGGTTTCGTGCGCGGCGTCACCGAGCGCGCGTTCCTCGTGCACGAGGCCGTGACGCTGCTCGAAGGCCGTCCACCGCGCACCGGCGAGGTGATCGTCGGTCGCCTCGTCGCGGCGCAGCTCGGCGTGCCGGAGGCGGAGCTCGCGCTCGGACGCAAGCTGCGCTTCGAGGGCGCGACGTTCGAGATCGTCGGACGCTTCGCCGCACCGGGCACGACCATCGAAGCGGAGATCTGGACGCCGCTCGCGGAGCTGCGTGGCCTGACCAAGCGCGACGACAGCTCGGTCGTGTTCGTGCGCATGGAGAGCGCGGCGGGCTTCCCCGACCTCGAACTCTTCACGCGCCGTCGCCTCGACCTCGAGCTCGCGATGATCCCGAGCGCGACCTACTACCGCGAGCTCTCCGACTACTTCGCGCCGATCCGCTCGATGGCCTGGGCCATGGCTGCGCTGATCGTCGCCGGAGCGCTGTTCGGCGGCGCCAACACGCTCAACGCCGCTGTGCAGGACCGCCTGCGCGAGCTCGCGGCGCTGCGCGCGGTCGGCTACTCCGGCCTCGCGCTCGTGCGCTCGCTCGCGCAGGAATCGCTCGTGCTCGCAGCCGGTGGCGGCCTCGTCGGCCTGCTGCTCGCGCGCGTCTTCCTCGCCGGTTCGTCGGTGCGCATCGCGATGAGCGCCTTCTCGCTCGCCGTCGACGCACCCGCGATCCTCGTCGGCTTCTCCGGCGCGCTCCTGCTCGGCCTGATCGGCACCGCTCCCGCTGCGGTGCGTGTCATGCGCCTGCCCATCGCGGCGGCGCTCAAGGAACCCTGATCCTCTTCTCCAAAGGAACTGCCATGCGTTCACTGCTTCCGCTGTTGCTCGTCCTCACCGCCTGCTCGTCTGAGTCCGCGCCCGCTCCTGCCTCGAAGGGCGGCGCGCTCGAGCCGTTTTTCGCCGCGAGCCCCGAGGCGGGCTCCGTCACCGTGCTCGCCGCGCGCGCGAGCGCGAAGGCCGGGGATGAGCTCGTCCTCAAGGGCCGCGTGAAGGATTTCGTCGGTGGCCTCGCCGCGTTCACGCTGATCGACCCTTCGCTGCGCGCCTGCAGCGACGAGGGCGATCCGATGCAGGATTCCTGCGAGACGCCCTGGGACTACTGCTGCATTCCGGGCAAGGAAGTGGCCGCCGCCTGCGCGACGGTCGAGTTCCGCGACGCCGCGGGCGTGCTCAAGCAGCCGATCGAGGGCTTCCACGGCCTCGCGCACCTCGACACCGTGATCGTGCGCGGCACGGCCCAGACCGACGCGAGCGGCAACCTCACGCTAGTCGCCAAGTCGTTCGCGTTCACTCCGAACGCGAAGTCGAACTGAGCGCCTCAACGCACCACGTCGAGCTCGACGGCCTCGCCCAGGAACTTCGGCTGCGTGCCGAGGACGTGGGCATCGAGCACGGCGGCGGTGCGGGCGACGGTCTCGCGCGCGCGCATGCGCAGCCCGGCGCCGCCGCCGACGGCAACCGCGCAGAAGCCCCACGCCTCGAGTCCGCGCGAGCGCGCGAGAAACACCGCGCGTTCCGCGTGAAAACGCTGCGACACGATCACGAACGAGCGTTGGCCGAAGACGAGCTCGGCGCGCACGACCGAATCGAGCGTGCGGAAGCCCGCATAGTCGCAGTGGATGCGCTCCTCGGGCACTCCACGCTCGACGAGCGCCGCCTTCATCGCCGTCGGCTCGTCGTACTCGACCGTGTGGTTGTCGCCGGACACGATCAAGCGCTCGACCTTGCCGGAGTGGAACAGCTCCGACGCCGCATCCAT
>JAPLOE010000214.1 GCA_026692705.1 Planctomycetota bacterium
GCTCGACGGCGACGGCAACGGCACCGGTGGCGACTCGTGGACGCGCACGTTCTTCACGTGCGGCACGAACGTGCTCGTCGTCGACAACTGCGAGAGCGGCACCGGCTGGAGCGTCGCCAACACGACCCTCACCGACGGCCAGTGGGACGTCCCGCCCTCGGTGCCCGTCGGTGGCGGCGTGCGCAACGACCCGCCGACGGATTTTGACGGCTCCGGCCGCTGTTTCCTGACCGACAACGTCACCGGCAACTCGGACGTCGACGGTGGCCCCACGCGGCTCACCTCGCGCGCCTTCGACTGCACGGTCGCGGCCGACCCGTACATCAGCTTCGCGCGCTGGTTCCTGTCGGACGGCTCGGACACGATGCAGGTCGAGCTCTCGAACAACGGCACGACGTGGGTGCCGGTGGCGACGCTCACGAGCGCGAGCTCGTGGCAGATCCAGACGTACCGCGTCGCGAGCTTCGTGACGCCGACCGCCAACGTGCGCCTGCGCTTCTCGGTCACCGACGCGAGCCCCGGCAACATCGTCGAGGCCGGAATCGACTACGTGCGCGTCCTCGCGGTCGCCTGCGACAACTTGCCCATCGGCACGCGCTACTGCACGGCCGCGGTCAATTCCACCGGCCTGGGCGCGCGCATCGGCGCGATCGGCAGCACGAGCGTCGCCGCGAACGACGTCACGCTGTACGTCGACCGCGCTCCGCTCAACAAGGCCGGCCTGTTCTACTTCGGGCCCGCGCAGGCGCAGGTTCCGTTCGGCAACGGCTTCCGTTGCGTCGGCGGCGGCACGCGGCGCCTGGGTCCCGCGATCCTGACCAACGGTCAGGGTGTCGCGCTGCGCACGGTCGACCTGACGGCCGCGCCGGCGGCGGGCCTGATCCTTCCGGGCGTGACCTCCAACTTCCAGTTCTGGTACCGCGACCCCGACGCCGGTGGCGCAAGCTTCAACCTCTCCGACGCCACCAGCGTCACGTGGCAGTGAGCCCTTCCATGACGCAACTCGACGCAAGCGGCGCCCGCGCGCTCGTTGGCAAGCTCTACAGCGCGTTCTCCGTCGGTGACGTGCCCGGCTTCCTCGCGCTCCTGCACGACGACGTCGTGTGGAACGAGGCCGAGGGCTTTCCGCTCGCGGATCGCAACCCGTACCGCGGCAAGCAGGCCATCGTCGAGGGCGTGTTCGCGCGCGTGCTCGCCGAATGGCCCGATTTCCGCGTGGAACCGGCCGAAATCGTCGGCGGACCCGAGGTCGTGATCGTGCTCGGCCGCTACAAGGCGACGAAGTCGCGCTCGGGCAAGCCGCTCGACGTGCAGATCGCGCACACGTGGTGGATCCGCGACGGCAAGGTCGCGCGCTTCCAGCAGATGGCCGACACGGCGGCGGTCGCTCGCGCGCGTTAGTTGCGCTCGAGCTGGATTCGCACGAGCTTCCGCTCGCCCGCGGCGACGTCGATCTCGACGGCCGCAGGCGGGCGGAAACCGTTCACGGGCGGCAGCGTGATCCGGTAGAGCCCGGGACGCGTGACGCCGATCACGCGCGTGGTGTTGCCGAAGCTGAAGGTCGAGGTCTCGCCGTCGTGGCCGAGCGGCTCGAGCTCGGGAAGCCACGACTGCGGGAACGGCACCGTCAGTTCACCGTCGACGAGCTCGAACTCGAACGCGCACTGGCGCGGGAGCCGCAACTTGAACTCGCGGCGCTCGCCCGCGACGTGCGCGCCGGATTCCTCGGGCTCGCCGAAGCCTTCAGCCGCGACCAGCCAGTGCATCTCGCCCGCCGGGACCTGCGCGCGGAAGAGCGCGTCCGCCCCACGCTCCGCACGGATCCATTCGGCCATGCCGGACGAACCTGCGCTCGCATTCACGCACCAGTGCAGTTGCGCGTTCGGCACGCGCGTTCCGCTGGTCGCGTCGACGACGTCGAGCACGACCTCGCACAGCGCGCCGAGCGCGAGTCGCAGGCCGTGCAGGCCCTCGGGCGGCAGCTCGATCGACTGCGAGAAGCCCGTGCCTTCCACGCAGAGCGCGTAAGTGCCGACTGCAACGTCCTCGCCCGCAAAACGCAGCGTGGCGAGCGGCGCGTCGGGTTCCGATTCCCACGAACAGGTGAGCGGCAGGCGCTCGGGTTGTTCGCCGAGGCGGTTGCCGAACTGGCTGATCGCGAGCACCTTGCCGGAGGCGAGCTTGCGGAGCTGCGCGGGCAGGACCGCGATTCCCGACAGGCTCGCGCGCACGACTTCCTGCGGCGGATCGACGTGGATGTCGACGGACGCGCGCTGGCCGGCGACGACGCGGAACTTCGCGTTGGCGAGCCTCCCCGCCGGGTCGTACAGCTCCCCCACGTGCAGGACTGCCTCGTAGTCGAGCTCGCGCAGCCCGCACACGACGAAGTTCGCGCGCTCGCGCACCTGCAGGTCGAGACTGATCCGCTCGCTGTCGCCCGCGCGCGCCGGCGCGGTGATCCACAACGACGCCGACTGCGGCAACGGCGCACCGTTGAAGCGGAATTCGACGTCGCCTCCGGGGAAGAGCTCGACGCGGCGCTCGCCGCCCTGCCCGCGGTCGAGCACGACCTCCTGCCACGCGTAACCTGGCGCGCGCAGCGCAATGTCGATCGAGAGCGGGATCGCGCGTTCGGTCGTCGAGCGCAACGCGAGTGCGTCGATCGGCGAAGCGAGGTCGCGCGCGAGCACGAAGCGCTCGTGCCGTTCCTCGTGCTGCAGCCCGGCGCACTGCTTGCAGATTTCTATGCCTGAGAGCTCCACCCGCGTCACCGCGTCGAACACGCGCAACGTGCACGGCTCCGGATCGCGCACGACCACGTCGAAGCCCTTGCCGTCGTTGGCGACGATGCGCTCCGTCCCGGGCCTCACGAGCGGCAGCAGCCGGCTCTCGGCCTGCGGAAACTCGACCGTGAAGTTCGCGATGCGCGCGAGCGTCTCACGCTCGATCTCGAAGTCCCAGCGGCCGTCGTCCGCGTAGGCGCGCTCCCGCATCAGCTGCACGCCCTCGCCCGAGAAGCCGACGAGCTCGAACGATCCCGTCTTCACGTCGCGCTCCGTCCCATCGCGCTCACGCAGCCGGAACGCGCCGCGCAGCGTGACGCTCGCTTCCGCCGTCTTCTGCACAGCCCCCTGCGCCGTGGCCGCGACCTTCGCCTCGGCCGGCGCCTCGCTGCGCTCTTCCTCCATGACTTTCGGAGCCGCCGGAGCTGCGGGCGACGCATCCTGAGGCGCACTTGCCGCCGTGTCCGGCCGCGCGGAGTCCACGTCGGTCGAGCGCAGCCCGCGCCAGAAATTGACGGCGAGAAAGGCGAACGCGAGCACGAACAGCACAGCCACGTTGCGCTTCATCACGACCCTCCTGCGGGGGGAAGCCCCGTCCAGCGACTGGCGACGATCCGGACGAGGGTTCCTTCCAACGGCAAGGAACCCGCGCTCAGTACGTCGAGTTCGAGCTCTGGCCCTTGACGATCGCGACCGACGCGCTCGCGCCGATGCGCGTCGCACCCGCGGCGATCATTTCCTGCGCGGTCTTCTGGTCGCGCACGCCACCGGAAGCCTTGACGCCCATGCGGTCGCCGACCGTGCGGCGCATCAGCGCGATGTCCGCGGCCGTCGCGCCACCCTTGTTGAAGCCCGTCGAGGTCTTCACGAAGTCCGCGCCTGCGCGCTTCGACGCCTCGCAGGCGCGCACCTTCTCCGCGTCGTTGAGGAGGCAGGTCTCGAGGATCACCTTGAGCCTCGCCCCCAGGCGATGGCAGACCTCGGCAACGGCCGCGATGTCGCGCTCGACCGCGGCGTCCGCGCCCGACTTGAGGAGACCGACGTTCATCACCATGTCGATCTCGCATGCGCCGTCCTCGATCGCGCGGCGCGCCTCGTAGCACTTCACCTCGGTCGCGCTGGCGCCGAGCGGGAAGCCGATCACCGAGCACACGAGCACGCCCGAGCCCGCGAGGATCTCCGCGCAACGCTTCACGTGCGCGCCGTTGACGCACACGCTCGCGAATTTGTTCTTCAGCGCCTCCTCGCAGATCTTGTCGAGCTCCGCGAGCGTCGCCTCGGGCTTGAGCAGCGTGTGGTCGATGTAGGCGGCGAGCGTCGTCAGCTCCGGCGCCTTGCAGCCGCAGTAACCGAGCCGGCACGCGCCCGCGTCGAGCACCTCGCGCGCGCGATCGGGGCAGAACTCGACCTCGACGCCGGCCGAACCGTGCGGAAAGACCGACTCCGGGCCCTGTTCGAGGATCTGGCGGCCGAGCTCGACCAGCAACGCTTCCAGTTCCGCCGCACCGATCTCACGCGAGAGCTTCACGCCTGCACTCCACCCGGCGCGCCCTTGAGGTAACGCCGCTCGATGTCCGTGATCTTCGCGACGCGCCGCGCATGCCGCGCTTCGCCGGTCGCCGTCGACAGGAACGCCTTGACGATCTCGTGCGCGAGCTCGCGCGCGAGCATCTTGCCGCCGAGCGAGAGCACGTTCGCGAAGTTGTGCTCGCGCGCGTTCTTCGCCATCGCGACGTCGCAGCAAGTCGCCGCGCGCACGCCCGGAACCTTGTTGGCCGCGATCGCCGAGCCGATGCCGGCGCCGTCGATCACGATGCCGAGCTCGCACTGGCCACTCGCCACGGCCTCGGCCACCGCGCGCGCGAAATCGGGATAGTCGACGGCGTTCTCGTCGCGCGTGCCGAAATCGACGGCCACGAAACCCAGCGTCGCGAGCCAGCGCAGCACTTCGGTCTTCAGCGCGAAGCCGCCGTGGTCGCAGCCGACCGCGATGCGCCGCCCCGAGTCGCGCGCGCCACGCTGAATCGTGATGCGGCGGCGGTGCGCTTCCTCGAGCGCGAGCGGCGAGAGCAACGCGTCATCGGGAACCTTGAGCACGCCACCATCGGGCGTTTCCGCGAGGCACGTGCCCAGCACGAGCAGGCGCTCGGGCGCTTCCGGCGGCGGCAGCACGAGCTTCGGCGGCTTCGTCGCACCGCTCGGAACGCTCTTCGCCGCCTCGCGCACCGGCTGCGCGGGCGCGGCCTCTGCGCGCGCGGGTTTCGGCGCGAGCTGGCGCTCGGACAGCACTCGGCTCGCCGCCTTGCGGGCGATCTCGCGGACGTCGATGGCCATGGGCGCGGGATTCTAGCGCGCGAGGCTGGCTGCGGCGTGCTCGAGCAGGTCCGAGAAGCGCCCGGCGGCCTCGCGACCGGCCGCGATGACCTCCTCGTGCGACAGGCGCTCGCCGCTGATGCCCGCAGCCTGGTTCGTGATGAGCGAAATGCCGGCGACCCGCGCTCCGCAGGCCCGCGCCGCGAGCGCCTCCGCCACCGTGCTCATCCCGACCGCGTCCGCGCCCATCTTCGCGAGCATCCGGATTTCCGCCGGCGTCTCGTAGCTCGGGCCGAGCAGGCCTGCGTACACACCGCTCTCCAACGCGATCTTGCGCGCTTTCGCGACCTCGTGCAGCGCCGCCGTGAGGCCGTCGTCGTAGGGCCGCGCGTAGCCGGCCTCGCCACGCGCGAGCGGCGTGCGTCCCTGCAAGTTGAGGTGGTCGCGAATCGTCATCAGGAGGCCCGGTCGCCACTCCGGCCGAATGCCGCCCGCCGCGTTCGTGAGCACGAAACGGCGGCATCCGCGCTTGGCGATCGCGCGCACCGCACGCGTGACTTCCGACACGCTCCAGCCTTCGTAGAGGTGCACGCGACCTTGTTGCGCGAGCACCTTCACTCCGCCGAGCTCGCCGACCACCAGCCGCCCCGCGTGGCCCTTCACGCCCGACACCGGCAGGCCATCGATCTCCGCGTACGGAATCGCGCGCGCGCGCTGGATGCGCTCGGCGAACTCGCCGAGACCGGAGCCGAGCACGAAGGCGACGTCCACCGCGCCCACGCCATGCTTCGTGAGGCTCTCGACGAGCCGTTCGAGCTGCGAATCGTGCTTCACAGGTACACCCCCGCGATCGTCGCGGTCATCCACGACGCGAACGCGCCGCCGAGCATGGCCTTCGGCGCGAGCTGCGCGAGGTCGGTCTTGCGCTCGGGCGCGAGCGCGGAAATGCCGCCGATCTGGATGCCGATCGAGGCGAAGTTCGCGAAGCCGCACAGCGCGTAGGCCGCCATCTTCGCCGAGCGTGCGTCCTCGAACGCGGCCGCCGCGCCGGGCTGGATCTCGGCCACGAGCTGCTGGTAGGCGACGAATTCGTTGATCGAGATCTTCGTGCCGAGCAGCGCTCCGAACATCTGGCAGTCGTGCCAGCCGTCGATGCCCATCAGCCACGCGACGGGCGCGAACACGTAGCCGAACAGCTGGCCGAGCGTCAGGCCCGAGGTCACGGCGCCGAGGATCCAGTCGGCGAGGTGCACGAGCGCGACGAAGGCGATCAGCATCGCGATCACGTTCCACCACAGCCGCAGGCCGTCGGTCGTGCCGTTCGACGCGGCCTCGATCACGTTGGTCGCGCCGCGGTCGATGCGCAGCTCGACTTTGCCGGCGGTCTGCGACACCTCGGTCTCCGGCTGCAGGATCTTCGCGCACGCGAAGGCCGCGGGCGCGCTCATCACCGACGCCGTCAGGAGGTGCGGGCCGTACTCGGGGCCGAGCATGCCCATGTAGACCGCCATCACCGAGCCCGCGATCGTCGCGAAACCGCCGCACATCAGCGACACGAGTTCCGAGCGCGTCATGCGCGCGATGTAGGGCTTGATCACGAGCGGAGCCTCGCTCTGCCCGATGAAAACGTTGGCCGCCATCGCCATCGATTCCGCGCCCGACACGCCGAGCAAGGTCGTCATGCCGCGCGCGAGCACCCACACGACCACTTGCATGATCCCGAGGTAGTACAGGATCGACATCAGCGCCGAGAAGAACACGATCACGACGAGGCCCGTGCCCGCGAACGCGAACACGAAACCGACGGGACCGTCGGGCTTGGCGAGGTTGCCGAAGACCATCTCCGCGCCGGGCATCGCCATCGAGATGAGCTTGGTGACGCCGTCGGCGACGCTCTTGAAGAACTGCTCCCCACCGCTCGTGCGCAGGATCAGCCACGCGATCGCGAACTGCAGCGCGACGCCGCCGAACACGACGCGCCACGGGAAACGCCGCCGGTCGCTCGACAGCGCCCAGCATGCCGCGCAGAAGAACAGGATGCCGACGAGACAGCGCAGGTACAGCATGGGGCCCGCACTACAACGTGTCGGGCGTGCGCTGGCAAGCGGCCCAGGAGCGAAGGAGCTCGGGCGCGAGCTCATGGCGCCCCACGCGGAAGTGCGGAACGCCGTCGGTGTCGAAATGCCGCGCGAGCTTCCAGAAGCGAAGGCCGCACTTCTCGATCACGCGGATCGACGCGAGATTCGGGGCCCAGGCGCGCGCGATGATCTCTTCGAGGCCGAGCTCGAGAAAACCGTGCGCCACGCTCGCACGCGCGGCCTCGGTCGCGAATCCGGCGCCCCAGAAGCGCCGGTGCAGGCGGTAGCCGAGGTCGACCTCGCCGTCGACTCGTTTGAGGCCACACCAACCCGCGAAATCGCCCGTCGCCGCCAAGATCACGGCCCAGCGGCCAAAACCGTTGGCGCGGTAGTCGGGGTAAGCCTCGAGGAAACGCCGCGCGGCCTCGACGGACTCGAACGGCTTGTCGCCGGTGTAGCGCAGCACCTCCGGGTCGGAGTTGAGCTCGACCATCGCCGCCGCGTCGTCGGGCTCGAACTCGCGCAGCACGAGCCGCGCCGTCGCCAGCGTCACGCGTGCCATCGTTCGAGCACGAGCGGCGCAGGCACGTGGCTGTCCACGACCTCGAAGGAGCGTGCGAGCAGCGCGAGCGCTTCGTCGAGCCCACGGCCAGCGTGGTGCACCTCGATCAGCACGTCACCGCGCGCGACGCGTGCGCCTTCTTCAACCTGGAAAACGAGCCCGACGCTCGGATCGATCGTGTCGCCGAGCTTCTTGCGCCCGCCGCCGAGTTCGCAGATCGCGTACCCGACCGCGCGCAGGTCGCGCCACGCGAGCACGCCGTCACGTCCGGCCTTCACCGTCGCCACGTGCGGCGCGTGCGCGAGCCGCTTGCGCTCGTCCATGCAACGCGCGTCGCCGCCCTGCTCCTCGATCACGCGCGCAAAACGCTCGCGCGCGCTGCCGTCGTCGAGCGCCTTCGCGATTGCATCGTGCCCGGCCTCGGTCGTCGCCGCGAGCCCGGCAAGGCGCAGCATCTCGCCGCCCTGCAGGCACACGAGCTCGCGCAGGTCCGCAGGCCCCTTTCCCTCGAGGCAATCGAAGCTTTCCTCGATCTCGTTCGTGTGCCCCGCCGTGCGACCGAGCGGCCGCTCCATGTTCGTGTGCAGCGCCGTCGCCTTCACGCCGAAGTCGCGCGCCAGCCCGAGCATCGCCTTCGCCAGCGCCGCCCCGCGCGCGCGCTCGACCATGAACGCGCCCGAGCCGAACTTGACGTCGAGCACGAGCGCGTCGAGCCCCTCCGCGAGCTTCTTCGACATGATCGAGCTCGCGATCAGCGGGATCGACTCGATCAGTCCCGTCACGTCGCGCAGCGCATACAGCTTGCGGTCCGCCGGCACGAGGTCCGGCGTCTGCCCCCCGAGCGCGACGCCCGTGCGCTCGAGGCAGCGCTCGAACTCGATCTCCGAGAGCTGCGTGCGAAAGCCCGGAATCGCCTCGAGCTTGTCGAGCGTGCCGCCCGTGTGCCCCAGCCCGCGCCCCGAGATCATCGGCACGCTCAACCCGCAGGCCGCCGCCGCCGGCGCCAGCGGAATCGAGACCTTGTCGCCGATGCCACCCGTCGAATGCTTGTCGACCTTCGGCCGCGAGATGCGCGGGAACTTCATCACACGCCCGCTCTCGAGCATCGCGCGCGCCCACTCCGCCAGCTCGGCCTCCTCCATCCCATGGATGAAGATCGCCATCAGCAGCGCCGACGCGTGGTAGTCCGTGATCTCCCCCGACACATACCCCGAGATGAACTCGCGGATCTGCGCCTGCGAGAGCCTGCGCCCATCGCGCTTCGTCGCCAGGATCGAACGTGTGTCGGACATGCGCGCCCGAGCCTATCAGGCCCCCGCTCGCCTGCGCCACGAGCCTCCCGCGCCGTTGTTCGCCGTCATTTCCAGTGCTTGCGCAACTCCGCGCCGGAGAGGGCGTACACGACGCCTTCATCGGACGGGCCAGAGTGGGTCGGCGAACCGATGCACAGGTCGCCGACGCCGTCGCCATCGAGGTCCTTCGCGATGGTGAGGCCGATGCCGAAGCGCGGGAGCGCGATCGGCATGAAGTCGTAGGGCCAGCCAGGTTCGACGGGTTCGCTCAGCTCCTTGGCCGGTCTCTGCGCGGGAAGCTCGCCGGCGATTCTGAGGAGTTCGCATCCCGAGCGGAGCTCGAGGATGGAGACGCTCGCCGGCGTCCAAGGCCGCTCGCGCCACGCGCCGGGCGCTCCCACGACGAGTTCAGGGAATCTGTCCCCGTCGAGATCGCCGAGAGCGATGGCCACACCAAACGCGCTGTGGTCGACAGGGCTCGAGATCTCGTAGAGCACGGCTCGGTGCAAGGAGGAGAGCACCACCACGCGCCCTCGTTCCACCGCAGGTTTCCCCGGCGCCGACGCAACGAGCTCGGCGCGCCCGTCGCCGTCGAGGTCCGGTGCCCACAGGACTTGGCTCCCGAAGAGCTCGCCCTCTCTCGAACCCCGGAACGTCTCGAGGCGCGTCCAAGTCGCCCCGCAGTAAACGTGCACCTCCCCAGCGTGAAGGGCTTGGGAGCTGTCGAGCGACGCGCCCACCGCGAGGTCCGCCACTCCGTCGCCGTTCCAATCGCCGCCGAAGTCCAGCGAAGCCCCGAACGCGTCCTCGCCCGTCGAATCCCCGTGGAGAGTGAGCAGGAACTCGTGTCGCTTCGAGCCGAGCGAGACCAACGAGACTTCGCAGGTTCGAGGTTCGACCGACTCATCGTGGGAGCCCCATCCTTCCGAAGACGGAGTGCCAACGGCGAGGTCGCGGACGCCATCACCGTCCACGTCGTCGATCAACGCGAGGCTGGAGCCGAATTGGTACGCGCCGCCGGGGTGCCTGAGCTTCTCGATCTCTTTGTGTTTCGCGGACGAGTAGAACAGCACCTCTCCGACCATCTCGCAGAAGCGCAACGTCTGGAACGAGGCCCCGATCGCGTAGTCGGCGCGGCCGTCGCCGTCGAGATCGGGAGTTCGGACGGCGTCGAAGAAGTTCCCACTGCGAGCCTTGCCGATCACCTTCGCGCTGGATCCCTTCAGGATCCTGGAGCCGTAGCCGCCAAAGTACCGGGCAACGCCGGAGACCCAAATCTCGTCACTCTCGTCGTCGTCGAGATCGCCCAACGCCTCGACACGCCTGCCAAAGGCGGTTTCGAGACAGTCAAAGTCGCTGTCGTGGTCGTCGAAGTCGTCGCGTTCCGAGACGAAGTGCTTGGGCACGTCGGCGATGCAGACGGTCGGTGCGTGCGACAGGCACGCTGCGGGACTTCGCACCCCGACGATCCTCGGGAGAACCCACGACGTCGCGTTCGGAGACTCTCCGTTGAGCTGCGCGCCCGAGATCAACGAGATCGAGCTGAACATCGGGCGATTGTGCTTGTCCGAACGGATCGCGAGCCACGCGTCCTCGAGGCCGTCGCCGTCGTGATCGCCGGCGCCGATGAAGCCGATGTAAGTGCCAAGCCGCACACCGTCCATCGAAGGCAAGAACGCTCGACCTGTGGCGCTGCGCTCAAGCGAGTAGCTGCGAATGGCGTGAACGAGAGTTCCGTCGCGGCCTGAGAGCACGAGTGCTTCCGGCCAGAGCTCGCGATCCTCGGGCTCGAACGAGACGAGCACGTCTCGGCAGCCGTCGCGGTCGACGTCCGCGATGGTGTCAATTCGCAGTCCGTCTGTCGCAGCTGGCGAGCCGAGATCGTGGGTCCACGAGCGTCGCCACGAACTTGTGTCGATGACGCACACGCTCGCGTTCGTTTCGGAGTACCCGATTGACGCCACGACAAGTTCCTCCGCGGCGCTGCCGCCGAGATCGCTCACGACGAGCCGCGCGCCGAAGCGCTCGTTAGGACTCGCGCCGTGAACCGTCCTCGTCAACCGACCGTCGCCGAGTCGATGGAGGTGAACAGCGCCGCGTCGCTCACCGGATTCGCCCTGTTCGGGCGCGCCAACTGCGAGCTGTGCGTCGGCCCAACTCGTACCCGCGACCACCGCGAGCGCTGCGCCGAAACGCGCGGCTCCGCTGTTTCCATGCCACTCGCCGAGAACCCCGCGATCCGTCGTCGAGACCAGCACGACCCGATCCCGGCCGGGTGCGCCGATGGCGAGTTCCGCTCGACCGTCCTCGTCGAGGTCGGGCAAGGCCGCGAGCGCCGCTCCGAAGTCCTCCTCCAGGTCCTCGCTGTTCCAAGCTACTCCCCGATCGAATCCCCCGAGGGTCGAGAACGTTCCGACAGCTCCACCGCCGCGCCCCTGGTAGTCGGGACCGGGCGCACCGATGGCCAACTCGAAGGACTTGCCGTCCGATCGCAGCACGGCCAAGGCCTCGCCGGCTCGGCGAGCTGACCGAACAGTGTGCTTTTCCAGCTGGTAGTCCACATACCTGGCGGCCAACCAGCGAGTTGCGCCTGGCGCCCAGGATCGCAGAGTCACCTCGTAGACGTTCCGCGCTTTGACCTCGAAGTCCTTCGCGCACGCTGCCGCCATGTCATCGAGCCCATCGCCATCGAGATCACCGACGTTGTGGAGGACCCAACCGAGGTCGTCCGTCATGTAGTGGTCCGCAATCTCCGAAATCGGAGCCTGCGGCGAGGCGAGCGAGAGCGTGGCGGCGAAGGCGAGAGCCGCGGTTGAAGTGATCATTCCAGCGAGCCTGAGGGACAGGCCACGCTACCAGAGCTCGCGCGATCTGGCCTCAGCTCGCGGCGATCTCGGTCCAGAACGACCGGCCGGGGGGCTGGGGAGCGAGGCCGAGGAATTCCTCCACCGTCGCGCCGATGTCCGCAAACGACGAGCGCGTGCCGAGCGCGGCGCCGGGGCGCACTTTTGCGCCGGCGGCGAGCACGGGGATGTACTCGCGCGTGTGGTCGGTGGTCTTCGTGAACAGCGGATCGTTGCCGTGGTCGGCGGTGAGCAGCACGAGGTCGTCGGGGCGCAGGAGCGACTCCAGGCGCGCGTAGTCGGCGTCGAACTCTTCCAGCGCGCGGCGGTAGCCCTTGGGGTCGCGGCGGTGGCCGTAGAGCATGTCGAAGTCGACGAGGTTGCAGAAAACGAGGCCTGAATCCTGCGTTTTCGCGAGCTCGAGCACACGCTCCATGCCGTCGCGGTTGCCTTCGGTGTGCACAGAGTGCGGCACTCCGACGCCCGCGAAGATGTCCTCGATCTTGCCGACGCCGGTCACGGGCACGCGCGCGCGCACGAGGCGCTCGAGCACGGTCTCGTGGAACGGCTTCAGCGAGTAGTCGCGGCGGTTGTAGGTGCGCTTGTAGTGGCCGGACTCGCCGACGAACGGGCGCGCGATCACGCGGCCGACGCCGTGCGGATCGAGGATCTCGCGCGCGATCTCGCAGCAGCGGTAGAGGCGCTCGAGACCGAAGTGAACCTCGTGGCAGGCGATCTGGAAGACGCTGTCGGCGCTGGTGTAGACGATCGGCCGGCCGGTGCGGACGTGCTCGTCCCCGAGGCGCTCGAGCACCTCGGTGCCCGAGGCCGGCGCGTTGCAGAGCACACCCGGGACGCCGCTCCGCGCGACGAAGGCGTCGATGATCTCGGGCGGAAAGCCGTGCTCGAAGACCGGGAACTGCTTGTCGAGCACGCACCCCATCATTTCCCAGTGGCCCGTCGAGGTGTCCTTGCCGGGGCTCTTCTCGGCGCAACGGCCGAAGGCGCCGCTGGGCTGGGGCGAGCGGGGCACGCGCGTCACGCCCGGAATGTGGCCGAGGCCCAGCCGCACGAGGTTGGGCACGTCGAGGCCACCCGCGCCATCGACGATGTGGTCGAGCGTGTGGGTGCCGGAATCGCCGAAGCTCGCCGCGTCCGGGAGGGCCCCGACGCCGAGCGAGTCGAGCACGATCAGGAAGGTGCGTC
>JAPLOE010000215.1 GCA_026692705.1 Planctomycetota bacterium
GGGCCGAGCCAGCGCAAAGCCACGTGGCCAGCGGCTTGCAGCGAAAGGATCAAGAGGACCAGCGCCGCGAGCGGCCGCGGGCTGATGCCAGCGAGCCACTCGATCGGCCGATTCGGGATCAGCGGCAGGACGACGAGGCCGAGCGCGGCGAGCAGCACTCCGTCGCGCAGCTCCTGTTCGGTGAGCCAGCGCGTCGCGAAGCGATGCAGACCCGCGCGGGCCGCCAGCAGCGCGGCGAGCCCCACGCCGCACGCCGCTCCCAGCGCCGGCGAGATCACCGACTGGACGCCGACGAGGTACGTCGCGAACAACGCCAGCTCGGTGGTCAGTCCCGGATCGTGCGAGCGGCTCTTGAAGTACGCCACCGCGGTCAACGCGACGACGAGGGCCGCGCCCGCGACGACGAGGCCGGCGGAACCGACGCCTTGCGCCATCGCCCCGGCGAGCGCCGCGATCGCGAAGCTGCGGATCCCGGCAGCGGCGCGGTCGGGGCCCTCGCCTTTGCGCCGTTCGCGCTCGAGCCCGATCAAGAGGCCGCAACCGAGTGCGACAGCGATTCCGAGCACTGGGAGTCTGGAGAGATCGGGCATGGCATCGTCCGACGCGATCGTAGCCCCGACGGGCGCGAGATCCGTGAATTCCGCGTGCAATGGCCGCTGCACCGGCGCGCTTGCGCGAACAACTCGACTTGGCCCGAGCCGACGCTCTTCACACCGTCGAGCAAGCCCCTCGCCCGCGACCCTCGCCGGCGCGCACGCCCCGCGTGCCCAACGCTCTCGAGCCCGC
This sequence comes from Planctomycetota bacterium, assembly GCA_026692705.1. Classification (GTDB taxonomy): domain Bacteria; phylum Planctomycetota; class UBA1135; order UBA1135; genus F1-120-MAGs118. Next base: position 787 of record JAPLOE010000215.1, read on the forward strand.
CCGAAACCGCGCCCTACGCCACGCCGAACACCGCTCGAGAGCCCGCTCCGGCCCTCCGCGCCCACCGCTCCTCGCCGCCGTGCCGAACCGGGGGTAGCATCGCGCCCATCGTCGTCCGCTTGGCCGGCCTATCCCCTCCTGCCGCACATGGGGTGTGGCGCTCCTCCCGCGGCCCCACCGATCGCCATGAGCACGCACCGCAGACTCCTGTTGGCCTCGACCGTCATCGCCCTGTCCGCGCTGAGCCAGGCGCAGTTCCAGGGTCTGAACTCGTTCGACGCCAGGATGGCCAGCTTTGGCGGACCCAACTTCGCGTACGGCGGCATTCCGCCGGGCACGAGCGCGTCGATGACGAACTTTCCGTCCCTCGGGGCTAATTCGAACAAGCCCATCACTGATGCCGCGACGACCTCGTCGTTCATCGACGTGTTCGGCGTGTCGGGCTACATGTGGGATGCCGATGTGCGCGTCAATCTCTCGCACGCGAACTCCGGGGACCTCGACGTGTACCTCGTCGCGCCGAACGGGAAGGTCGTGACGCTCACGACGGACAACGCTGCGGGCGTCATGGACGCCTACACGAACACGAAGTTCGACGATTCGAGCGCCCAGACGGTGCTCGATCAGGCGTTCGCTCCGTCGCAGAGCCTGACGCTGGTGCCCGAAGGTGCACTCGGCAGCTTGATGGGCATCGACCCCAATCCGGGCCTATGGGAGCTGCGCGTGGTCGACGACACCTCGAGCTTAACGGGCACGATCGTTTCCTGGTCGCTCGACATCACCACGCTCACGCCCGCGCCCGCGCCGATCGACTACACGGTCAGCGACACCCAGTCGTTCAACGGCACGATTCCCGACAACAACCCCAACGGTCGCTGGGGGTACGCGCTCATCATCGACGCAGGCAACCAAATCGAGGACGTGCGCGTGCGCGTCCAGATCGCACACGCTCGACCGAGCGACCTGAAGCTGACCTTGACGTCGCCCGAGGGCACGCAAATCACGCTGGCCACGGCGCGCGCCGGCAATACGTCCGGTGCCTACGGCAACCTCGAGTTCCGCGACGACGCCGTGTTCGCCGGGCTCGACGCCCCGATCAGCGATTTCAACTTCGTGCTCAATGGCATCCCGTCGCAACTCGTGCCCGAGGGCGCGCTCAGTCGCTTGGCGGGTGAAGACGCTTCGGGAACCTGGTACGTGCACGTCGTCGACTCCGTGGCGGGAAGCACGGGCACGCTGCTCGGCGTGTCGGTCAGCGTCGATGTGTGGGACCTCGGTGGCGGCGGAACGGGCGGCTACTGCACCTCGGGGACTTCCTCCAACGGCTGCGTGCCGACGCTGACCGCCAGCGGCACGAGTCTGTCGGTCACCAACACCGAGGGAATGAAGGTAGGTCTGTTCTTCTTCGGCGTGAACGGACCGCGCTACGCGCCGTGGGGTCCGGGCTCGACCAGTGTGCTGTGCGTGAAGGCGCCGACGCAGCGCATGGCGGTGCAGATCTCGGGCGGATTTGCCGTTACCTGCACGGGCACGTACTTCCAAGACTGCGCTGGAGCGCTCGCCGCCGCCGGCGTCACGACCGGCACCACGGTCTACGTCCAGTGTTGGTACCGCGACCCGCCCGCACCGAAGAACACCAACCTCACGAACGCGGTGGTGCTCACCGCACCGTGACGGGGCCGAGGGACAAACTCGCAAAGCAGCCCGCTGGCGCACACGAGGTGTGCCAGCGGGCTGCTTCGTGACGAGCCGGCCGCCCGTCGATTGCGGCGCCTCGGGGCCACGGTGCCACAGCTAGCCCGCCCGATTCATCAGCCTTTGGCTACAAGCACGGAGAGCGCCAGCCCGGGCTGCGTTGCAGCGACGCGCTCGATCCTCAGCGACCATGCAGGTCGCCTCCAGTCGAGCACGCCGCTGCGCCTTGCCGGCCAGGCGCCTTCGAGCTCTCGCTCAAAGTTGATGAATCGGGTGGGCTAGATCGTGCGGCCCAGGAAGCTCGCGCTGCTGTGGTACACGTTGCGGGGAGTGTTGGTACCGCTGATTCAGCCGCGGCGCGCAACGCCCGCAGCACCTCCGCCCGCTGCTCCCCGACGGTGCGACCGAGCGGGCTAGCACCGCGCCCCAGCTAGTCTGCTTGGAGTCCATCCTTCGCGGGTCGTGCGAGCGACGAGGCCGAATCGCGAGTAGGGAGGAGGCCTGACGCTGAAGCGAGAATTGAGCTCAGCGCGAGTGGTGAATGACAGGACGCGCGAACAGCCGCTACTTCGCCTTCGGCTTGCGGGATAGGCGGCCGGTGCAGGCGGGGAGGCCGGGCAGGCCTTCGGCTTCGCCGTTGGCAGCGAGGACGATCGCCCACGCCGCGGTGGTCCAGATGTCGCCGAAGCTGACGTCGGAGTTGCTGCCCATCTGCAGGCTCTCGTGCCACGGGCGCGGCTGGAACGAACCGTCGGGCGAGCGCGCGAGCACGAGGTCGGTCTGCGCGGCGGACCAGAAGGACTTGGCGGCCTTGCCGTCGAGGGCCTGGGCCGCGAGGCCGGCGAGGAGGATCTGCTGCATCAGGCTCGCGTGGCCGGCGAAGGCGTCGTCGGCGTGCTGCTGGATGTAGCTCGTCATGCGCTTGGTCCAGGCGTCGCGGCGCAGGTCGAGCGTGGTGTAGCCCATCCACGCGGCGGCGGTGCGGCCGATGTTGCCCTGGCCTTGCTGTCCGTCTCGCGTCGAGTAACCGACGCCGCCATCACCGCTCGACGAGCCCTCGATGTAGGCCCGAGCCTTGGTGAGCGTCTCCTCGGGCACTTCCCAGCCGGCCTCGCGCGCGAGTCCCATGCCCATCAGCGACAGGCCCGACACGATGTTGAGCTCGACGTAGTTGAGCGCGTTCGGTCCGCCCGGTCCGTGCGCCCAGCCACCGCTGGTCTCTTGCCGCTTGGCGAGGTCTGTCGCGAGCGCCTTCAACGACGCGAGCACTTCCGCGTCGGGCGAGCGCGCCTGCAGCTCGCCGAGGAAGATCGCTCCGTGCGCGACGCCCCAGTTGCTCTGGTCCCAGTTCGCTCCGCCCGTGGGTGCGGCGGACGCAGCCATCGCGTTGGCTCTCACGAACGCCGCCGCTTTCCGGACGTTTTCGGCGTGAGGTCCCTGCGTGAGGTCGCTGCCGGCCGCCAGCCACGCGAGCCCGGCCATCGAAGCCTGGACCACCGCTCCGTTCTTGCCCGAGAGCGTCTCGGCGAAGCCGCCGTCCGGCTGCTGCCGTTCCGCGAGCAGCGCCAGCGCGGCCTCGAGCGCCGCCTTGCGTGCCTTGCCCACGAGCGGCGCGCTCGCTTCCTTGCCGAGTACCGGCACGGTGACAAGGACCTGCGTGCCGCCTTTCGCCTTCGCCTCCGCGCGTTCGACCGTGAGCACGACGCCCTTGCTCGCGCCGGACTCCGCATCGAGGATCGCCTTCGCGAGCGGCGCGAGCGACCCGTCCTTGAAAAGCTTCCCGCTGACGCCCGTGATCACGTCGCCGCGCTCGAGCCCGGCCTTCGACGCCGGCCCCTCGGGGTAGAGCACCTCGATGAGCAGCCGATCGGGCCCGCGGTCCGCGGACGGATCGTCCTGCATGCTGACCTGCCGCGCGCCCGTGCTCTGCTCCGCCGGAGCCCGCTCGGGATCACGCGCCTTCACGCCGAGAAGCCCCAAGTTGTAGAGGTCGAGGCGCCCCATGCCCGCAGAGCCGCTGCCGCGCGGCCCCCACGGCCAGTCGGAGGGCGCGGGCGCAGCGCCTTGGCCGACGACGCGGTTCGGCGCGAGCCCGACCACGAGCGCCGCGACGACCAGCGCCGCCGCTCGCAACCGCCAACGGGCCTGTCCATGGAACCTGGGTGTCACGTCTCGATCTCCGCCTTCGTCTCCGGCCGCGCGCCCCGAGTGCCGCGTCCACTTTGGCGGAAGATGCTATTCGCAGAACCGGCGGCGGTGTGCCAAGCCTTCACTTCTTGCGACGACTCGGCGCCGATCCGCATCCGCGGTTACGGCTCGGTTACCGGCACCGGCGCAGGACCGCCCTAGGGTCAGCGCTCCCAACGCGCCGCCCCCCACTCGACTGCGCCCACTCATGCCGACCCTCTCCGCCCGCCTGCCGCGCTTCCCCTCCGTCGGTCGGATCCCGTGCTTGCTGCCGCTGCTCGGCCTGATGGCCGCATGTGTCTCAGCACCCCGAACGGAGCCCGTTGCGCCGCCCTCCTCGCCGGCCAAGCCGATCGCCGAGTTCGTGCGCCGGATCCACGAGGATCGTCGCGGCGACCTGTGGCTCGGCACCAACGGCGACGGCGCAGCGCGCTGGAACGGCACCCGACTCGAGTGGTTCGGGCCCACGGACGGCCTGCCGGGCAGCGCCGTGCGCGCCTTTGGCGAGGATCCCGCCGGCAACCTGTGGATCGGCACCGAAGCGGGCGTGACGAAGTACGACGGCCAGCGCTTCGTGCACTACTCGTCGTTCGACGGCTTGCCGGACAGCGACGTCTGGTGCCTCGAATTCGACCGCAGCGGCACGCTCTGGGTCGGCACCCTGCAGGGCGCGTGCCGGTTCGACGGCGTGCGCTTCGCTCCGTTCGCGCTGCCGGAGGGAACCCCGGATTCCAACCAAGGTGTGAGCAGCGCCCGCATGGTGCGCGCCATCACCGAAGACCGAACCGGCAGGATCTGGTTCGCCACCAGCGCCGGCGCCCACGCGTTCGATGGCAAGTCCATCACCACCTACGGCACGGCCGAGGGGCTCACCGACGCCAGCGTGAACTGCATCCTCGAGGACCACACCGGCCGTGTCTGGTTCGCGACCCACTACGGCGGCGTTTGTTATCTGGAGAACGGCAAGCTGACCGCCGTCGGTGAGTCCGCGGGGGTGCGCGGAGAAGAAGTCTGGGACCTCTTCGAGGATCGCCAGGGCCACGTGTGGTTCCCGGTCGAGAACGCCGGCGTCTATCGCTTCGACGGCAGCAAGTTCCGCAACTACTCCGCCGCCGATGGCCTCGACACCAACGCGATCCAGTGCACCCACGAAGACGCCGCCGGGCGGATCTGGTTGGGTGGGTATCGAGGACTGTTCCGGGTCGAGGGCGAGCGGGTGATCGCGGTGAGCGAAGCCGGGCCGTGGCGGTGACCACGACCGGCGCGCGTCGCATCGACTGTCGTCACCACGCTAGCGAGCCGTGGCAACATCGCCTGCCAGTCTTCGCGCTGGCGATGCCGCCTTCCTGACGACCAACGACATGCTGCGATGGTGGTGCCTCGCCGTCGGCTGCTCGCCTCGATGCACCCAGCGGGCCCACCGCTAGACTCGAGTGCGCGCTCGCGAGCACCGAGAGAGATCCCGACGATCCTGCTGGCTCGCGTGCGACGCTACCCAGGACAGCTGCCGTTTGCGTGCGGCAGCGATCCACCCGAGCTCCGCACATGCTCCTTCCGACCTTGCCTTCCTGTCTGCTCGTGGCCGTGCTTGCTGCGGGGCATGCCGAAGATCCTTGGCTGACCTTCGAGGGCGGTGAGGGGCCTGGCAAGGGCAAGCACGTCGTGTTCGTCTCCGGGGACGACGAGTACCGCTCGGAAGAGGCCTTCCCGATGCTCGCCCGGATCCTGTCGAAGCGCTTTGGCTACAAGTGCACGGTGCTCTTTGCCGTGGACCCGACCACGGGCACGATCCAGCCGGACCATCCGCACAACATTCCCGGCACGCACCTGCTCGCCGGTGCCGACATGATGGTGATCCAGGTTCGCTTCCGAGAGCTTCCCGACGAGCAGATGGCCCCGATCATCGAGTTCACGAACTCCGGGAAGCCGATCTTCGGCCTGCGCACCTCCACGCATGCCTTTCACTACACGCGGAACAAGAGCAGCCCGTACGCGAAGTGGAGCTGGGCGAGCTCCGATCCCGCCGGCGGCTGGGGGCAGGCCGTGCTCGGAGAGACCTGGATCAGCCACCATGGTGTGCACGGCGAGGAGAGCACGCGCGGAGTCATCAACCCGGCCTTCGCGACGCATCCGATCTTGAGAGGCTGCCGAGACATCTGGGGACCGACCGACGTCTACTCGGTCGTTCATCTGGCTCCGACCGATCAGGTGCTCCTCCATGGACAGGTGCTCGAGGGCATGAGCCCCACCGACAAGCCGGTCGCCGGAGCGAAGAACGAGCCGATGCAGCCGCTGGCTTGGGTGCGGGAATACAAGGGAGCGCTCGGCAAGACCTCGCGAGTCATCTGCACCACCATGGGCGCGGCTGTCGACTTGCAGAACGAGGGACTGCGCCGCTTCTGCATCAACGCGGTGCTGTGGGCCACCGGCGCTGAAGCCGCCATCGAGGACGCGACCCCGGTCGACTTCGTCGGCACGTACGCGCCGAGCCCCTTCGGCTTCGGCAAGCATGTCGCCGGAAAGAAGCCGGCCGACTACCGCTGACTCCCGCCCGGAGCCTGCAGCGGGGCGCTAGCATGAGCGCGTCGCACTGGACCCGCACTCCCCCAGAATCACCGGAGACAACTTGCACCTTTCCACCCACAACTGGATGCGCGCCGAGCCCCTCGAAGTGACGCTGCGCCGAATCAAGCGCCTGGGCTTCGAGAGCATCGAGATCAGCGGGGAGCCCCGACAGTACGAGACGAAGGCCTCGCGTGCGGCGCTGAAGCAGCACGGCATCCGCTGCTGGGGCGCGGTGACGCTGACCCTCGGCGAGCGCAACCTCGCCGCCTCCAACGAAGCCCAGCGAGCCGCCTCGGTGGGCTACGTCAAGTCGGTGGTCACCATGGTGCAGGAACTCGAGGGCACCGAGTGCACGATCGTTCCGGCCACGGTCGGCAAGGTCGTCCCCGACGGCACGCCGGAGGAGGAATGGAAGTGGGTCGTCGACGGCCTCAAGGAGGTCTACGACCACGCGCAGAAGTGTGGCGTGAAGATGGCGATCGAGCCGCTCAATCGCTTCGAGACCTACTTCCTCAACCGGGCGGACCAGGCCCTGCGCCTCGCCGAGGATGTCGGGCCGAACTGCGGAGTCTGCCTCGATGTGTTCCACATGAACATCGAGGAGGCGGACATGCACGCCGCGATCCGCAAGGTCGGCAAGCGGCTGGCGGACGTGCACGTCGCCGAGAACAACCGGCTCGCTCCCGGCATGGGCAGCATCGACTGGCGGAAGTTCGTCGCCACGCTGCGCGAGGTCGGCTACCAGGGCGCTCTGACGATGGAGGCGGTGGCTCCCATCGATCGCACGCCGGTCTGCCCGTGGCCCAACCAGGTGGAGAAGAACCCGGTGGACATCTCGCCGGAGCAGCTGAAGTTCATCCAGGACCACGGGTCGAGCCTGCTCAGCGAGGAGTACTACACGATGCTCTACGAGGTCGCCTCGAAGACCTTGCTGCCCCTGATCCGCTGAAGCCGTGAAGATCCGTTCCGTCGAGGCTGCCTGGATCCACTGCCCGCTCGATGCGGCGCGGCAGCATGTTTCCGACTTCGGTCGGATCACGGCCTTCGACATGGTGCTCGTGACCATCACGACGGACAGCGGACTCGTCGGATACGGCGAGGCCAAGCCCGCCGTCGGGAGCGCAGGCCATGGAGCGGCACTCTGCTCGATCATCCGCCATGAGCTCGCTCCGCTGCTCGTCGGTCACGAGGCGCTCGATGTCGGTCGTGCGTGGCAGCGCATGTACAACGGATCGCGCGCCGGTCACGCCGAGCGCTCCGGGCGCGCCATGCCCGTCCTCGGTCGGCGTGGGATCCACGTCGCTGCCATGAGCGGAGTCGACCTTGCGCTCTGGGATCTCGCCGCCAAGGCACGGGGCTGCAGCGTCCTCGAGCTCCTGGGCGGGCCATGTCGTGATCGAATCACTGCGTACGCCAGCGGTGGCTGGGCTCCCGCGGCGTCGATCGGCAGCGAGCTCGGCCGCTACGTGACGGAGGGCTTCCGGGCCGTCAAGATGCGCATCGGAGCCATGGACGGGAGCATCGAGTCGAGCCTCGAGCGCGTGCGCGCGGCCCGACAGGCCCTCGGCCCCGATGTGCAGATCATGTGCGACGCCCATGGCACGCTGAATGTCGCCGAGAGCAAGCGCTTCTGCAGCGCGGCGGCGCCGCTGGGGCTGCGCTTCGTCGAGGAGCCCGTCGCCTCCGATGATCGAGCTGGACTCGCCGAGGTGCGCGCGGCCAGTCCGCTGCCGATCGCGGCCGGAGAGAGCGAGTTCACCGCCTTTGACTTCGCCGAACTGCTCGAGCGGCGCGCGCTCGATGTCCTGCAGCCGGACCTCGCCATCGCGGGCGGCCTGAGCGAGGGCCTGCGAATCGCGGCACTCGCCTATGCGCACCGCCTCGAGCTGGCTCCGCACAGCTGGGGTTCGGCGATCACCTTTCAGGCGGCGAGGACGCTGGCCTTCGCCAGCCCTGCCGGGGTCTTGGTGGAAGTGCCGATGGGCGGCGCGCCGCTGCTGCGCGAGATGGCGTCGATCGACCTCGCCCTGCACGACGGTGCGCTCCTGCCTCCGCGCGGGCCTGGATTCGGCGTGGTCCCGGATCCCGAATTCCTGCGTCGCCACACCCGCGAATGCTGAGAGCAGTTCCCGAGGGCAACCATGGCCGAGTTCCACCTGCACCACATCAACGTCAACGTCGACAACCTCGACCTCGCGGTGGCCTTCTATCGCGACATCGTCGGCCTGCCGCTCGACAGCACCCCGGACCAGAAATTCCGCTCGCAGTTCTTCCGCATCGGGGAGAGCCAGCAGATCCACATGAACGAGCTCGAGGACGTGCACCAGCACCGTGGGCACTTCTGCCTCGCTGTCCCGTGCTTCGAGGACGTGTTTCGCCGTGCCAAGACCGCCGGCGTCATCGATCTGACTGTCTGGGGACGCGTGCGCCAGCTTCCGAACGGCGTGATGCAGATGTTCCTCCGCGATCCGTCGGGAAATCTGGTCGAGATCGCCAGCCGCAAGGGCGTCGCGATCGATCCCGAAGTCCTCGCCGACGAGCTCGTGGAGCCCGAGCGCGGCATGTACCGCATGGAACCGGGCGCAGCGTTCGGTGCGCACGAGCCCGCATGACGATCCTGTTGCTCGAGTCCCTGCATCCCGAAGCCGAGGCCCTGCTCGGTGCCGCAGGGACGCTGGTGAGGGCCGAAGACCCCAATGCACCGCTCTGCGACTTCGGTTCCGTCGATGCGATCCTGACGCGTGGACGCGGACGGATCACCGAGTCGCTGCTGCTGCGCTGCCCCCGGCTCAAGGTCATCGCGCGGGCCGGAGTTGGGCTCGACAATCTGGACACCAAGGCAGCCCTGCGCCTCGGCGTACCCGTGGTCTTCGCGCCGGGAGGCAACGCGGACACCGTCGCGGAGCACACGATCGCGTTGATTCTGGACCTCGTGCGCGGCATCACCCGACAGTCGCGGGCGGTGGCCGAAGGTCGCTGGGAAGAGCGCGTGCGCTACAACGGCAACGAGCTCCGCGGCTTGACGCTGGGCGTGCTCGGCTTTGGGAGCATCGGCCAGCGAGTGGCGCGCTTCGCGCACGTCTTTGGAATGCGCGTGCTGGTCGCCGAGCGGGACGGTCGCAAGGTCCCGGATCCGTATGCAGGAACGTCGCTCGATGCGCTGCTCTCGCAGTGCGATGTGCTGACCCTGCACCTGCCTCTGACCCAAGCCACCCGCGGCATCCTGTCCGCGCGCCAGCTCGCAGCGATGAAGCCCGGCGCCCATGTGGTGAACACGGCCCGCGGAGCGCTGATCGACGCCGTGGCGTTGCGCTCCGCACTTGCCAGCGGCCACCTCGGAGGCTTCGCTGCCGATGTGCTCGAGGGTGAGCCCCCGGACGCCGACGATCCGCTGCTGTCCCATGAGCGAGTGGTGCTGACCCCCCACACCGCATCGCTCACCGCGTTGACCTATCGCGCCATGTGCGCCAGCACAGCCCGCAACGTCTGCGCGATCCTCCGCGGCGAAGAGCCCGAGGCCGCCAGTCTCTATCGAGGCTAGGCAGCGGGTGGGTGGGCGGGCGAGGCGGGCTGGGGCCGTGGCGCGCGACGCGGCGCGGGCGTCACGCTCCGAGCGGCACGGGGTGGGATTCGAGGCCTGCGTCGAGCGCGGGGTGTTCGGCTTCCTGAGAGGAGCTCGACGGCGGCTCGGACGGGCTCGAGCGCAGCATCGGTCCGTGCTGGCGCACGCGTTCCCGGGCTTCGCGCAGGGAGGTGACGACGCTGACGCCCGGCAGGACCGCGGTCACCGCGACGAGCGCCTGCGCCTCGGGCTCGAGCGTCCAGACGCCCGCGATGATCGGCAGGTCCGGGTAGCGGCTCTTCAGGCGCTTGCAGAGATAGCGCAGGTGCATGAAGCGCGACGGCGGCAGGGCCGAGATGCACACGAGGTCGACCTGGCGGCTGTCGATCGACTCGAGCGTCTCGCCGGGAAGCTCGACGGTCGAGGCGACCTCGACCTGCACACCGTCGCGTTCGAGCACCTGGCGCAGCATCGTCGCGGCCAGGGCGTCGGCGGCGCCACCCGCCGGGATGCACAGCACGTGCAGCGCGTCGGCGTGCGTCCGCGTCGCGTCGACTCGAGGCTGCGACACGCTCGCGTCGGCCTGCTCTCCCGCCTCCTCCAGCAGGAGCCGCATCGACTCGTCGATGAGCGCCTCGGCCTGCGGATCGAGCGCACCGCGCTGGCGATCCTGCTCGGCCATCGACAGCGCGGGCAGGACCACCGCGTCGTACACCTCCTGCAGCGGCGAGCGCTCGAGCTCCTTGCTCAGCACGACCCACACCTGCAGCTGGTCGCCCGCGATCAGGCGCTGGTACAGGCGCGACGGCGGCGAGAGGCCGGGAGCATCCCCGAACAGCAGGTGGAGGAACTCGAACTGCGGCACGTACCTCCCCATCACCACGAGGCAGACCGTCAACGGCGTCGAGAGCACCAGCCCGATGGGGCCCCACAGCCACGCCCAGAACAGCGCCGCGATCAGGATCGCCAGCGGGGAGATGCCCGTGCCCGCGGCGTAGATCCACGGCTCGAGCAGGTTGTTGCTGATCAGCTCGAGCAGCACGAACAGCCCCAGCGTCAAGAGCGGCTGCGTCCAGCCGGGCGATCCGGCGAGCGAGGCGAGCAGGGGCAGAATGGCGGAGACCCACGGGCCGATGTACGGGATGAAGCGCAGCGCCGCCGCGAGCACTCCCCACAGCCACGCGTTGGGCACCCCGATCAGGCTGAGGCCGATCCCGACCGCGAGTCCATGCACGCTGTTGAGCAGCATCAGGTGCCACAGGTAGCGACTCACGCGCTTGGACGCGTCCTCGAGCGCGCGTGTCGTCGCGAGGATCTGGTCCTTGCCGACGATGCGGATGAAGCGGTCGCTCAGGTCGTCCCGGCGGAGCAGCATCATCGCCGCGAACAAGAACGCCATGCCGGCCGTGACCGCGAGATCGAACGTCGGCCCGAGCGCATCCTGCAGGACCTCGAACGGGCCGCGAGTCGCTTCGGCGATCCTCACGGTCTGGATCGGCGTCGTGTCCGTCGCGGAGGTGCCGACGCTCGGAGCCTCGGCTCCGAGCTCGGTGACGAGCCGCGTGGCCTCCCCGAGCGGTTTCGACAGGACCGCGCGCAGGGCGGACAGCTTGTCGTGCACGTTCTGCTGCGATTCGGACAGGCCAGCGGCCACGTCGCGAACCTCTCCCAGCACGAGCCAGCCGAGCGCGCTCGAGGCGCCGAGCACGAGCAGCACCGCCGTGGCCACCGCTGGAGTTCGCGCGAAGTGCCAGCGCTGCAAGCGCAGCACCAGCGGTGCGAGCAGGAAGCTCAGCAGCAGCGCGAGCGCGAACGGCATCAGCACGCTCCGCGCCCAGTACAACGCCGCGATCACGAGCACGCACGCTGCCAGCGTGACCAGGCGAGGGGACTTGTCGGCACTACTCATGAAGGCACTGCGCGAGTCCGATCCCGCGCCGCGATCCGTCCGCGGCGGACCGGCGCACGAGCACCCGCCGCCGAGCGTCTTCAGGTCGCGCGTCGCGGACCGGAGGAATCTCGGCAAGCTAGCCCGCTCTCGCGCTCGCCCCCATCGGCAGAACTGCCGAGTGCGACAGGCTCGGAAGGCATCGCGCTCAGGGTCGTCCCAACTCGCGCGTGGGCGGATGGCCAAGTCGTCGGAATTGAGCTTGAGCTCCGCGCGAGTGGTGAGTGACCCGACAAGCGCGAACGCGCGCGGGGCGCAGCGGTCGACAAAGGCGCCGTGGTCGCCCGCGTCACCGGCGAACTTGCGCGCTGCGGCCTGGGCTTCGCTGTCGCTCCAATGTCGAACCTCGATGGTGATCGCATCCCCGAGCTGATCGTCACCGCGCCCTTCGACACCTCGCGTGGCCCCGAGGCCGCACGCGCCTTCGTCATCGCGGGCAAGTCGCTGCGCGCGCAGGCCGCGAAGAAATAGCGGCGCGCGGAGGCCCGAAACGGCGGCCGCTCACACGATCGGCCGGCGCGCGAGGCCGAGCGGACGCAGCATCGCGCTCTTCTTGCGCTGATGGCCCTGCATGCGGCGCAGGATGTCGTCGAGCACGGTGAGCGCCTGATCGATGTGCGGGCCCTTGTTCAGCATCACGCACTCGGCGCGCTCGCTCATGGCGGCGTCGGTGATCTCGGCACGAGACGGGCGGCCCTCGCGCGCCAGCGTCTCGAGCACTTGCGTCGCCCAGATCACCGGCACGTGCGCCGCCTCGCAGATCCACAGGATCTCCTCCTGCACTTCGGCGAGGCGCTCGAAGCCGCACTCCACGGCGAGATCGCCGCGCGCGATCATCACGCCGTCGCACGGGCTCTGCATCGAGGCGAGCAGGAGCTGCGGCAGACGCTCGAAGGCGCGACGCGTCTCGATCTTCAGCACGATGCCCAGCTCGGGGCGGCCCAGCTCCGCCAGCCGCGTTTCCAGCTCCTGCACGTCGGACGGCGAGTGCACGAAAGACAGCGCGACCATGTCGGCGTGCTCGACGACGAAGGGCAGATCGGCCTGGTCCTTGGCGGTGAAGGCGGGCAGCGCGAGCTCGGTGTCGGGCAGGTTGATGCCCTTGTCCGCACGCAGCTTGCAGCCCGCCGCGCGCGCCGAAGTGACCTCGATCTCGAGCTGCTCGCCCGATGCCGCGACGATGCGGCCGCCGATCTTGCCGTCGTCCAGCCAGACGCTCTCGCCCACGCGCGCGTGCTCGAAGACCGCCGGGAGCGTGCAGCCGATCCGCGCCGGCGTCAGCACGCGGCCGCGCTGATCCAGTTGCGGGCCGCGGCCCGGCTCGAGCGAGCGCGTGAGCACGATGTGATCGCCGCGGGAGAGCAGGATCTCCCCCGGGCGCGCAGCGAACTCACCGATGCGGCAGGCGCCAGCCGCGCCGCGCGTTCCGCGCTTGCGCAGCACGATCCCAGGGGTGAAGTAGCTCGTCGCGCGAAGCTCGCAAACCGCGCCCCCGCGCGTGCGCTGCTTGACGATCAACTGCCGCGCTGCGTTGCGTGCGTCGTGGAAGCCGATCTCGTCAGCGGGCGCGAGGGCCGCGAGCCAAGCCGCGTCGACCGGCAGGGCGCCCGCGCAACCGGGCGGTGCGGAGGACGGCGCGCTCGCGTTCGTGAGCCACACTCGCGTCGGCGCGACCACCGCTCCGAGCGCGTCGCGCAGGGGCCGCAGCTTGAGCACCGCCGGCCCCGCGGCGACCGGACCCGTGCGCAACTTCGGGCCGGCGAGGTCCATGAAGATGCGGCACGCGCGCCCGGCGCGCTTGGCCGCGCGGCGTACGTTGGCTGCGGTGCGCTCCCATTCGGTGGGGTTTCCGTGCGCACAGTTGATCCGCGCAAGGTCCATCCCGCGTTGGATCCAGCCTTCGACCAGGCGCGGCTCGTCGGCAGCTTGATCGGGCATCGTCACGAGAATCCGCACGCGCCGCTCGGCCCGCGCGGGGCCCAGCAGCGCATCCGCGTGGCGTTCCAGAACGCGCTCGCCTTGCCCGATGTTCACGCGCGTCTGCGTCGTCGGAGCGGGCTCGGGCCGGCGGCCGGAAAGTTGCGCGACGACGGCCGTCACTGCTTCGATCGACGCCAGCGCGTGCGCCTCGCAGCGACCGAGCGACGACAACCCCAGTCGCCGCAGCTGCGCCTGCAGCGCGCGCGGGTCGCGCGAGCGGAGCGCCAGGTAGTGCAGGAGATTGCGCGCGCTGAGCTGGTAGGAGGGGTGGATCCCCGGGTGGGCCGCCAGGCCGGCTTGCTCCAGCCGTTGCATGTCGGCGCGGATCTCGGCGAGCTCGCTCGCGATCTGCGCCAGCTTCGGTGCGTCGTGGACGGCTTGGCGCGCGGCGCGCGGCTGCCGGGAGCGAGGCTTGGGACTGGTCTTCTTGGGCACGACGGAGCGATTGGAACACGCCGCTTCGAGCGCACGCCACCTCCATCGGTCAGAACGCGCACGACAGCGCGCAAGATTTCTTCCGCGCCGCTGGCCACCCCATTTATTTCACGAAACAAACTTCCGCTTTCAGAGTCGGGCCAGAGGCTGTCGGCCTCGAGTCTCTGTGGGCAGTCGGCGCTGTTCGAGCGAGCTCGGTGTCGGACCGCGCGCGGTGTCCGTGCCGGACGCCGCGTATCGCGGCAGGAGGGTTGCGTGCTAGAGAATGGGCCTCATGAACTGGCATCTGCTCGCTGCGGAGGAAGTCGCGCGGAAGTTGTCGACCGACGCCGAGCGAGGGCTCACCCGCCAGGAGGCCGCGAGCCGCCTCGAGCGCGACGGGCCGAACGAGTTGCAGGAGCGCGGAGGCAAGAGCCCGTGGCGCATCCTGTGGGAGCAATTCACCTCGGTGATGGTGCTGATCCTGATCGGCGCCGCGCTGCTCTCACTGGCCCTAGGCAAGCATCTCGAGACCGGAGCGATCCTCGGGATCGTGGTGCTGTTCGGGTTGCTCGGCTTCTTCCAGGAATACCGCGCCGAACGCGCCATCGCCGCGCTCAAGCGCCTCTCGTCGCCGCGCGTGCGCGTGGTGCGCGACGGCGCCGCGCACGAGGTCGACGCGCGCGAGCTGGTGGTCGGCGATCTGGTGGTGCTCGAAGCCGGCAACCTCATGCCCGCGGACCTGCGCTGGGTGGAGACGGTCAACCTGCGCATCGAAGAGGCCGCGCTGACGGGCGAGTCCGAGCCGGTCGAGAAGCACGTGGCGGCGCTCACGCAGGCGGACGAGGCCCTCGGCGACCGTCGAAACATGGGCTACTGCGGCACGCGTGTCACGTACGGACGCGGACGCGGGCTCGTGGTCGGCGTGGGCATGGCGACGGAGTTGGGCAAGATCGCGTCGCTCTTGACGGACGTGAAATCGGAGCCGACGCCGCTGCAACGGCGGCTGGACTCGGTCGGCAAGCAGCTGGCCGTTGTCGGCGCGCTCGCGGCTCTGACGATCCTCGCGGTGGGAGTGGCGAGCGGCGAGGCGTTGGCGGACATGCTGCTGACGGCCATCAGCGTGGCGGTGGCCGTGATCCCCGAGGGTCTGCCCGCAGTCGTGACGTTCACCTTGGCACGCGGCGCGCAGCGCATGCTCCGGCGCGATGCGTTGATCCGCAAGCTGCCAGCGGTCGAGACCCTGGGCTCGGTCACGACGATCTGCTCCGACAAGACCGGCACGCTCACGCAGAACCGCATGACGGTCACCGTGGTCGACGTCGCCGGCCATCGACTCACGCTCGACGACGCGCGCGGCGACCGGGCCCACCCGGCCTCCGCGCAGGCCGAATTGAGCGCACAGGCCGTCGGATTGGTCCTGATCGGCGGCGCACTGTGCAACGACGCCGAATTGAACGAACAGGACGACGGTCAGGCCGTGACGTTGGGCGATCCCACCGAAACCGCGCTGCTGGCCGCCGCGCGGCGGGCGAAGCTGCCGAAAGCGGCGCTGCTCGAGCTCATGCCGCGGGTCGGCGAGCTGCCCTTCGACTCCGAACGCAAGCGCATGACGACCGCGCACCGCCGGCCGCAGGACCGAGCGCTGCACGCGGCGCTGGGCGCACTCAGCGGCGGCGAACCTGCGTTCGTTGCGTTCACCAAGGGCGCAGTGGACGGCTTGCTCGAGATCTCGAGCAAGGTCTGGATCGACGGCCAGTCGCAGCCGGCGAGCGACGAGCACCGGCGGCGGATCCTGGCCGCGAACGCTCAACTCGCGAGCGGCGGCATGCGCGTGCTGGGCGTGGCGTTCCGCGAGGTCTCGCATCCTGACCTCACGCTCGCGAGCGAGCGCGAGCTGACCTTCGTCGGCATGCTCGGGCTGATCGACCCGCCGCGACCCGAGGTGCGCGAGGCCGTGGCGCGCTGCACGGGCGCAGGGATCCGGCCGGTGATGATCACCGGCGATCACCCGCTGACCGCAGTGGCCATCGCGCGCGAGCTGGGCATCAAGAGCGAGTCGGACGCGCTCACCGGAGCCCAGTTGCAGGCGATGAGCCAGGAGCAGCTCGAAGCCGTCGTGCAGCGCGTCGGAGTGTTCGCGCGCGTGGCGCCGGAGCACAAGCTGCGCATCGTCGCCGCGCTGCAGAAGCACGGGCACGTCGTGGCCATGACCGGCGACGGCGTCAACGACGCGCCAGCGCTCGAACAGGCCAACATCGGCGTCGCCATGGGCATCACCGGAAGCGATGTCTCCAAGGAAGCGGCCGACATGGTCCTGCGCGACGACAACTTCGCGACCATCGTCGCGGCCGTCGAGGAGGGCCGTGTGATCTACGACAACCTGCGGCGCTTCGTGCAGTTCGCCGTCGCAGGCAACATCGGCAAGGTGGGCGCGATGCTCCTGTGGCCGTTGCCGTTCCTCGCGGTCGGAGCAACGCCCGCGCAGAACGTAGCGCTGCTTCCCCTGCAGCTCCTGTGGCTCAATCTGATGACCGACGGTCTGCTCGGCCTGAGCCTGGGCGCCGAACCCGCCGAGCGCGACGTGATGCGCAGGCCACCGCATTCACCCTCCGATGGGATCTTCAGCGGCGGGCTGGGAGTGCGCGTGCTGTGGAACGGCGCGTTCATCGCGCTGACGGCGGTCGCCGTCGGATTCTGGAGTCACCAGCGCGACCCGCAGGGGCCCTGGCAGACGCTCATGTTCACCACTCTGGCGGTGATGCAGATGTTCCAGGCGCTGGCCACGCGCTCGTCGCGCGAGTCTCTCTTCCGCCAGGGCCTTTTGAGCAACCCGACCATGCTGGCCGTGCTCTCGCTGGTGCTCGTCCTGCAGGTCGCCGCGCTCCATGCACCGTACTTGTCGAGCGCCTTGCTGCGCACGCAGCCGCTGGACGCGCTGGAGTGGGGCGTGACCGCAGCGGCGGGCGCGAGCCTTCTGGCGGTGAGCGAACTCGAGAAGTGGTTCGTGCGTGCGCGTTCGAGCGGCACGCGCTCTCGCGATCCGCTCGGCCCCTGACCGTCGGCAGCGCCCAACACTCGCGTTCGCTCCCACTCACGACGCTCCGCTCGGGAGTGATTTCCTGCACCGCGAATGGGTGCACGTTGCGGGAAGTGTTGTTTCCACGCCGTCGCCGGGGCATGCCGCGCGCGCTCGCACGAGCCGTCCGCGATTTCGTGACGCGCCACGAGCTCCGCTTGTGGTTGCAGATCGAAAAAGGCGCGACGGACAAGGATCCGCTGTGCGACCGACGCGCCGGAGCCGAACCGGTGTGAGGCGCGAGCTTCGGCGGCGGGACGAGAGACGCTAGAGGCCGAACTTCTTCGCGAGTTCGGAGCGGCGGGTCTTCAAGGTCGTGACCTCCTTGGCGAGTTTCCTCGCGAAGGCCTGGCGTTCCTTCTCGCTGCCGACGTAGTGCTGGAGGCGCTCGGCGTTGCGAGCCTCGAGGCGAGCGATGGCGACATCGAGGTGCGCCAGGGCGGCGGGGCCTCGGCCAGCGTTGGCGAGGCACTCGGCGGTGGTCGTCCAGGAGAGATCGGAATCGAACATGCAGCCGCCGCACGGCGCCTTGCGGGTCGAGACGCAGATGGGGCACTCTCTCCGCGCGCGGCCCTTGCCCTCGCAGGTTCGGCAGGTGACGCGACCCCCGGAACACTCGGTGCACTTGACGGAGCCCGACTTGCCGCAATCGTCGCAGGGGGCGGCGGGCTTCGACAGGAGCACGGTGTTGACCTCGCCGGTACCCGTGCACTTGGCGCAGATCATCTTCGAGGTGCCGCGCGAGCCAGCGGTTCATGGGAGCGCCAGAATAGCGATTCACGCGCGCCCGAGTTCAATACGAAACGCGCGAGAGATCGGTTGGCCTGACCCGAAAGCCGAGAAGCCGTCGCGCGCGGAAAAATGGAACGTCGCGTTCAGGCGACGCCAGCGTTCGTGCAGCGCCACACCGCTCCGAATTGCTGTTGCCCCGCCGCGCGACGGAACGGGTGCAGGATCGCGGCGTCGAGCGCGACGGGCTCCGGCTCAGCGGCGGTGACGCTCGAGTTCGCGAGGGTCGATCCAGAACTCGTCCCCGGTGCGCACGGTCGCCCAAGGCACGTCGCGACGCAGCCGGCCAGGACGGACGAGAGGATCACTGCCGACGTTCGCATGGACGCGATGCTGGCGCCGCTGACGAATTCGCTCCGCGCGTCGAGCCGCTCGTCCGGTTTACCCCGCACGGATTCTGGCGCGTGCCGCCTGCCGCATCACCCCACGGAACCGAATCGGGAGTAGCATCGTGCCCATGGTCGTCCGTTGGGCCGTCCCATCCGCGGGCGACAACGCCCCTGACACCGGGAGCCACTCGAAGGAGTGTTCGTCATGCAAATCAGAGTCAACGCATCGCTCTTGCTCGCCTTGGGCCTCGTCTCCGGCGTCGTCTGGCTGTTCGCGTCCCCGGCGGACGCGCGGCTTGTCCCGACGCCCCAGTCGAGCTCGTCTGGAATCGCCGCGCCGCGCAGCATGGTCGTGTTCGACTCGCTGGACTCGCCCGCATTCCCGGGTTTCATTTCGATTCCCGTGCCTGCGGGTGGCTCCGTCACGGTCGCGACCGTTCCGACGAATCGTTGGCTGGTCATCACCGACTTCGACGTACAGGGGAACGGCTCGACTGACCTCGTCGAGGACTTGGCCGGCGTCATCACGGTGAAGCGGCAGAACATGCCCGTCTCCCCCGGTCGCGACAGCTTCCACTCGTCGGTCGGCCTGAGCTTCGCGCCCGGCAGTCAGGTCATGATCCGGAACCGGAACAGCAACAACGTGTCCGTGAATTACCACCTCGGCAGCTACTGGGCGGCGCCCTGAAAGCCCGTTGAGGAGGTGCCAGGAGCAAATCCCGAACTGGATGGCGTCGTGCAAGTTGCGGGAAGTGTTGTCGCCTCCCACTCGCAGCGCAGGCGGCGAGGGTGGAGCGGGGGCACGCCGCAGGCGCAGTCGTCGAGCCATGACCCGGGTCCGTTGGGCGCCCGCAGGACTTCGGAGCTTGCCGCGCGCGCGGTTGACCAAAACCCGCAGAACTCGCGAGCCCGACCTACCTTCGCGCGCACCGAGCCCCTAACCTCGGCCACCGCGTCGGGTCGATCTTGGCGACCCTCGGTCGCCCGCAACCGACAAGGAAGATCCACGCGCTCGCGCTCCGCGCGGGCGAGCCAAGCAGCGCGATTCGCGCACACAGGACGAACATGACTTCACGACGGGCAATGCTGCTGTGGACGGTCGCGCTGATGGCGCTGTCGGCCGGTTGTCAGACCGCGACGGAGCCGGCGGGCTCGACGTCGGAACCGAGCCGCGCCGAGAAGCCGCTCGACATCCTGTTCCTCGGCGGCACGGGCTTCCTGGGGCCTCACCAGGTCGAGTACGCGCTCGCGCGCGGCCACCACGTCACGATCTTCAACCGCGGACAGACCGCGAAGGACCTCTTCGGCGGCCGTGTCGAAGTCCTGATCGGCAATCGCGACGCGAACATCGAGCCGGGGCTCGCGGCGCTGCAGGGCGACCGCCGCTGGGACGTCGTGATCGACAACTCGGGCTACGTTCCGCGGCATGTCCGCGATTCGGTGGCTCTGCTGAAGGACCGCGTCGGCCGCTACGTGTACGTGTCCACCGTCGCCGTCTACGACTCGACGTCGGGTGGCGTCATGGACGAGCAGTCGCCGCTGTGGCCGGCGCCGAGCCCGGAGGTCGAGGAAGTCACCGGAGCCACCTACGGCCCGCTCAAGGCGGAGTGCGACCGCGTCGTGCAGAAGGAGCTCGGAGCCCGCGCGACGATCGTGCGCCCGACCTACATCTTCGGTCCCGGCGACGAGACGGACCGCTTCACGTATTGGGTCGAGCGCGTGTCGAGCGGCGGCGAGGTGCTCGGACCTCCGGACCCGAAGGCGGAGCTGCAGTGGGTGGACGTGCGCGATCTCTGCCCTTGGATCGTCCAGCTCGGCGAGCGCGATCAGGCTGGCATCTACAACGCGTCGGGGCCGACGGTTTCCGCGAGCTGGGGGCAGGTGCTCGAATCGCTGACGAAGCTCTCCAGCGAGCCCGTGCAGTTCCACTGGGCGACGCCGGAGGTCCTGAAGGAAACCGGGATCCGGCAGCCGCTCGTCCGCCAGGCCGCGGCACCCGGCGCAGTGACCGTGAACGGCCACTTCGACGGCAGCAAGGCCGAGGGCGTGGGGCTGCACTACCGCCCGCTCGCCGACACCGCCGCCGCGACGCTCGCCTGGTGGGGCGCGCAGACGCCCGAGCGCCGCGCGAACGCCGTCGAGGGATGGCCCACGACGGAGCAGGAGCAGAAGGCGCTCGCGCTGCTTCGCACGCGTTGATCCGCCGCAGTCTCGACGTCGGCGACGCGCCCGCCCTCGCGTGGACGTCCAGCCCCGCCGCGCGCTGACCGCACGAAGTCTCGGATCAGGGCCTCCGCCTCTACTTCAGCCGAGTACTGGTTCTGCCCAACAACACCTCCCGCAACGTGCACCGCGCGAGCCAGCGATTCATGGGAGCGCGAGATAGCTCGGGACGTGCGTTCGAACTCGAAACGACGCGCGCGATGGGCCCTGGGCTTTCGCGCTCAGGCGCCGCCGTTCTTCGCGTCGGAGGCGCGCGCATCGGTCGTGGGGAGCAATTCGGCGAGCAACGGGTTGGGGAATCGGCGGGCGAGCGTGATCGCGTAGAAGACCTCGTGCAGGCCGGGGAGTCGCGCGATCTCGGCGAGTTCGCCGCGCTGGAGTTCGTCGCGCACGACGATGGAGGGAACGACCGCCACCCCGACGTGCTCGCGTGCGAGCAGGCGCAACATCGCCATGTCGTCGACCTCGGCGGTGATGCGGGGCGTCACTCCCAGGCGTGCGGCCAGCGCGTCGAAGTCGGCGCGGATGCCCGTCTCCAGCGGCGGCAGCAGCAGAGGCTCGGTGGAGAGGATCTCCTCGAGCGATCGCCCCTCCCGGGCGCTCTTGGGGAGACCGACCAGACTGACCGGCTGGTCCGCGAGGGGCTGGGCCACCCAGGGGGTCGCTGCGTCGCGCGGCGGCGCGGTGTTGGCGAGCACGACGTCGACCCGATGCGCCTCGAGCCCGCGCAGCAGGTCGGCCAGGCTCCCCGAGCGCACGACGATCTCGACGTCCACGCGACGCAGCAGCGGCCGGAGGAACTGCAGCTGGAAGTTGCGCGACAGCGTGGCCATCGATCCGACGCGCAGGACGGTGCGCTCGCGCCCGCGCTCCTTCAGCGTCCCGACGAGTTCGCGCCCGACGGCGAAGATCGCGTCGGCATGGTCGAGCGTGATGCGCCCCGCCTCGGTGAGGATCAGCTGCCTGGCCCGGCGCTCGAAGAGCGGATGCCCCAGCTCCGCCTCCAGCCGTTGGATCTGCACCGACACGGCGGACTGCGAGACGTGCAGCCGCTCGGCCGCGCGGGTGAGGTTGCCCTCGTGGGCGACCGCCCAGAAGTAGTGGAGATGGTGGAAGTTGAGCGGCAGGGTCATGGCTCGCGTGGTCCTATGTTCTTCAGGATAGAACGTTTAACCATACACAATGAATTGGAGCTATCGATGATGGACGACTAGCTTGCGGGGGCACGGAGGTAGTCCCATGACCGCAACGCTCTCGCTCATCCCCCTCGCAGCGCCCCTTTCCCTGCTGATCGTCGCCGCGGTCGCCGTCCGCGAGCCGGGTCGCACGCCCCGCCGGGTCCTCGCCCTGACCCGCTTCACGGGGGTCTTCGGAATCCTCGTCGCAGGACTGACCGCGGCCCTGGTGGCGGTCGAGGGTCCTGCCACCGGCCCGAAGCTGGGGGGGGAGTTCGCCGCTCTCGGGCTGCGCCTCGACGCGCTCAGCGCCGCGATGTTCGCCCTGGTCGCGTTCCTCGGCGCGATCGTGATGCACTACAGCCGCAGCTACCTCGAGGGCGACGCGCGGCACGGCGCCTTCCTCGGCCGCCTCGCGACGACCGTCGCCGCCGTCATGCTGCTCGTGCTCAGCGGCACGCTGCTCCAGCTGGCGCTGATGTGGACGCTGACGAGCCTCGCCCTCCACCGCCTGCTGCTCTTCTATCCCGATCGTCCCGGCGCCGTGATCGCGGGCCGGAAGAAGTTCCTGCTGGCGCGGCTCGGCGATGGGGCGCTTGCTGGCGCGGCCATGCTGCTGACGCGCGCCTTCGGCACGGGCGACATCGCCGAGATCTCCGAGCGCGCGACGGAGGCGGCGGCCAGCGGGACGATCCCGGCCGGAGCGACGCTCGCCGTCGCCCTGCTGGCGACCGCGGCAGCGCTCAAGTCGGCGCAGTTTCCGACGCACGGATGGCTGGCGGAGGTGATGGAGACCCCGACGCCGGTGTCGGCGCTCCTGCACGCCGGGATCCTCAACGGCGGCGCCTTCCTGATCGTGCGGCTCGCGCCGGTGTTGCTGCTTTCCCCGGGAACGATGCACGCGATGATCCTGATCGGCGGCTTCACCGCGCTGCTGATGTCCGTGGTGATGGTCGCGCAGTCGAGCATCAAGACGCAGCTGGCCTACTCCAGCGCCGCGCACATGGGATTCATGCTGCTGCTGTGCGGCCTCGGAGCCTTCCCGGTCGCGATCCTCCACCTGATCGCGCACTCGCTCTACAAGGCCCACGCCTTCCTCTCCTCGGGCAGCGCCGTCGAGGTGCACCGCGCCTCGCACGTGCCGGGCTACGGCCCGTCGCCGCGTGTCCTGGCGGTGGTCGGCGCGTTCGTTCTGGCGATCGGCACCGTCGCGGCGGTCGGAGCGGTGGTCGACGTCTCGGTCCTCGAGCGCCCGGTCTCGGTCGGGCTCGCGGCCATGCTCGCGGTGTCGCTGGTGCAGCTGCTCGGCCAGGCCACGACGACGCGCGCGCCGCTCGCTGTGCTCGCGCGCACGATCTCCGCGGCGATCGCGACGGCGCTCGCGTTCTTCCTGCTCGAGAAGGGCGCGGTCCACGTGCTCGACGGCGCCGTGCCGGTCGTCACGCCGCACGGCGCCGCCACCCTCGCGCTGATGGCGCTCGTCACCGCGGCCTTCGCCTTCGCCGCGACGGCGCAGCTCCTGCTTCCGGCGCTCGCCCGCTCGACGCGCTGGGCACCGCTGTACGTGCACCTGCGCAACGGCCTGTACACGAACGCCGCGTTCGATCGCCTCGTGGGCGCCCTGCGCCCGGTCGCTCCCGCTTCCCTCGCCTCGGAGACCCGCTGATGACCTCGACCCTTCTGGATGTGTCGGAGATCGCTTCCCCCTCTCGCCGCAGCGAGATCCTCGCGGCGGCCCAGCGCGCCTCGCGCATCGTGGCGCCAGTCTGGCCCTTGCAGCACTTCGTGGCCGTGAACCCGTTCCTCGGGCTCACCGATCGCCCCTTCACGGAGGCGGCGCGCACGATGGGCGAGTTGGCCGGCGCGCGGATGACGATGCCGCGGTCCTTTTACGCCGAGGCGCTGCGGCGCGGTCGCATCACCGACGCTCAGCTCGACGCGGCGATCCGGGCGCTGCGCTCCGACGCGACCATCGGTGCGTCGCTTCCCGCGGACGCGGCCGAGGCACGCGCGAAGGCGCGCGCGGGCGAGCAGGCCTCCTGCGAAGTCGTGCCGACGGCCGCGGACGTGCTCGGCCGGCTCACGGGGCTCGACTTGCCGCGGCTGGTGACCGAGCGCGTCTCGCAGTGGGCCGCGTCGTACTTCGACGCCGGGCAGTCATCGTGGAAGTCACCGTGGCGCGATCTGCCGGCCTTCCGCGCCTGGAAGACCGAGGCGCAAGTCGACCGCACGCCCGAAGTTCTGGGGCTGCGCGGGTTCCGCGCCGTGGTCGCGCGACTCCCCGAGACGGCGGCCGATGCGATCGTCCAGTGTGTCGAGCTCCTCGATCTCCCGCCCGCAGGGCTCGAACGCTACCTCCAGCGCCTGACGATGAGCATCGCGGGCTGGGCCGCCTACGCGCGCTACCAGGTGTGGAACAGCGAGCTGCACGGCAAGAAGAACGACACGCTGCTGCAGCTGCTGGCCGTTCGGCTCGCGTGGGAGCTCGCGCTCGTCGAGACGCTCGCCGGGCAGGGCGCGCGCGAAGCGTGGAGCGGGGCGCTCGCCAAGGACGCGGTCCGCTCCGAACGGGCGGAGCCGGTTGGAGAACTGGCGCTCGACCTCGTGCTCCAGCACGCCTACGAGCTCGGCTTCCAGCAGGAGCTGGTCGCGCGCGTGAACTCGCGGGACCCTGCGCGCGGCGCAGCGCCGCAGCCGCGGCCGAGCGCGCAGGCCGCGTTCTGCATCGATGTCCGCTCGGAGGTCTTCCGCCGGCATCTCGAGGCTGTCGCGCCGTCGGTGGAGACCGTCGGCTTCGCCGGCTTCTTCGGCTTCCCGATCGAGTACATCCCCGCGGGACAGGAAAGCGGCGGCGCCCAGTGCCCCGTGCTGCTCACGCCGAAGATCGTCGTCGCCGAGGTCGTCGACGGCGAGCACTCGGCGCGGACGGAACAGGTGAACGCGCGCCGCCAGACGGCGCGCAGGGCCACCAACCTCTGGAGGTCGTTCAAACAGGGCGCAGTGAGCTGCTTCGGCTTCGTCGGCCCGGTCGGGCTCGTCTACGGCCGCAAGCTCGTCACCGACGCCCTGGGCATGACCCGGCCGGTGCCGCACCCCGCGCACGATGGCATCGACATCGCGGCGCGCGCCGCGCTCGGCCCCACGCTGGCGATGTCCTCGGTCGCCAACCGGAGCACGGGGCTCGCGCCGGCCGATCGCCTCGCGATGGCGCAGACGGTGCTCAAGGCGATGAGCCTCAGCTCGAACCTCGGGCGGCTCGTGCTCCTCGTCGGGCACGGCTCGACCACGGTCAACAACCCGCACGCGACCGGGCTCGACTGCGGCGCCTGTGGCGGGCACACCGGGGAGGCCAACGCGCGGGTGGCGGTGGCGGTGCTCAACGACCCCGAGGTGCGGAACGGGCTGCGCGCGTCCGGGCTGCCGATTCCCGAGGACACGCTCTTCCTCGCGGCGCTCCACGACACGACCACCGACGTCGTGACGATCTTCGACGAGGCGACGGTCCCGGCGTCGCACCAGCACGAGCTCGCCGCGCTGAAGGCGCAGCTCGCCGAGGCCGGACGACGCGCCCGCAGCGAGCGTGCCGTCGCGCTGCGCGTGCCGCCCGGAGCGGGAGTCGACGACGACGTGATGGCGCGCAGCCGCAACTGGGCGCAGGTGCGCCCCGAGTGGGGGCTCGCCGGCTGCGCGGCCTTCATCGCGGCGCCGCGGCATCGCACGGCCGGACTCGACCTCGGCGGTCGCAGCTTCCTCCACTCCTACGCCTGGAGCCAGGACGAGGGCTTCGGCGTGCTCGAGCTGATCCTGACCGCACCGGTCGTGGTCGCGAGCTGGATCAGCCTGCAGTACTACGGCTCGACCGTCGACAATAGGGCCTTCGGCAGCGGCAACAAGGTGCTGCACAACGTCGTGGGAACGCTTGGCGTGCTCGAGGGCAACGGCGGCGACCTGCGCAGCGGGCTTCCGCTTCAGTCGGTGCACGACGGCGAGGCCTTCGTGCACGAGCCGCTGCGGCTCAACGTGGTGATCGAGGCGCCGCGCGAGGCGATGAACGCCGTGCTCGCGAAGCACCCTGATGTCCGTGCGCTCTTCGACAACGGGTGGTTGCACCTCTGGGCGATGGACGGAAGCGGCACGATCTCGCATCGCTACGCGGGCGAGCTCGTGTGGGAGCCAGTCGCAGCTTCGAGCCCAGCCGCGGCCTGAGGTGCGCATGCCAGTCGCCGAAGCGACGGGATGAAGCAGCTCTCCAGCAGCTCGCGCACGCGCCGCGGCGTCGCCGGGGGCAGCGCTGCGAGATCGGCTTCCGAGTGCAGCATGGCGGATGAGGCTTTTGCCGGAGGCACTATCTGGTATAAAGGTACTGCCGCTTCATTAACTAACCATACAAGTCTTTCTCCTTTCCAGACTGTCTATTATAAAACATTTTCTTATGATGCTTATAATTTCTATTCTGC
>JAPLOE010000216.1 GCA_026692705.1 Planctomycetota bacterium
CGCGCCGCCGCCGCATCGCGCGCGGGGCGGGACAGGACCCCATCGAGGTGGGGGAGCTGCTCAAGGCCCATCAGGGCATGAAGCGCATGATGAAGGAGATGAACCGCATGGGCCTGGGCGCGAAGCTGGGCGCCAAGGCCAAGGAAGACACGCTGCGCTCGATGTCCCCGACGGGGGAGCTCGCGGCCAAGGACACCGGTGGCGGGCTGTTCGGGCTGGGCGGCGGCATGGGTGGCCTCGGCGGGCTGGGAAGCCTGTTCGGCGGGGCCGCGCGCGGGGGCGGTTTGCCCGGCATGGGGGCGCCCGGCGGCGGCCTCGGCATGCCCGGACGGCCGATGGGGAGCTCTCCGACCCGCCAGTCGGGTTCCAAGCGCAAGAAGGACAAGCGCAAGAAGCGCCGCTGATTCTGTTCAGGGTCCTTTGGCTTGGCGCTTGCCCCGGGGCGAGCGGCTCCCTAGACTCTGCGCCCTCCAATTCTGGACGAACGAAGCCCAACACTCATGTCCGTTTCTATCCGCCTCAAGCGCGAAGGTCGCAAGAACCTCCCCTCCTACCGCATCCACGTCACCGAGACGCGCAGCGCGCGCGACGGTGCCTCGCTGGAGAACCTCGGGTTCTACGACCCGCGCGCCGCCACGCCGGAGAAGCGCCTCGCGATCGACAAGGAACGCGCGCTCCACTGGATGAAGCAGGGCGCGATCCTGTCGGACACGATCGCCTCGCTGTTCCGCAAGGCCAAGGTGATCGAAGGCATCACCGTCAAGCCTGCGCGCGAGCGCGACGGTCGCAAGAAGGCGACCGCGACCGCCACGCGCCGCGCCGCCGCCAAGAAGCAGCGCGCGGAGCGCAAGGCCGCCCGCCCTGCGCACCGCCGCAAGCCGAAGGTGGAAGAGAAGAAGAAGTGATCCAGCGGCGCGCGGCGAAAGGCCGCGCGCCTCGTTTTGGCTTGGCGCCGCCGCGTGAGTCCCACGCCCGCGGTGCCGGGCGCGGGCCGCGCCGCGTGCGCGAGTCCGCGCGCTCCTCGGGCGCCGCCCGACCTGCGCCGTTCCGTCTCGTCTCGCTCTGACCGTCCTCGCTCCTTTGGGAGAGCTGTCGCGTGTCCAAGAAGACCGATATCACCGCCAAGCTCCTCGCGAAGATCCAGCCCCAGCATCCGCTGCCGCAGCCGTTGCCGGAGGCGAACCTGCTCGAGCAGGGGCTGTACGCGATCCTGCTGCGCCGCATCCGCCCCGAGCAGGCGCTCGACACGATCCAGCGCCTGCGCGCCGCCTACAAGGACTGGAACGAGCTGCGCATCTCGCAGTCGCAGGAGATCGGGCAGTTCCTCGACCTCGGCGACCAGACGCGCGTCGTCGCGCTCGACATCCGCGAGTACCTGCAGGAAGTCTTCCAGCGCAGCCACGGCATGGAGCTCGAGTTCCTGCGCGATGACTCGCAGGGCGCGCAGCGTTTCGTCTCGATTCTGCCGTTCATCGGCATGGGCACGGCGCACTACCTCCTGTGGCTCGCCTCGAACCACGAGCTGCCGGTGACGCCGGCGCTGATGCGCGTGCTCGACCGCCTCGGCCTCGCCTCGCGCACCGCGAGCCCCAAGAAGGCGCGCGCGGCCATCGAGCCCATCGTTCCCAAGGGGGAGGAGCTCGATTTCGCCGTGCGTTTCGGCGAGGTCGCCTCGCGCTGGTGCGACGCGCGCAAGCCGATCTGCCACGAGTGCGTGCTCGTCGACGACTGCAAGTTCGGCAAGAAGGCGTACAAGGACTGGAAGGTCCAGCAGGAACGCCAGGAGCAGATGCGCGTGCGCGAGGAAGCGCGCCTCGCCGTGATCCAGAAGAAGGAAGATGAGAAGCGCCGCAAGGAAGACGAGAAGCGCAAGAAGAAGGACGCGCTCGAGGCCGAGAAGCGCGCCCGCGAGACGGCGCGACTCGCCAAGATCGCCGAGAAGAAGCGCTCGCTCGAGGCCGAGAAGCAGGCCAAGCTCAAGGCTGTCGCGGACGCCAAGGCGAAGGCCGAGGCCGAGCGCCAGCGCCAGAAGAAGGAAGTCGAGCAGCGCAAGCTGGCGGCGGTCGCGGAAGCCAAGCGCAAGGCGGAGGCGGCCGCGAAGGAAGCCGAGCGCAAGAAGGTGGAAGCGAAGAAGCTCGCCGAGAAGAAGGCGCTCGAGCATCAGAAGGAGCAGGAGCGCAAGGCGCTCGCGCTCAAGAAGGCCAAGGAGAAGGCCGCAGAGAAGGCGGCGGCCGACAAGGCGGCTGCGGCGGCGAAGAAGGCCGCGCTGGCGAAGAAGGCGGCCGTCAAGAAGCCGGCGCCGGCGAAGAAGAAGGCCAAGAAGCGCTAGGCGCTCCGTGGCCAACCAGCGTGTCCTGCTCGCCTCGGCCTCGCCGCGGCGGCGTGAGTTGCTCGGCGCGGCCGGGCTGGAGTTCACCGTCGGGCCCGTGCCCGTCGACGAGGATCTGGCCGAGTTCGCCGAGCCCGCGGCGGCAGCGGTCGAGCTCGCGACGCGCAAGGCGCTCGCGGCGGCGCGCGTGCGCGGGCCGCAGGACGGCCCGTGGCTCGTGATCGGCGCGGACACGATCGTCGCGCTCGAGCGCGGGGGCAAGTTCGAGCTGCTCGTCAAGGCCGAGGACGAGCGCGAGGCCGACACGATGCTCGCGAGCCTCTCGGGAACTCGCCATCAGGTGATCACGGGCGTGTGCGTCGTGCGCACGGCCGACCTCGCGCGCTGGAGCGGCTTCGAGCGCACGTTCGTGCACATGCGGACGATTTCCGAGGCCGAGCGCGCGGCCTATGTCGCCTCCGGCGAGTGGCGCGACAAGGCCGGGGCCTACGCGATCCAGGAGAGCGCGGATCGCTTCGTCACGCGCCTCGAGGGCGGGGGCCTGGACAACGTCGTCGGCCTGCCCGTGCCGCTGTGCCTCGAGCTGCTCGGCGCCGCCGGGGCCCAAAAAGTGCGCTGAGGCCATTCCGGAGCGCATTTTTGGCGCTCTCCTCCGCCCGAGTTCCGGCCCAGCCGTTGCGGGGTGGGGGGCGTCCGGGCTATCTTCTTCGCCCCTCCATCCGAACCAGGAGCTGCGCCGACCAAGACCGGCGCACGCCACGAGCCATGAAGAGCACGATCCACCCCAAGTACTTCGACTGCAAGGTCCACTGCGGCTGCGGCAACAATTTCGTCACGCGCGCGACCGTCAAGGAGCTGCGCATCGAAATTTGCTCGGTCTGCCACCCGTTCTACTCGGGCAAGCAGAAGTTCGTCGACGCCGCCGGGCGCATCGACTCCTTCAAGCGCCGTTACGGCGACAAGGCCTCGGTCAAGCCGCAGGCCTGATGCCCGGTCGCGGGACGCTTCGCCGCGCCCTGCGGAATTGCTCCATCCGTGGCTCTCCCCGAAGCCCTCTTCGCGAAGCTGCGCGAGGCGAAAGCTCGTTACGACGAGCTGACCGCGCTGCTGTCGCAGGAAGGCGGCGTCGAAGGCCGTCGTCTTCCCGGCATCCTGCGTGAACGCGGGGCGCTGGAGAAGCGTGTCCAGCTGCTCGAGCGGCTCGACGGGTTCGCGAAGCGCCGCGAGGAGGCGCGGGCGATGCTCCCCGATCCGGAGATGGCCGCGCTCGCCAAGGAGGAGCTCGCGGACATCGAGGAGGACGAGAGCAACGTCAATCAGGAGGCGGTCGACGCCCTGATCGCGGAGGAAGACGACAGCCGGCGCAAGGTGATCATGGAGATCCGCGCCGGCACTGGCGGCGACGAGGCTTCGCTGTTTGCGGCGGACCTCTACCGGCTCTACCAGTACTACTTCGATTCGCAGGGCTGGAAGGTCGAGGTGTTCGACGCCGCGCCCTCGGACGTCGGCGGCTTCAAGGAGATCACGCTCTCCGTCGAGGGCGAAGGCACGTGGCGCAAGCTGCGCCACGAGTCGGGCGGCCACCGCGTGCAGCGCGTGCCCGCGACCGAATCCCAGGGCCGCATCCACACGTCCGCGGCGACGGTGGCGGTGCTCCCGGAGGCCGAAGAAGTCGACCTCGAGATCAACCCCGGCGACCTGCGCATCGACACGATGCGCGCAGGCGGTGCCGGTGGCCAGCACGTGAACAAGACCGAATCGGCCGTGCGCATCACGCACCTTCCGACCGGCACGATGGTCGTGTGCATGGACGAGAAGAGCCAGCACAAGAACCGCGCCCGGGCCATGCGCGTGCTGCGCTCGCGCCTGTACGAGGCCGAGCGGGCGCGGCAGGCCGCGGAACGCGCCGCGATGCGCAAGACGCAGGTCGGCACCGGCGACCGCAACGCCCGCATCCGCACCTACAACTTCCCCCAGAACCGCCTGACGGACCACCGGGTCAACGAGAACTACTCGCTGGAGCACGTCATGGCCGGGAAGCTCGAGCCGGTGGTGGTCGACCTGCTCGCCCTCGAGCGCGCGGAGCGCATCAAGAACCTCTAGGCGGCCCAAGCCGGTTGGGGGTGCAACCTCCGGGGCTGGCTGCGCTAGGATTTGCGGCCTGCTGAAAACCGACCGCGCCCCCGCGCGTTTCAGAGCCAGTATCCCTCCCAACTCTCGCCGGTCCCACGATGTCCAACAGCCAAGACCCCGCTTCGCCGTCCGATTTCGAAGAGCTGGAGCCGCTGCCCGAGCTGTCCGGCGGGGCGGGCGCGCCGCCGGCGAAGGGGACCGCGACCGCGGAGGCTCCGCGTGGACCCGACGAGATCGAGAAGGCGCCGATGATGCTCCAGAAGGCGGCGCTGGGCCTGCTGGTGGCCTCGCTGCTGCCCTGGTTCGTGCCGGAAGGCTTCGACCTGATGCGCATCGGCGCCAAGGCGATCGTGCTGTTCGGCGCGTGGTTCGCCTACTGCGGCGTCGAGTTCGCGCACGGCAAGAAGACGCCGCTCGACGGCCTCGGCCGGGCCAACAAGCTCGCGCTGCCGATCTCGGCGCTCGTGATCATGCTCGCCGGCGTCGTCGTCGGTGCGATGTCGAGCAGCGCGCTCGGCGGCATCGTCGAGTCCGTGACGGTGATGGTCGCGGCGATGGCCTGGTGCCAGGTGCACGGCTACGCGCTCGGCGGCAAGTTCAACCCCAGCTGGGCGATGGTGATCCCGCTGCTCGGACTCGGCGCTCTCGTCAACCTGCCGGTCGCGTTCACGCTCGACATCGACGGCGCGGCGAAGGGCCTGACGATCCTCGGTTGCCTCGGCGTTCTCGGCGCCGGCGGTTTCGCTGGCTACACGCTGTTCCTCGCGATCAAGGAAGCCAAGGCCCACGGCGAGGCGAAGAAGCGCGCGCAGGCTGCGGCGCGCACGGAAGAGCGTCGTCGCAAGCGCGACACGCAGTAGGTCCGGCCCTTCCGTGTCGCAGGAGGCTCCGCGCAGCGCGGGCGAGATGCTCGCGCGCGCGCGGGAGTTCCTCGCACGCAAGGGGACGGGCGAGCCGCGCCTCGAGGCGGAGCTGCTCGTCGCGCATGCGCTCGGGCTGACGCGGCTGCAGCTGTTCTTGCGGCTCGACCAGCCGGTGCTCGAAGCGGAAGTCGCACGCGCGCGCGAGCTGCTCGTGCGCCGCGGCAAGCACGAGCCCGTCGCGTACATCACGGGCTCGCGCGAGTTCTACGGGCGTGCGTTCGCGGTGGCGAGCGGCGTCCTCGTGCCGCGGCCGGAGACGGAGCTGCTCGTCGACCTTGCGCGCGCGCAAGCGAAGGAACTCGGCCGTCCGGTGAGCTTTGCGGACATCGGCACGGGTTCGGGCTGCATCGCAGTCACGCTCGCGAAGGAACTCGAGGGCTCGACGGGCGTCGCGCTCGACATTTCTTCGCGCGCGCTCGAGATCGCGCGCGCCAACGCGGCCAAACACTCGGCCACGCTCGAGTTCATCGAGGGCAACGGCCCCGAAGCGCTCAGCGGCCGTGGGCCGTTCGACCTCGTCGTCTCGAATCCGCCGTACATCCCTCCGTCCGAGCGCGCCTCGCTCGCGCCCGACGTTCGCGACCACGAGCCTGCTCTCGCACTGTTCACGCCGCAGGACGATCCCGACCACTGGCTGCGCCGCCTGCTCGGTCCGGGGCTCGGGCTCGTCGCACCCGGCGGCACGCTCCTCGTCGAGCTCGGCCACCAGCAGGGGCCGCGCGCTCTCGAGCTCGCTCTCGCCACGGGGCGCCCTTCGAAGTTGCACAAGGACTTCGCCGGACTCGAGCGCGTGCTCGAAGTCTCGAAGTGAGCTCCGTGGGCCCGCGTGTCGGCGCGTTCGCTGACGCGCGGCGCGAATTCACGCCAGCGCGAGCCGCGACTTGACGTGCAGGTCGATCGCCTCGCGATCGGACTCGGCGAGGTCGTGCAGGAAGAGCGCGATCTCGTAGTGCTGCAGCGACGGGCTGATGCGCTCGCAACGGACCACCGCGCCCTGGCCGCGGATGGGGTGTTTGCGGCCGCCGATGTGGAGGTCGAGCGAGAGGCCGAGCACGGTCATGAGCTGGATCGGGCGCTCGAGGTAGAACGAGACGCCCGCGCGGCTGATGTCGCGCACCTTGGCTTCGTGGCGCATCCCGTCGAGGACGATCGTGACGGGCAACTCGATGCCGGCGCGCGGCCAGCGGCGGCGCTCGGCGCCCGACTTCTGCGGCTTGGGGGATTCGGGCTTCGACATGGGGGAAATCCTAGGCGTCTTGGCCGGGACTGTCCACGCGAGGCGCGGCTATACTCCCGCCCTTCCGGATTGATCCCCGAACAACCGCAACCGACGGACGGCGGAGCGCGACGACCATGGCGAGCTACAACAAAGTCATCCTGATGGGCAACCTCACGCGCAAGCCGGAGGTTCGCTACCTGACCAACGGCAATGCCGTGTGCAAGTTTGGTCTCGCCGTGAACCGGCGCTTCAAGGATGCCGCGGGCGAGTGGAAGGAAGAGCCGACGTTCGTCGACATCACCTTCTTCGGCAAGCGCGGCGAGGCCTTCGCCAAGTACCACGACAAGGGCAAGCCGGCCTTCATCGAGGGTTCGCTGCGCCTCGACCAGTGGGACGACAAGCAGTCGGGCGAGAAGCGCTCGAAGCTCTACGTCGTCGGCGACGAATGGCAGTTCGTTGGCGCCGGTCAGGGTGGCGGCTCGCGCGAGATGGGCGGCGGCTCTGACGAGGGCGGCGGCGGTGGTGGTGGCGGCGGCTACGGCGGCGGTGGCTACGGCCAGCAGCAGGGTGGCGGCGGCGGTGGCGGCGGCGCCCCGCTCGACGTCGACGACACGCCGTTCTAGGCGCGCGTTTCCCGTCCGCGTTCCGACTGCACGGATCGAGCCCATGCGCCTCGAGGTCCAGCTCTTCGCGTCCCTGCGCGAGCGCGCGGGGCGCAGCGTGATCACGCTCGACGACCTGCCCGAGGCGCTCGACGTCGCGGGGCTCAAGCGTGAGCTTGCGCGACGGCATCCGGAGCTCGGCGACCTGTCCGTGGTGCGCGGCGTCGTCGGGACCGACTACGTGAGCGAGACGACGGCCCTCAAGACCGGCGACAAGGTCGCGTTGTTGCCTCAGGTGTCCGGTGGTGAGCCCGACAGCGCCGCTGTGCTCGCCCGCGGCCTGTTCGAGCTCTGCCGCGAGCGGCTCGAGCCCGCGCTCGCGCAGGCGCGCGTCGCGGATCCGCTCTGCGGCGCCATCTGCTCGTTCACGGGCACGACCCGCGCCGAGAATCGCGGCCGTTCCGTGCTGCGCCTCGAATACGAGGCCTTCGACGCGATGACGGCGCCGGAAATGGCGCGCATTTTCGAGCGCTGCCGGCGCGAGCTGGAGGCCGACGACGGGGCGCGCGCGCTGCGCATGCTCGTCCAGCACCGGGTCGGTACGGTCGCGGTCGGCGAACCGAGCGTGGTGATCGCCGTCGCGAGCCCGCACCGCGATCTGGACTTCCGCGCCTGCCGCTTCCTGATCGACGAGCTGAAGCAGAGCCTGCCGATCTGGAAGAAGGAGCTCTACCCCGACGGCCAGCACTGGATCGGGGAGCGCTCCTGACCGGCGACGGGGCGAACGGGCAATGGCGGGCCCCGGGGGCGCGGCGCTAACCTGCTCAGTCGCATGAAACCGCAAGAGAAGCCGGTTCGACAGGTCTCCTGGCAGGCTCAGGTTCCCGAACGCGAGTCGATGGAAGTCGACGTGCTGGTGCTCGGCGCCGGCCCGGCCGGGCTCGCCTGCGCGATCGCGCTCAAGCGCGCGCTCGAGGCCGCGGGCCTGGGCGACAAGGGCGTGATGGTGCTCGAGAAGGCCGAGGAGGTCGGCTACCACATCCTGTCCGGTGCGGTGATGGACCCGCGCGGCATCGCCGAGCTCTTCCCCGACTGGAAGGAGAAGGGTTGCCCCTACGAGAGCGAGGTCAAGTTCGACTGCCTCGACTGGCTGCGCGCGAACGGCAAGAAGACGCGCTTCACCGGCTCGCTCGTGCCGCCGACGCTGCACAACCACGGCAACTACATCGTCAGCCTGTACAAGGTCACGCGCTGGCTGAAGGACGAGGCGGAGAAGCTCGGCATCGAGGTGTTCCCCGGCTTCGCGGGCGCGGAGATCCTGTTCGAGGGCGAGCGCGTGATCGGCGTGCAGACGCGCGACGCCGGCATCGACAAGAAGCGCGAGCCCAAGGGCACGTTCCAGCCGGGGATGAACATCCTCGCGGGCGTGACGGTGTTCGCGGAAGGCACGCGCGGTTCGCTCGCCAAGCACCTGATCGCGCGGCTGGGGCTGCAGCATCCCGATCACCCGCAGACCTGGGGCACGGGCATCAAGGAGATCTGGGAGATCCCGGCCGAACGCGGCGAGAAGCTGCTCGGCCACGTGATCCACACGGCCGGTGCGCCGCTCTCGACCGAGGGTTACGGCGGCGGCTGGATCTACGGGCAGAAGGACAACAAGCTCTCGATCGGCTTCGTCGTCGGGCTTTCGCATCCCGACGCGAAGCTCGACCCGCACGCGCTGTTCGTGCAGTGGAAGCAGCATCCCGCGGTCGCGGAGCTGCTCGCGGGCGGCAAGGTCGTGCGCTACGGCGCGAAGACCATTCCCTACGGCGGCTACTTCTCGATGCCGAAGTTGCAGGGCGATGGCTTCTGCATCGTCGGCGACAGCGCGGGCTTCCTGAACTCGGCGCGCCTCAAGGGAATCCATCTCGCGATCAAGAGCGGCATGCTCGCCGCGGACGCGATCGCGGGCGCGCTGCAGAAGGGCGACACGTCGGGGGCCGCGCTCGCGCGCTACACCGAGCTGTTCGAGGCCTCGTGGGCGAAGGAGGAGCTGTGGAAGGTGCGCAACTTCCACCAGGCCTTCGACGGCGGCATGTTCGCCGGCATGCTCGACGCGGGCGTGCAGATGATCACGGGCGGGCGCGGGCTCGTCGAGCGCCGCAAGAGCCATCGCGACTGCGACACGATGCGGCCGGTGAAGGAATCGCGCCTCGCCAAGCCGCAGTACAACGACACGACCTCGATGGACAAGCTGACCGACGTGTACTGGTCGGGCGCGCTCCACGAGGAGGACCAGCCGCCGCACCTCGTCGTCACCGATCCGTCGATCTGCGTCGAGCGCTGCACGCAGGAATTCGGCAATCCTTGCCAGCACTTCTGCCCGGCGGCGGTCTACGAGTGGCCCGCGGGCCATCCGGTCGACGGCAACAAGGCCGCGGGACCGGTGATCAACTTCTCCAACTGCGTGCACTGCAAGACGTGCGACATCGCCGATCCCTATCAGGTGATCGAGTGGGTCGTGCCCGAGGCCGGCGGCGGCCCGAAGTACGTCGACATGTGACCCAGCGCGCTCTCCGACCTATCCACCTCGCCGTTCCGAAGAACCGATCCAACCCCGCATGAAGCTCTCGTTCCACTCGACCGACTCCGCTCCCTCCCGCTCCGACGCGCTGGTGTGCTTCGCCTTCCAGGGCGAGGCGCCGATGTTGCCGAAGGGCGTCAAGCTCCGGAGCAGCTTCCTCGAGTCGCTGCACGGCGAGTTCCGCGAGGTGAAGGGGACGGACGCGGCGGAAGGACAGTTCGAGCGCGTGATCGTGGTCGGTCTCGGCAAGGCCGGGGACGCCGACAGCGAGCGCATCCGGCGCGTCGCGGCGCTCGGCGTCCAGCGCGCCGATGCGGCGGGTTGCGCGAGCGCGACCCTGTGGTTCGCGGCTCCCGTGGGCAACGCGCTCGGCAGCGCGCGCCGCGCGGGACAGGCGGCGGCCGAAGGTGCGGCTCTCGGCCTGTATCGCTTCGTCGAGCACAAGTCGAAGCCCAAGGCGTCCAAGCTCAAGCACGTGCACCTGTGCGGCGCGGGCCGCGATTTCGAGGACGGCGTCGAGCGCGGGCGCTCGCTCGCGGCGGCCAACGCCTTCGCGCGCGACCTCCAGAACCAGCCCGGCAACTGCATGACGCCGCGCGGTCTCGCGGCGGCGGCGCAGAAGCTCGCCAGGCGCAGCGCGCGCATCTCGTGCAAGGTGCTCGACGAGAAGGCGATGGCGAAGCTCGGCATGGGCGCGATCCTCGGCGTCAGCGCCGGTTCGGAAGAACCCGCGCAGCTGATCCATCTCGTGTACAAGCCGACCAAGCGCGCGCGCGGCCGCGTTGCGCTGGTGGGCAAGGGGCTGACCTTCGACGCCGGCGGCATCTCGATCAAGCCGGCCGGGAAGATGTGGGACATGAAGTACGACATGTCCGGCGGAGCGGCGGTGCTCGGCGTGTTCCACGCGCTGGCCGAGCTCGACGTGCCGTTCGAGGTGCACGGCATCGTGCCCGCGAGCGAGAACCTGCCGGATGGTCGCGCGGTCAAGCCGGGTGACCTCGTCAAGGCCATGAACGGCACGACGATCGAGGTGCTCAACACCGACGCGGAAGGCCGCCTGATCCTGTGCGACGCGCTGTGCTACGTGCAGGACAAGGTGAAGCCCTACGTCGTGATCGACCTCGCGACGCTGACGGGCGCGGTCGTGATCGCGCTCGGCCACGAGTACACGGGCCTGTTCACCAACCGCGATGCGCTGCGCGACCAGCTGCTCGCGGCGGGCAACGAGACGGGCGAGAAGTGCTGGCCGCTGCCGGTGGACCAGCTGCACCGCGATGCGCTCAAGGGCGAGGTCGCGGACCTGCGCAACATCGCGCTCGGCGATCCGGGCGCGGGCTCGTCGATCGGCGCCGCGTTCCTCTCGCACTTCATCGGCGAGACGCCGTGGGTGCACCTCGACATCGCCGGCGTCGCCTGGGGCAGCGCCAATCGCGACTGGGTCGGCGGCTCGATGGGCTCCGGCGTCGGCGTGCGGCTCCTGATGCGTTTCCTCGAGACGCACACCGGGATCTAGGCGGGAGAGTGATGCGAATCCGCGCCGCGCAGCTCGCGTTCGTGCCGCTCGCGCTCACGCTCTTCGGCTGCAAGCCGGAGGGCGCGGGCGCGCAGGCGCCGAGTGCGGCGCGTGAGTCCGTGGAGGTGGCGCCGTCGCAGGCGTGGCGGGCTCCGCTGCAGCGCAGCGTGCGCGCAACGGGCACGTTGTACGGCGAGGAGTCGGTGACGATCGCCGCCAAGGTGCCGGGACGAGTCGCGGAGGTCTTCCACGACGTGGGGGACGTGCTCGCGCCGTGGACGACGCTCGTGCAGCTCGAGAAGGTCGACTTCGAGCTCGCGCTCAACGAACGCCGGCGCGCGTTCGAGCAGTCGCTCGCGCGGCTGGGCCTCGAGGCGCTGCCGGAGGGCGAGATCGACGTCGAGAAGCTGCCGGCGGTCGAACGCGCGCGTTTGCAGGCCGAAAACGGGCACGCGCGCTACGAGCGCGGCCGGCTCCTGCGCGAGCGCGTGCCGCCGGCGATGAGCGAGCAGGACTAC
The DNA here is from genome assembly GCA_026692705.1 of Planctomycetota bacterium. Taxonomy (GTDB): domain Bacteria; phylum Planctomycetota; class UBA1135; order UBA1135; genus F1-120-MAGs118. The sequence goes on from JAPLOE010000216.1 coordinate 11,804, forward strand.
CTCGACCTCAAGACCGCGTGGTCGGTCGCGCAGGCCGACCACCGCATCGCGCAGCTTGCCGCACGCGCGCAGCTCGCCGAGGCGCGCGCGCAGAAGGCGCAGATCGAGAGCGCGGAGCAGCGGCTCGTGGACACGCTGCACGTCGTGCCGGGTGCGCAGCGCGCCGGTGCCGAATACGCGGTGGCCCAGCGGCGCGTGTCGGTCGGGGATCTCGTGAACGTCGGGGCGCCGCTCTTCGATCTGGTCGATCTCGATCCGCTCGAGCTGCGCGTGCGCCTGCCTGAACGGCACGGCAGGGAGATCGCGGTCGGCCAGCGGGTGCAGATCAAGGTGGACTCGCACGCGGGAGCCTTCGAGGGCCGTGTCGCGCGCCTGAGCCCGGCGGTCGACGTGCGCACGCGCACGTTCGAGATCGAGATCTCCGTGCCCAACGCCGAGCGCGAGCTGCGGCCGGGCTCGTTCGCGACGGCCGAGATCGACACGCTGGTCGAGCCGAACGTGCTGCTGGTCGAGCGCGCATCGGTGACGACGTTTGCCGGCGTGCACAAGGTGTTCCTGATCGTCGATGGCATCGCGCAGGAACGTGTGGTCGAGCTTGGGCCGGAGCGCGATGGCAACGTCGAGGTGCTCAAGGGGCTCCAAGGTGGCGAGTCGATCGCGCGCCGGCCGCGCGGGTTGGTCACGGGCACGCCGCTCCGAGTCGTGTTCGGGGGCGGGGAACCTTGAGGGCGCGCGGAGTCGCCGGAGCCTCGCTGCTTGCGGCGCTCGCGGCGTGCGCGATCGACGAGAAGCGGGACGTGGCGCTCTACCGCGGGCCGCTCGAGGCGGGGCTCGCGCTTCCGCAGGACGAGCCCGGGCCGTTGCAGGGCACGCTCGACGCCAAGCGGGCGATGGCGCTCGCCAACGCGCGCAACGAGCGGCTCTCGATCGACGGTGAGGGTTATCTGCGCGCGCTCGTCGACAAGCGCCGGCAGGCGGCGAGCTGGCTGCCGCGGCTCAACTTCAGCCCGAGCTACGTGCTGCGCGACAGTTCGAGCGGGACGGTCGATGGCTCGGACCTGCTGCTGCAGGCGCCCTACCAGCTCAACCCCAAGGCGCTCGCGGCGCAGGAGCAGCGCGCGCGCTTCGAGGCGCGGCGCCGGCTCGCGAACCTGTACGCGACGCAGGATGCGTTGCTGCTCGACGTGGCGCGCACGCTGTTCACGGTGCTGCAGGCGGAACGCTCGCGCGCGGTGCTCGAGAGCTCGCTCGCGCTGCAGGAAGCGCGGGTGCAGGACGTGCGAGCGCGCAACGACGTCGGCGTCGCGCGGCCGCTGGACGTGGCCCTGAGCGAGTCGAGCCTCGTCGACGCGCAGGTGGCGCTGATCAACACCGAGCGCAACATGCGAACGGGGCGTGCGCTGCTGAGCTTCCTCGTCGCGGCGGATGCGGCGGCGGTGGCGCTC
>JAPLOE010000217.1 GCA_026692705.1 Planctomycetota bacterium
GCGCCGCACCGGGTGCCCGCCGTCGGAAAACGAGCGCGATCCCGAGCACCAACCTAGGGCGCTCGGCCACGGGCTCCGTCCGTCGATGGACGCACTCCGTGGGGGAAGTGAGTTCACCTACGGTGCGCGCGACGTGCGCACGCCATTGGCGTGCGCCGTCGTTCGCCGCTCGCTGCGCAGCTCGGCCCGCTGGAACGGGCCGTCCGCTCTCATTCGTCGCGGTCGAGCCGCACGTTTACGCGGCGCCCGCGGATCGTCGTGCCGCGCAGCGCCTGGATCACTTCGTGCGCAGCCGCGGCCGGCACCTCGACGAGCGAGAAGCGGTCCCCGATGCGGATCGAGCCGATGTCACGGCCCGAGATGCCGGCCTCGTTGGCGATCGCGCCGACGAGGTCGCCCGGACGCAGCCCGTCGAAACGCCCCGCACCGATGAAGATGCGCAGCGACTCGCCGAAGCCACCCTGCGGCGCGCGTTCCTCGAACGGACGGCGCTCGCCGCGATCGAAAGCGCCACGCTGCGGGCGCTCGCCCGCGTCCATCGGCGGCGCACCACGGTCGGGCCCGAAGTCCTGCTCGAACTCCTGCGGCGGGCCGCGGCGCTCGAACGGAGGACGGTCGAACTGCGGGCGATCGAACTGCGGCCGACGCGGGCCCCGGTCCTGCCACTGCGGCGGAGGGCCGCGGCGTTCATCGGGAGCACCCCAGCGCGCGCGCACGTCGCGCGGGCCACGCTCGTGGAACGGCTCCTGCGGGATGTCCTGTTCCTCGTCGTGGGCGGCCACTTCCGCGTGGTTCGCCTCGTGGGCGAGCTTGGCGGCGGCGGCGGCGACATCGAGCGGATCGAACTCGCTCGAGAGCGTCTCGACGAGTCCGCGGAAGCTGTCGAGCTCGCCCGCGACGATCGTCTCGCGCAGCGCGAGCCCGGTCAGCTCGAGCCGGCGGTTGCGCAGCTCCGCCACGGTCGGGATCGTCGCGACGGCGATCTTCTGGCCCGTCTCGCGCTGGATGTTGCGCAGCATGCGGTGCTCGCGCGGCTCGAGGAACGTGATCGCGACGCCTTCGCGGCCCGCGCGCCCCGTGCGGCCGATGCGGTGCACGTAGGCCTCGGGTTCGCTCGGCAGGTCGAAGTTGACGACGTGGCTGATGTGCTCGATGTCGAGCCCGCGGGCGGCGACGTCGGTCGCGATCAGCAGGTCGGCCGAGCCGCTGCGGAAGCGCTTCATCACGCGGTCGCGCTGCTCCTGCTGGAAGCCGCCGTGCAGGGCCTCCGCGCGGTAGCCGCGGGCGTTCATGGCCTCGACGAGGCCGTCGACCTCGAGGCGCGTGCGGCAGAACACGATCGCGCTGGTCGGCGCTTCCATGTCGAGCACGCGGCCGAGTGCCTGGAACTTGAACGCGCGCTGCACGATGTAGGCCGTCTGGCGGACCTTGGGCGCCGTGCCCGGAGCGGTGCGCTCGCGCTCGATCGAGATCTTGACCGGCTTCTCGAGGTGCTGCTCGGCGATCTTGAGGATGCGCGGCGACATCGTGGCCGAGAACAGCGCCGTCTGGTGCTCTTCCGGCAGCTTGGACAGGATCGCGTCGAGCTCGTCCGCGAAGCCCATGTCGAGCATCTCGTCCGCCTCGTCGAGCACGACCGTGCGCACGTCGTCGAAGCGCAGCGTCCCGCGCTCGAGGTGGTCGAGCGCACGCCCCGGCGTCGCGACCACGACGTCGACGCCGCGGTCGAGCGCGCGCAGCTGCTGGCCGATGCCCTGCCCGCCGTAGATCGGCAGCACGCTCGCCCCCAGCCCGCGCCCGTACTTGTGCACCGCCTCCGCGACCTGCATCGCGAGCTCGCGCGTCGGCACGAGCACCAGCGCCTTCGGCTTGCCCGGCGAGGCCCGCTTGCGATCGAGCCGCTGGAGCATCGGCAGCGCGAACGCCGCCGTCTTGCCCGTCCCGGTCGCCGCCTGCCCGAGCACGTCGCGCCCCGCGATCACGTGCGGGATCGCCTCCCGCTGGATCGGCGTCGGCTCCTCGTACCCGAGAGCCGCCAGCGCCTGGCAGAGCTCCTCGCCCAGCCCCAGCGCCGCAAACTCGGCCGCCGCGTTCGCCTTCGATTGTTCTGCGCCCTTCTCGGCTTCCATCCCGTCACCCATCCCTTCACCCTGTTCGTCGCCCATCCGCCCACTCTGCCCCGCGCGTTCTTCCGTCGCGCCCTCCGACACTTCGTCGTTCATCATCGAACCGCGGAGTCTCGCACACGCCGCTCGATCCGGCTACCCCGCGCTCCGCCACCCCGTCCCACGGGGTCAGGAAGGCCGATTCGTGCGCTGCGTCGCGTCGCGGGCGAGCGAAGCTGGTGCGGAAGACGGGACTTGAACCCGTACGCCTTGCGGCACGAGATCCTAAGTCTCGCGCGTCTGCCAATTTCGCCACTTCCGCGTGGGGACGAAGTCTAGCAAGGCCGGCTGGCACCATCGCGGCGGGGCGAACGCAGGTACGGCTTCAAGGAATCTCGCCAGCCGCGTAACGGCGCGGGCGCAGCGCGGATCGTTCCGTTGACACGGCTCGCGCCTCTCACTTTCGGGAGGACGTGGGCCGTCGCAATCGAAGGAGAAGCGAGATGAAGCGTGCCGTCGTCCTGATCGGGAGTGTCCTTGGATTGAGCGCGAGCGCCGTGGCGCAGGCGCCCTTGTACGACTTCTTCTCGCTGACCGCCGGCGAGCAGCTCGGCAGCGCGGTGGCGGGGGCCGGCGACGTCAACGGCGACGGGTTCGGCGACATCGCGATCGGCGCCGAGCGCGCGGCCGGATTCCAGCCCGATGCCGGCGTGGTCCGCATCTACTCCGGCGTCGACGCGAGCCTGATCCGCGAGCTCAAGGGCGAGCTCACCGGCGACCGCTTCGGTCACGCCATCGAGTCGCTCGGCGACGTCGACAACGACGGCGTCGCGGACCTGCTCGTCGGAGCCCCGCTGCACGACGCGTTCCTCGCGGTCGACCGCGGCGCGGCCTACATCTACTCCGGCGCCACCGGCGTGCCGATCGAGAAGCTCTACGGCAACGGCGCCGACAACCAATTCGGCTGGTCGGTCACGGCCGTGCCCGACGTCAATTTCGATGGCGTGCGCGATTTCGCAGTCGGAGCCCCGCGCGAGGGCACGGGCGGGTTCACGTTCAATGGCACCGTGCGCCTCTATTCGGGCGCCACTCGCAATTTGCACCGGCTCCACTCCGGCGCCGCGACCGGGGATCGTTTTGGCTATTCCATCGACGGGGCGGCGGACACCAATGGCGACGGCCGCGGAGACCTCGTCGTCGGCGCGCCCCAGGCCGACGCCGCGAGCATCTTCGATTCGGGCCGCGCTTACCGCATTTCCGGCGCGCCCTCGGGCACGGCGACGCTGACCACCTACAGCGGCTCGACGACCGCGGGCTGGCTCGGCCACACGGTCGCCGCGGTGCCCGACGCCAACGGCGACTTGATTCCCGACATCGCCGTGGGCGAGCCCTTCGCGAGCATCGGCGGCGTCTCCGGCTCCGGCCGCATTCGCATGTTCTCCGGCACGACCGGGGCCGTGCTCCTCACGCTCACGGGCAGCACCAACGACAACTACGGCTGGGTGATGGCGGCGATGCAGGACTTCGACGGCGACGGCCGCGGCGACCTGCTCGTCGGCAGCCCGTTCGCCGAATACAACGGCTGGACCAACGCCGGCCTCGCGCACGTCCACAGCGGTGCCACCGGTGCGCTGCTCACGTCCGCCTCGGGCTACTACGACGGCGAGGGCTTCGGCGACAGCGTCGCGGACCTCGGCGACGTCAACGGCGACGGCTTCCACGACGTGATCTTCGGCTCGGCCGGCTACAACCTCTACGGCACCAACGCGGGCCGCGCGCGCACCGCGCTCGGCAACGCCGAGTTCCCGAGCAACTACTGCACGGCCAAGGTCAACTCCGCCGGCTGCACGCCGTTCATCGGCATCGGCGGCTGCGCGAGCGCCTCGGTCGGCCAGCTGCAGATCGTCGGAGTCAACGTGCTCCCCAACGTTGCCGGCCTGATGATCTGGTCGCACACCTCCGCCGCGACGCCCTACTTCGGTAGCCAGCTGTGCGTCGGCGGCCCGATCCGCCGCACGCCCGTGCAGGTCTCGATCGACAACGTCGGCGGCTCGCTGCCCTGCGACGGCGTCTTCAGCTACTACTTCAGCCGCGCCCAGATGGCCGCCGAGGGCTTCACCCCCGGCTCGACCCTCTACGCGCAATACTGGCACCGCGACTCCGGCTTCTCCGCGCCCAACAACTTCGGCCTCACCAACGGCGTGAGCATCCCGATCCTGCCCTGAGCGCCCGCGCGCTGCTCGCGCAAGTCCTCGCTCTTCCTCCCGCTCTTTCTCTCGCGACCCGCGCCGCGTCCCCCGGGACCGCCGCGGGTCGCACCGTTTCTGTCCGCGCGCTCCCTGACTGCGTCTTTCGCCGTCAGACCGCGCGCCGGAGGAGCGAACGAGCCTTCATGAAACTCAGGTGTCGCGAATTCCAGGGCCGGCCGCATGCGCAGGGAAGAGCTCAAGAGCCGTTGACCGTGGCAGCACCGTCGCCCCGGTGGTGCAATCGCTGCAATGCGGCTCGGAGGCTCGATCAAGAAACACGCCGGGGCTTCACCGCCAATCGAATTTGAGCCTCATTCGACGCCCGGGAGCGGTCCATGAAGAGATCGCGCCGAGCGATTCCGTCAGGCCAGAAGCTCCGCCGCCACCGCGCGGCGTTCGGCGGTGACTTGCGCGTTGATGCGGTCGAGGCCGGATTCGAATTCGGCCAGCAGCGCCGGGGTGTAGGCGGCGCGGTCGAAGCCGTGGCGCTGGCGGAAGGCCTTGAGGAAGTGGTTGCGCTCGCGGTCGAGGACGTCCTGGCGCTCGATCCAGCGGCGCAGGAGGGGCGCGACGTGGGGGCCGGTGCCGGCGGGGAAGAGCTCGGGGACGAGCTCGCGGGCGGCGGGGGAGAGGTCGAGGACGACGGCGGGGCCGTCGCCAAGGCCGCACTGGCGCTGGACGTCGAGGGCGGCCTGATGGAGGGCCGTGCCAGCCGCCTGCTTGGCGCGCGACTGGTACACGGCTTCCTGCAGGAATCGCTCGGCCAGCTCGAGCCGGCGCTCGGCGTCCACGGCCGCGCCTAGCAGTGCTGCTCGAAGGCGGCGTTGAGGACCTTGGCGATGTTGGCCGGGTCCTGGCCTTCGATGTCGTGGCGCTGGAGCATCGTCACGAGCTTGCCGTCCTTCATCAGGGCGATCTGCGGCGAGCTGGGGCGGTAGGGCGCCCAGTAGGAACGCGCCTTCTGCGTGGCGTCGCCTTCCATGCCGGCGAAGACCGTGAAGAGGTTCGTGGGCTTCTTCTGGGCGAGCTGGAGCGCCATGCGCAGGCCCGGGCGGGCGCCGCCGGCGGCGCAGCCGCACACGGAGTTGACGAAGATCAGCGTGGTGCCCGGCGCCTTGACGGCCGTGTCGACCTCCGCCGGCGTGCGGAGCTCCTTCACGCCCAGGCGGGTCACTTCATCACGCATCGGCTGAACCATCTCGGGGTCGTACATCGCTCGCGCTCCTTCGCTGTGGGGATCTCGGGCCGTCTTCTTGGGCCATCCGAGCGCAGGAGTCTACCGTGGGCGGGAGTTTTTGGGAGAGCACCGGCCGCGCGCGACCCGCTACGTTCGTGGCCGCATGCGCCTCGCCGCCTACGTCTACCCCGGCTGGCACGCGACGCCGGAGCGCGACGCGGCCTTCCACCCCTGGTTCACCGAGTGGGAGCTGGTCGAGCAGTGCCGCCCGCGCTTCGAGGGCCACTCGCAGCCGCGCCTGCCGCTCTGGGGGCGCTACGACGACCGCGACCCGCTCGAAGTCGGCCGCCGCATCGCCCTCGCGCGCGCCCACGGCATCGACGCCTTCGTGTACGGCTTCTTCTGGTGCCGGGGCAAGCGCGTGTTCCAGGACGCGCTCGATCTGGGGTTCCTGGGCTCCAGCGAGGGCGAGCGCGCGCCGTTCGCGCTGATGTGGGCCAACCGCATGCCGCGGCGCGTGCTCCCCGTGCGCCGCGCCGACCTGCCCGTGATCGATCCCGAGCGCCAGGTGCCGAGCGACGTCGAGGACTTCGTGCAATTCGTCGCCTATCTCGGCGAGCGCTATTTCGTGCGGTCCAATTACGTGCGTGTGCAGGGGCGGCTCTATTTCTCGATCTTCGACACGAGCTTCTTCCTGCGTGAGCTCGGGCTCGAGGCCGCGACGGAAGCGATCGCGAAGGCACGCGAGCACCTGCGCGCGCGTGGGCTGGGCGAATTGCACCTTGCCGCGATCGAGCCCGGCCGCGACGTGCGTCCTGCGCTCGCGCGCGCCGGCTTCGACAGCGTCACGAATTACGTGCTGCTCCCCGACTGGAACGGGCCGTTCCTGCAGGACTACGCCGAGCGCGCGCGCCTGTGCGCCGAGACGTGGCCGGAGCTCTCGCGCGAGTGTGCCTTGCCGTACATGCCCTCGGTCTCGCCGGGTTGGGACGCGTCGCCCCGCGGCGCCGACTTCGGCAACGCGCGCCCGACGAAGTACCCGTGGTGGCCGGTGGTGACGGGCGAGTCGCCAGAGCTCTTCCGCGAGGCGCTCGTGCGCGCGCTGCGCTGGGGGAGCGCGAATTCCGGCGCCGACGCGCTCACGTTCCTCGCGAGCCTCAACGAATGGTCCGAAGGCCACACCTTGGAGCCGGACACGCGCTTCGGGTTAGGCTGGTTGGAGGCCGTGCGCGCCGCGCGCAAGGAGGTCGGAGCATGAACGCCCAATCGTCGAGCCAGAACCTGCCGCGGTTTCTCCGCGTGCCGCGCGTGACGCTGCAGTGCGTCGCGATTCCTTATGCGCTCGCCACGGTCGGCTGCCTGCTCGCGCGGCCGGAAATCGGCGCGTTCGTCGCACCGTTGCTCGGGCCCTGGGGCGGCGTGCCCTTCGGACACTCCGAATGCACGATGGCGAGCGCGCTCCCGGGCCCGTCCGCCTTCGCGGTCGGTTGGCTCGCGCTCTCGCTCCTGCTGAGCTGGTTCCTGCGCGCGACGCCCTCGAGCTTCCTGCGCATCGCGAGCCACACCTCGCTCGCACTCGCGGCGACTTGCTGGTGCGCGCTCGCGTGGTTTTCGGCCGCGAATTCGACGAGCTGATGCCTCGCGCCGGGCGCCCCGCTGACGGCTGGCCGCGCGCACGCTAAAGTCCTCGGCCCCATGGCCAACCAAGCGCTCCCGACCCTCGACTTCGTCGCCCGCAACTACCGCAACTTCAACGCTCGCGCGACCCGCGATGCGCTGTACGCGTACTGGGATCACGTGCGCGGCGGCGGGAAGATGTTCTGGGCCGTCGCCGGCGCGATGAGCTCCGCGCAGCTCGGCATCAGCCTCGCGCCCGCGATCCGCAAGGGCCTGATCCACGGCCTGTCGGTCACCGGCGCGAACCTCGAGGAGAGCCTGTTCCGGCTCGTGGCGCACCACGGCTACAAGGACTTCCCCGAGTACCGCTACTTCACCAAGCGCGACGACACGAAGATCCTCGAGGACCGCATGCGCCGTGTCACCGACACGAGCATTCCCGAGGACGAGGCCTTCCGCGCGGTCGAGAAGTTCCTTGTGCCGATGTGGCTCGAGGCGACGAAGAAGGGCGAGCGCCGCTTCTGGCACGAGTACTTCTACGAGCTCGTGCTGCGCCTCCCGAAGAAGCTCTTCGAGGGCAACCCCGACGAATGCTGGCTGCTCGCGGCGGCCGAGGCGAACCTGCCGATCGTCGTGCCGGGTCACGAGGACTCGACCTTCGGCAACATCTTCGCCTCGCACGTCAAGACTGGCGAGTGCGACGCGCGCATCGTCAAGTCGGGCATCGAGTACATGGCCGCGCTGTACGACCAGTACGCCGTGCTCTCCAAGGGCAAGGGCGTCGGCTTCTTCCAGATCGGTGGCGGGATCGCCGGCGACTTCCCGATCTGCGTCGTGCCGTCGATCAAGTACGACCTGCAGCAGCCCGTGAAGCCCTGGGCGTACTTCTGCCAGATCTCGGACTCGACCACGTCCTACGGCTCGTACTCGGGCGCCACGCCGAACGAGAAGATCACGTGGGACAAGCTCACCGAGGACACGCCGATGTTCGTGATCGAGTCGGACGCGACGATCGTCGCTCCGCTGATGCTGCAGGCGCTGCTCGAGGCGAAGGCTGACCCCAAGGGCGCCGACGCGATCATCAAGCAGTCGCGCAAGCTGACGAGCAAGTCGCGCGCGCGCTAGCGCGAGTAGACGAAGACCTGCGGCGAGGACGCGGGGAACGCGGCGACGAGTTGCCAGCCCGGCGGCTCGTGGCCGGGTTCGTGGGGCCAGTGTGAACCCGCGCGTTGTGCGGGTTCGTCCACCTCGACGATCAGGTAGCGCACGTCCTCGCCTTCCGAGCTCGCGAGCAGGCGCTCGAGCGCTGCGTCGTCGACGGGCCGTGGAGCGCGGGTCGCGAGCAACGAACGATCCCAGTCGAAGCCCACGCTCGAGCTGGGGCCGAGCAAGTAGATGACGTCGCGGCCCGCGCTCTCGCGCTCGAGCAGCCATGCGTGCAGCTCGCGCGACTCGCGCGCTCCTCCGAACCCCAGCGGCCGCGCGAAACGCAGCGCGGGAGCGAGCGAGACCACGACACAAGTTGCAGTGAACCCGATCAGCACGAAGCGCAGCTTGCGGCGCGTGGATTCCGTCGCACGACCTGTCCAGCTCGCGAGCGCCGGCGCCAAGAGCGGCACGAGCACCGCGAGGAAGCGATGGTCCGACGCGATCTGCGCGTACCACGCGAAACTCGCGATCCACAGCGCGAGCACGAGGCCCAGCGTCGCTCGCTCGCGGCGGTTGCCGAGCCGCAGCAGTCCAAGCGTGAGCGCCAGCAGCACGAGCGCGCCGAGAAACGCGCCGATTCCACCCGGCGCGACGACCTGAGTCGCCTCGACGGCGTGCGCGGCCTGCTTCACGAGGCCCGAAGCGAAGCGCGCGAACGCGTCTCCGATGGAATGTCGTTCGAACCACGCCGATGCGCTCGCGTTCGACAGCGCCTCCGCGTCGTAGAACTGCTCCCAGCGATCGAGCCAAAAACCGCGGCGCGAGTTGACGTTGAAGAGCGCGTCACCGTGGCGGAGCTGGTTGCGGACGAGCAGCAGCAGACCGCCCAGCGCGAAGCCCGCGCCCAGTGGCACGAGCGCGCGCCAGCTCGAGCGGCGAAGGTTCCACAGGACGGCGAGGCCGATGGCGAGCGTGAGCAGGACACCCGTGCCCTTCGTGAGGAACGCAAGTCCCAGGCACAGTCCGACTCCGAGCCAGCGCAGCGGCGAACGGTCCTCGCCTGCGCGCGACGCGAGATCGAGCGCGAGCACCGCGAACAGCGTCCACCAGCTCTCGCAGGCCGTCAGCACGGAAAACTCGACGAAACTCGCGTTCGTGACGAGCAGCGCACCTCCGGCGAGCGCCGCGAGCTCGCCACCCCGACGCCGACACGCGCGCAGGACCGCGAGCAGCGTCAACGCCGCGCCGACGAACGACACCAATTTCGACGCGACGAGCATCGAATTCGTGCGCTCCGCCCACGGCGCGAGCAGCATCAGATACAGCGGATGCCGGTTGTCTTCGGCCCAGCTCCCGTCGAGGCAACTCGCGACGAACGTCCCGAGCCCGCCGCGTTCTGCGATGTCGAGCGCCTCGCCCAGATAGAACTTCGTGTCCTCGCTGACGGGTCCCTCGCGCCACTCGAGCGCCAGCGCCATCGCCGCGAGCGCCGCAACGAACAGCAGGTCGCTCCAGCGTGATCCACGTTCACCTTCGCTCGCCCGCACCTCGCCCGAGAGTGCCCTGCGCAGTTGCGGCACGAGCGCGAGCGCGACTCCGAAGCCCGCCACCGCCCAGCGCAACATGCGGATTCGCTCCGCATCGAAGAACCAGCTGCCGCGCAACTGCGGCACGAGCGACAGCGGATCGACGAAGCACGCGACGAGCAGCGTCGTGCCGCCAAGTCCGATCCACAGCCAGCGCGTGCCCAAGGACCCGGCCTCCGCGGCTCAGTATCCGGCCTTCTTGTCGACGACGTTGAGCAGCGGCTCGCCCGCGCCAAAACGCCGCAGGTTCTCGCGCAGCAACGCGAACGAACGCTCGCCCGAGAGCTCCGCATCGGCCGCGACATGCGGCGTGATCAGCACGCGCGGGTGCTTCCACAGCGCATGTTCCTTGGGCAACGGCTCGGGTTCGGTGACGTCGAGACACGCGCCGCCGAGCTGGCCCGACGCGAGCGCGGCGAGCAGCGCCTGCGTGTCGACGACCTTTCCGCGTGCGATGTTGACGAGCAACGCACCGGGCTTCATCGCCGCCAGCGCGCGCGCGTCGATCAGGTTCTCGGTCTCCGCCGTCAGCGGCACGCACAGCACGACCACGTCCGCCTCGGCGAGCAGCGCGAGCGTGTCCTCCGGCTTGCCGACACGCTCGACGTACGCCGGCTTCTCGCCCTCCGTGCGCCGCGTCGCGAGCACGCGCATGCCGAACGCGTGGCCGCGCACCGCGACTTCGCTGCCGATGCCGCCGAGGCCGAGCACGAGCAACGTCCGCCCTTGCAGCGCAAACGCCTTCGCACCCGAGCCGTCGCGCGCCCACACCTGCTCGCGCTGCTTGTCCGCGTAGAAACGCAGGTCGCGCGCGAGCGAGAGCACCATCGCGAACACGTGGTCGGCGATCGCGGGCCCGTAGGCGCCCTTCTGGTTCGTCATCACGATGCGCTCGTCGTCGACGAGGGCCTTCACGCCCATGTAGCGATCGACGCCGGCGCTCATCGACTGCACCCAGCGCACATTCGGCGCCTTGGCGAGGAACTCCGGCGTCGCGAAACGTGCGTCGATGCCGTCGGCTTCCTGCGCGCGCTCGAGCGCCTGCTCGCGCGAGAGTCCGGCGACGACCCTCACGTTCGACGTCGCCTGAGCGAGTTGTTCGAGTTCCGCCGGTTCCAGCGCTCCCGCGAAGTACACGAGTTCGCGCCGCGGGCTCTCGACCGCGACACGTGCGTTGCGCAGCGATCCGAATTCCTCGCCATCGCTCACCTTGGCGGGTGCCGTGCAAGCGACGGCGAGCGTGAGCGAAAGCAGCCATCCGACGACGATCCGTGTGCCTGCGAGCTTCATGGGCGTGAGCCTACAGGTCGGGCCGCCGTGCCGCGACTTCGCGCGGCGCGGCGGCCCTGTTCCCACCCGTTGCGCGGGTCACGCGTTCGTGACGAGCTCGTTGAGCTTGACTGAGAGCTGCACGAGCTCCGCGACGGCCTGCTCGGCCTGTCCGACGCCCGCGGCCGTGCCCTCCGCGACCTTCGAGACCGTCATGATGCTGCGCGCGATCTCGCCGTTGGCCTGCGCGGTCTCGGCCACGCTGCGGCCGATCTCCTGCGTCGTCGCCGACTGTTCCTCGACTGCGCTCGAGATCGAGCCCTGCAGCGCGTGGATCTTTTCGATGATGTGCCCGACCTCGCGGATCGAATCGACCGCGTGGCTCGTGTCGTCGCGGATGGCCTGGATGCGCCGCGCGATGTCCTCGCTCGCCGCCGCGCTCGCCTTCGCGAGTTCCTTGACCTCGTTGGCGACGACCGAGAAGCCGCGCCCGTATTCGCCGGCGCGCGCCGCCTCGATCGTGGCGTTGAGCGCGAGCAGGTTGGTCTGGCTCGCGATGGCCGTGATGGACTTCACGACCTGGCCGATCTGGTCGCTCGACGCGCTGAGCTTCTTCATCGAGTCCGCCGTGCGTTCCGAGAGGCCGACGGCGTCGCGCGCGACGGTCGCGACCTCGGACGTGTTGCGCGAGATGTCGCGGATGCTCGCGGTGAGCTCCTCGATCGCCGTCGCGACCGACTGGCTGTTGTGCGACACCTGATTCGCCGCCGCCGCCGAGGACTGCGCCTGCCGGCTCGACTCCGACGAGTTCGCCGCGATCTCGTGCGCGATCGCCGAGAGCTCCTCGGTGGCGCGCGCGAGCGTGCCTGTCGTCGCGCGCAGCTCCTCCTCGAGCGCGAGCTTGCGCGTGACGATGCTCCAGGCCGACATGTAGCCGAGCACCGAGCCATCCTGCGCATGCACGGCGCTGATCTGCAGCTCGACCTTCTCCGGCCCGACCTCGATCACCCGCGTGAGCGGGAGGTGGCGCACGTCGGTGAGCAGCGCCCGCTGCTTGTGCGGGTCGCGATGGAACAGGTCGATCGACTTCCCGATCACCTGCTCGGCCTTGATCGGCAGGTGCGCCTGCAGCGCCCGCAGCGTGCTGAAGGCCGACTTGTTGGCGTAGCGCACCACGAAATCGCGGTCGGCGAACACGAGGCTGATCGGCGCGTCCTCGACCATGCCTTGCGCGCGCTGCAGCGCCGTGTTTTCCGCCGCGAGCTGCGCCATTCGCGCATCGTCCTTCTCGACGCTCTCGCCAAGGGTCGTGGAGGAACGCAGGGCCGTGGGCACGATCGATTGAGGGATCATCGCGGAAGGCTTGGGTCCCGGCCGCGCAGCGACCGGTCGGGTGGGGGGGAGGACCAAGTCCCGAGGCAACCTCGTGACCCGCTCGCCGGCTCGTGCCGCGCAGCGTGCCCGCGCTTCGGTCATCTCCACCGCCCGACTTGACGATCCGCCGCGGATCCTGCGCGCGGATCCGCACGCGGCACCCGATCCTTCCGTTTCGAGCTGCCGTGTTGCAACTTCGACGCTTGCGCGCCTCCTGCGGCGTTGCGACCGCGAAACGCAAGCGGTTCGCGCGACGCGCGTCGCTCAATAGCGCAGCGTGTCCGGTTCCCAGTCGGGGCCGCGGCGCGTGAGGTCCTGGAAGACCGGGCCGACGCCGAACGTGTTCATTTCGGACGGGTAGGTGGTCTTGGCGACCGTGGTCTCCAGGCCTCGGGCGGCGAGGGCCTCGGGCAGCTCCTCGGCGCAGAAGGCGAGGTAGCGGTGCGCGAAGTGCGTGCGCGCGAGGTAGGCCTTGTTGTAGCCGCAGAGGAAGAGCGTGAAATCGTCGGGGAACTGGCGCACGTAGCGCAGCACGGCCTCGGTGACCTGCGGGTAGAGCCACGAGAAGAAGTCGTCGACCACCAGCACGCCATCGGGCGCGAGGAGCTGGTTGGCGAGCGCCATGTCGCTCGAGACCGCGCGCGCGGAATGCTCGCCGTCGATGTGCATCCAGCGCACCTTCTGGAAGCACTCGGGGACGATCGGATGGATGTGGAGGTTGCGCGAGTCGCCGCCCAGCTCGACGACGTCGACGCCTTCCGCGAGCCCGGCGCTCGCGAGCGCGCGCCGGATCGCCGTGGACTTGAGCTCGAAGTCGGCGAGGATCAGCTTCTCGCCCGGCCGCGCGTGCAGCGCCATCAGCGCCGCGGACTTGCCTTCCCACACGCCGATCTCCAGCAGGTGCCCGTCGATCGCGCGCGCAGCCTGGAAGCACAGCAGCGCATCCCACAGCGCCGTGGCTCCGACGCTGAACCAGCCATCGATTCCTGCGGTGATGCGCCGGTAGGCCTCGAACGTGTTCGTGGCGGCAAGGTGCGAATCGCGCGACAGGCCAGGTTGGACGGCGGTGAGCGGTTCCGAGATCGACATCACGTTCTCCGG
The DNA here is from genome assembly GCA_026692705.1 of Planctomycetota bacterium. GTDB lineage: Bacteria > Planctomycetota > UBA1135 > UBA1135 > F1-120-MAGs118. The sequence goes on from JAPLOE010000217.1 coordinate 13,628, forward strand.
CGGAGGTTGAAGACGTCTGGGGGCAGGAACCGTGTCGTCCGAACCATCGATTGCCCCAAGTCGCGCGGCGCCGTTCGCCCCCGTTCGGGAATCTGCCGGCCGCGTGGCTGCGCGTCCGGATTCCGGATGTCCCGGCGCCGGCGCAAAAGTTGCGCCTCCAACGGCTCGGAGGGCGCCTGAGCGTCGTTCCTGCCGTCTCCGCGCGGGGGTCAGGCCCGGTAGCCGCGCAGGAGCGGATTCAACGCGGGCATGCTCCAGGACCGGTTGCGCGGCGGGTAGTACCCCCCGGCGTAGAGGCGATTGAAGTAGTCGCGCAGGTCGTTGACGTCGTTGATCGTCGCGTTCAAGAAGGTGTAACCGCCGATGCCGCGACGGGGGTGGAACGTCGTCAGCGGGAAGCCGTCCGAGGCGCCGGGCGCAAAGGGCCGTCCGGACTCGGCGTTGTGGTGCACGCGCGGGAAACGGCCACCCATTTCGCTGACGAGCGCGGGGATGAGCGCCGCGAGGCGTCCCGTGAGGTTGCCGCGGTCGGGATCTTCCGCAGTCTCCGCGGAGTTGAGTGCCGCGAGGCTCGCGATCGCCTTCAGGTCACCCGTGGCAGCCTTCTGGATCGTGCGCTTGTTGGAGCTGTCGATGCGAGGGTCGTCGAGCGCCGGGTTCATCTTGCGATCCAGGCTGCCGTAATTCGCCCACGAAGGGCACACCGCGAACAGGTCGTAGTCGCCGGTGATCGGCTTGTCGGCGCCGGGCACCGTCATCGCCAGCAGCGGCTCGGCCGCGGACTCCTTCAGGAACAGCGTTTTCTCGCTCGCGCCCGCGGCGTCGAGCGGAAAGGTGAAGATCTCGTACCTTCCATCGCTGGCCTTCTTGCCGAACAGCACGTAGGGCTTGCCCGGCTTGGTGGAGTCGTCATGGGGCTTGGTGCAGAAGAAGTAGAGAATTCCCGGGCGCGGGCTCGTCATGCGATCGATCGGCGATCGCCCGGCGCTCCCCCTGGGCACGAGCCGCTCGCGCCGCAGGAAGGCTTCGTCCACGAACACCGGGACCGGCCTCGCGAAGTTGCCCTTGATCGCGTCGCGGTTCGCCTGCTTGCCCTTCGTGATGTCCTTGTCAGCGAAGGCCTTGCTGAACTCCGAGTTGTAGGGCACCAGTCCCGCGTGCGGCCCCCAGTCGCTGCTCTTGCCCTTCACGTGGAAGGGTTTCGTCGGATGCCCGAGCTCGATGTACGGCCGCGACCACGCGCCCGTGTCCCGGAACATGATGATCTCGTTGCGGCGCTCCGCCACGCGCTGCGTCGCGAGCATGTCGGCCACCGTCATGCCCTGATCGGGATGGTTGTGCGAGTTGTCCGGGTAGATCGGCATGGGACGGTGCTAACGGAACGCGCCACGTTCCGCAATGCACGGCCGCCTGAATCGAGGCGCCGCGCGTGCGAGAACGCGCTTCAGCGGATCTGGTATCGCGGCGGCGAGCTGAGGCCTGCGCGCCAGCGCTGCGCCGCAAACGCGATGCCCGCGCCTTCGAGCGCCACATGCAGTCCGTGCATGAGCTCCTTCACGTCGCAACTGCCACCGCGTGCGACGGGCGCGAGCGTGCGCGCGATGAGCCAGAGCCCGACGAGCCCGACCGCGGCCGCCAGCAGCATGCACGGTGCGTAGGCCCAGCGCCGCCGCATCCACAACGCCATCGCGATCACCGGTGCCGCCATGGCGATCGGCAACCAGATCCACAGCCGCTGATCGACGATCCACGGAATCACCGCGAACGCTGCCCAGCCCACCACCTTGCTCTCCAGAGCGAGTTCCTCGCCCGGATCGTGCAGCAGATCGGGCATCCAGCGCGACCAGCGGAACGACAGCCCGACCGACGCGATCAGGCACGCGAGCACGGGCGTAAAGGAGTCCCTCGTCAACGGCACGCCCTTGCCGAGCCAGTGGAGCGTGAACGTGAACACGCACACCACCAGCATCATGCGGCTCGCGCGCCGCACGCCGGGATAATCGCGCTTCTCGAACATGCGCCGGAAGTCTACAAGCCGCTCCGCAGAGCGCGTCACGGCCTCACGCGTCGCCACCGGGCAACGAGTTGGGCGCGTTCTTCAGTCGCTCGTGAGCGCTCGTGTCGCCCCGACGGCCGCCGTCCCTGCAGTTGGATAGAGTGAAACCCATGCCCCGGGCGCCTCGAAGTTGGAGCGGAATTCGCAGGCTGATGAAGGTGCTTCTCGTCGTCTACCTGCTCGTCGTCGTCGGCTGTGCCGCGCTGCAGCGGCGGCTGCTGTATTTCCCGTCGCACGACGCGTCGTCGAGCGGCCGACTCGAACCGTGGATCGAGAACGGCGAGAGCTGGGGCGCGCGGCGCGTCGTCGAGCGGCCGAGCGCGGTGTGGCTCGTCACGCACGGCAACGCGGGGCAGGCGGCGCAGCGGGGGTACATCGTCGACCTCTTGCCCGAAGACGCCGACGTGTACGTGCTCGAGTATCCGGGTTACGGCGCGCGCCCCGGCGATCCGTCGCGCGCGAGTTTCGATGCGGCCGCGAGCGCGGCGTGGCGGCGTTTGGGCGAGCTGCGCCCGAATTTGCCGCGCAACGTGCTCGGCGAGTCGATCGGCACCGGCCCCGCGTCCCAGCTCGCGCTCGACCCGCGACCGCCCGACTCGATCGTGCTCGCCGTGCCC
>JAPLOE010000218.1 GCA_026692705.1 Planctomycetota bacterium
AGCACCCCAACCTCATCTTCATCCTCGGCGAGGGCCACGGCTGGTCCTCGACCTCGGTCGACCTCGACGGCAAGGATCCCAACCACGCGCAGCCCGCGGGACTGACGCCGAACCTCGAGCGCATGGCGAAGGAAGGCATGCGCTTCAGCGACTTCTACGCGTCCTGCCCGCGCTGCACGCCGTCGCGCGCGAGCTTCCTCACGGGCCTGAGCCCGGCGAAGCTCCACATGACGTACGTCAACGAAGGTGGACGCGAGCGCCGCGGCGGCGAGGACACGTCGCAGCAGCGCGTCGTTCCGCCGACGCCGCTCAAGGACCTGTCGCCCGACATCGCGACGACGGCGAGCCTGCTGCGCGCGCAGGGCTACGCGACCGCGCACTTCGGCAAGTGGCACGTGGGCCGCGTCGATCCGATGCAGCACGGCTTCGACCTTTCCGACGGCCCCAACTCCAACCAGGGCCCGGACCGCGACGCGGCGCCGAACCCGACGCAGTGCTTCGAGATCACCGAGCGCGGGATCGAGTTCGTGCGCGAGCAGGCGAAGGCGGGCAAGCCGTTCTTCCTGCAGCTCTCGCACTATGCGGTCGGCGCCGAGTCCGACGTGACGCCCGAGAGTCTCGACGAAGCGCGCGCGCTGCTCCCGAAGGTGAATTCGCGCCAGCTCGCGCAGGCGGCGGGCGTGCGCGACGTGGACAAGGCCCTCGGCCAGCTGCTCGCGGTGCTCGACTCGCTCGAGCTCACGAAGACGACCTACGTCTTCTTCAGCACCGACCACGGCACGCCCGGTGGCAACGCCAACCCGTCGCGTGGCAACGGCGCGAACCCGCCCTTCGCGGGCGGCAAGGGCAGCGTGCGCGAGGGAGGCATTCGCATCCCGTTCCTCGCGCTCGGCCCCGACGTCGCGGCGGGAACGTTGAGCGGCGTGCGCGCGTCCGGCATGGACCTCCTGCCGACGTTGCTCGATCTCGCGGGCGCGCCGCTGAAAACCCCGGAAATCCCCGACGATCCGCTTTCGGTCGAAGGCGGGAGCCTCGCGCAGGTCCTGCGCGGCGTCGGCGCCGGCAAGGTGGTCCGGCCGCGCGAGGAACTCGTGATCCACTTCCCGCACTACGACCTCGACAACGGCGGCCCGGCGTCGGCGATCTACCTCGACGAGTGGAAGCTCGTGCGCAACTACGACACGGGCGCGGTGACGCTGCACGACATCGCCAAGGACCGCGAGGAGCGCAACGACGTCGCGAAGGACCAGCCGGAGACGGTGAAGGAGCTGCTCGGCCGCCTCGACGGCTACCTCGCCGCAGTCGGTGCGCAGATGCCGACGAAAATCGGCGAGGCACCGAGCCAGCCGACTCCGCCGACGGAGCGCCGAGAGCGTCGTGGCCGCGGTGAAAAGCGCCGCGGAGGAGAGTGAGCGCCATGCGCACGATCGCCGCGCTGCTGTTCGTCGCGCTGGCTCCGCTCGCGCGCGCCCACGACCCGCGCGACGGATCGTCGGCACACTCGCACGGCGAATCCGTGCTCACGGTCGGCGACACTTCGCTCACGCTGGCCATGCCCGACGGCGAGCTGCGCACGATTCCGCTCGCGCAGCTCGCGCAGGACGAACGCACGCGTGCCGCAGCGATCCGCGCGCGCGCGATCGCGCTCAACCAGGGCCCTGTGGCTCCCGCGCCCGCGAAAGAAGCCCCGTGGCAGGCGGCGAGCTTCCAGAAATTCGCTCCGCAAGTCGTGACGCGCTGGGACGAGCGCTGGCTGTACGTCGAGTCCGACGGCCTGCCGCACGAGCCGCTCGAGTTCACGCTGATGAAGGGCATCAAGTCCTGGCAGCAGCAGGTACCGCTGGCGCAGGCCTACCGCGGCGACAACGCGTGGCAGATCCCGCTGCGGCCACGACTCGCCGAGAATCCCGTCGATGGCGCGCGTTTCCTGCGCCGCGGAGCGATTGCGCTCGCCGCCAACGGCATCCCGATCTTCAACGCGCTCAACAACCGCGGTGAGGATGCGTTCGCGATCGGCGAGCTCGACGAGTTCGGCGGCCACAGCGGCCGCGCGGACGACTACCACTACCACGTGGCGCCGCTCGCGCTCGCGAAGGTCGTCGGAGCGGGCCAGCCGATCGCGTTCGCGCTCGACGGTTTCGCGATCCACGGCCTGTTCGACCCGAAGGCGAAGGCGGGCAGCGAGCTCGCGTGCCCGTTGGGAGCGAAGGACCCGCTCGACCGCTGGAACGGCCACGAATGCAGCGTCGCCGCGGGTCGCGGCCTCGACGGCGGCACGCGTTCGTACCACTACCACGCGACGAAGACCTATCCGTACATCAACGGCGGCATGCGCGGCGAGGTCGAGGTCGCCGAGGACCAGATCGTGCCGCAGCCGCGCGCCGAACCGCTGCGGCCTTCGCTCACCGCTCTGCGTGGCGCGAGCATCACCGGCTTCGAGCGCACGGCGGAACGTGCGTGGAAACTCACGTACGAGCTCGGCGGGAAGGTGCATCGCGTCGAGTACTCGCTCGAGGCCAACGGCAAGGCGCACTTCGAGTTCGTCGCGCCGGACGGCACGCGACGCATCGAGGACTACGCGCCGAACGCGCGCGGCGAAGGTCGCCGGGGCGAGCCGCGTGGGCAAGGCCGGCGCGATGCACCGCGACAGGGCGAGGCTCCCGCACCGAAGGGCAACACGTTCGCGCTGACGAGCCGCGCTCTCGACGCGAGTGGCCAGCTCGACGTGCGCCACACCTGCGACGGCGCCGGCGAGTCGCCGCCGTTCGAGTGGACGAACCTGCCCGCGGGAACGAAGAGCGTCGCGCTCACGATCCACCACGTGCCTCCCGAAGGTGGCGAGCACGTCTACCTCGTGCTGTGGGGACTCGCGCCCGAGCTGCGCTCGCTCGCCGCCAACCAGCGCGACGTCGGCGTCTTCGGCATCAACACGGTCAATCGCCGGCCGGAGTACGCGCCGCCTTGCTCGCAGGGGCCGGGCGAGAAGCTCTACACGGCGACGGTGTTCGCGCTGAGCGCCGAGCCGAAGCTTTCGCGCACGACGGCAGCAACGCGAGCGGAGCTGCTCGCGGGGATCGGCGAATCGACGCTCGCGACGACGACCTTGGAACTGCGCTATTCGCGGCAGAATTCGCAGGGTGGTGGCCGGGGACAAGGTCGCGGCGGCGGCGAGCGTGGCGCCGGGCAGGGTCGCGACGGGGGCGGAGGTTCGCCGCGCGAAGCCGAGGAGTTCCACTCGGAGGTTCCCGCGCATCCGTTCAACGTGCTGCTCACGCGACCGACGGCGACGGGCGTGACGCTGAGCGTGCAGGCGCACTCCAGCCTCGAAGCGCGCGTCGTGCTCTCGCGCTCCGGCGACGCGTCGAAGACGGAGACGAAGCCCGTGACGTGCGAACCGGGGAAGATCGCCGTGATCGAGCTGGAGAAGCTCGCGCCGTCCACCGAGTACACCTACGTGCTGCAGACGCGGGCGACGGGCTCGACGGGGTACGAGTCCGCGCCGGAGCAGCGCTTCGTCACGCAGCGCAAGCCCGGCACTTCGTTCACGTTCGCCGTGCAGGCCGATTCGCACCTCGACGGCAACGTCGATCCGGCCCACTACGCCCGCACGCTCGAGAACATCGCCGCCGACCGGCCCGACTTCCTGGTCGACCTCGGCGACACGTTCATGACCGACAAGCACTCGCGCTTCCGCGACGCGGCCGCGCAGTACGAGGCGCAGCGCTACTGGTTCGGGCTCGCCTGCCGCTCGGCGCCGCTCTTCATGGTGCTCGGCAACCACGACGGCGAGTACGGGCACGGCGCGGGCAAGGGCGGGATCCTCGAGTGGTCCTACTCGATGCGCACCGAGCGCTTCCCGCCTCCGCTCGTGACGGATTCCGGCATCTACACGGGGCGCACGGGCAACGCGGGCGGCCAGAGCTCGAACTACTACGCCTTCGAGTGGGGCGACGCGCTGCTCGTCGTGCTCGATCCGTTCTCGTTCACGACCGAACGGCCCCGCGGCGAGAACGGCGTGCTATCCGACGATGCCTGGTCGCGCACGCTCGGCCGCGAGCAGTACGACTGGCTCGCGCGCACGCTCGCGAGCTCGAAGGCGAAGCATCGGCTCGTCTTCATCCACCATCTGGTCGGTGGCCTCGGCAAGGACGCGCGCGGCGGCGCCGAGAGCGCGCCCTTCTTCGAGTGGGGCGGCAAGAACGCCGACGGCAGCGACGGTTTCGAGCAACATCGCCTCGGCTGGGGCAAGCCGATCCACACGCTGCTGCGCGACCACGGCGTGCAGGCCGTCTTCCACGGCCACGACCACTTGTTCGTGCATTCCGGGCTCGACGGCGTCACCTACCAGTGCCTCCCGCAACCCGGCAACCCGCAGGGCGGCACACGCAGCGCCGCCGACTACGGCTATCGCTCCGGCACGATCCTCGGCAGCCCCGGCTACTTGCGCGTGAACGTCTCACCCACCGACGTGAAGGTCGAGTTCGTGCGCTCCAACGCGCTCGGAGCCGACGCTTCGCGCAACCGCACGCGCCTCGAGGCCAACGGCACGGTCCTGCATTCCTACACGCTCGCGCCGCGCGGGTGATTCGCTCGTTCAGGCGATCAGCGGCGTCACGACGTGGCCGGCGATGTCGGTGAGACGGAAGTCGCGGCCTTCGCTGCGGAACGTGAGGCGTTCGTGGTCGAAGCCGAGCTGGTGGAGCAGCGTCGCGTGCAGGTCGTGCACTTCGACCGGGTTCTCGGTGATGAAGTAGCCGAGCTCGTCGGTCGCGCCGTAGGTGATGCCGGGCTTTATGCCGCCGCCGGCGAGCCAGATCGTGAAGCAGTGCGGGTGGTGGTCGCGGCCGAGGAACTTCGAGCCGTCGCGCTCCTCGTTCATCGGCGTGCGGCCGAACTCGCCGCCCCAGATCACGAGCGTGTCGTCGAGCAGTCCGCGTTCGGCGAGATCCTCGACGAGCGCGGCGCTCGGGCGGTCAGTTTCCTCGCAGCGCCGGCGCAGCGAGTGCAGCAGGTCGTCGTTCTCGCCGGTGCCGTGGCTGTCCCAGCCCCAGTGGTAGAGCTGCACGAAACGCACGCCGCGCTCGAGCATGCGGCGCGCGAGCAGGCAGTGGCTGGCGAAGCTCTTCTCGCCGGGTTTCGCGCCGTAGCGCTCGAGAACCTCGGGTGATTCCTGCGCGAGGTCGAGCAGGTCGGGCACGCTCGTCTGCATGCGGTAGGCGAGCTCGTACTGCGCGATGCGCGCCTCGAGCTCGGGATCGCCGCAGGTGTCCTTGCGTCCGCGCTGCAGCTCACCGAGCGCGTCGAGCTCACGCCGCCGCAGCTCGCGCGACACGCCGCCGGGATTCGCGAGGAACGGAACGCCCTCATTTCCCGGCCGGAAACGCACACCTTGGTGCTCGCCGGGCAGGAAGCCGTTGCCCCACAACGCCGCGCCGCCGTCGGGCTGGAACTGGCCGGAGGTGAGCACGACGAAGGCCGGCAGGTCCTCGTTGATGCGGCCCAGCCCATAGCTCGTCCACGAGCCGAAGCTCGGGCGACCGACGCGCGCGTGGCCCGTGTGCGCGAAGAGCTGCGCGGGCGCGTGGTTGAACTCCTTCGTGCGCATCGAGCGCACGATCGCGACGCGGTCGACGATGCGCGCGAAGTGCGGGAGCAGCTCGCTCACCTGCGCACCGCTCTGGCCGTGGCGCGCGAACTGGAACGGCGAGCCGAGCAGCTTCGGCGTGCCCTTGATGAACGCGAAGCGCTCGCCCTTGGTGAAGCTGTCGGGAATTGGCTGGCGGTCGAGCTCGTTCAGCTTCGGCTTGGGATCGAACAGGTCGAGGTTCGACGGCGCGCCCGCCATGTGCAGGTAGACGACCCGCTTGGCCTTCGGCGCGAAGTGCGGCGAGCCCTGCGCGCGCGCGGAACCCGACAGCAGCGACGACAGCGCCAGCGTGCCGAGCGAGAGCGACGCGCCCCCGAGGAAATGCCGGCGCGTCAGCGCGTTCGAGAAGTTCTGGCGTTCCATCGTCAGTTCCTCACGACCGTGTCGTCGAGGTTGAGCAGCACGGTCGCCACCGAGGCCCACGCAGCGAGCTCCGGCGCGTCGACGGCACCTTGTTCGAGCAGCGCGACACGCTCGTTGGCTTTCGCGACGTCGGAGAACTCCACGCGAGCGTCACGGAGCAGCTTGAGCAGCGTCTGCGACTCCTTCGCGGCCGGCGCACGCGCCGTGCAGGCCCGGAAAGCCCACTCGAGCCGCTCCGTTTCGCTCCCCGTCCGCTCGCGAAGGATGCGGCGCGCCAGCGCGAGCGCACATTCGACGAACGCGGGGTCGTCGAGCAGCGCGAGCGCCTGCAGCGGCGTGTTCGTGCGGTCGCGTCGCGTGCACGCGACCTCGCGGCTGGGCGCATCGAAGAGCTGGAACGTCACGTAGGGCGCGGTGCGCTTCGCGAACGTGTACAGACCGCGGCGATGGCGGTCGCGGCCGGCGCTCTCGCGCCAGTCGTCGCCGGAGTAGGCCGAGTTCCACGTGCCCGCGGGCTGCGGCGGGAACACGCTCTGGCCCCCGAGCGACTCGACGAGCAGGCCGGAGATCGCGAGCGCGTTGTCGCGCAGCAGCTCGGCCTCCAGGCGCAGACGCGCGCCGCGCGCGAGCTCGATGTTGTGGCGGTCGCGCTCGTACTCCGCACGCGGCACGTCCGAGCTGCGCCGGTAGGCGGCCGAGGTCACGATCGTCTCGACCAGCGCCTTCATGTCCCAGCCGCGCTCGACGAACTCGACGGCGAGCCAGTCCAGCAGTTCGGGATGCGACGGCGCGTCGCCGCGCAGGCCGAAATCCTGGCCCGTCGCGACGATTCCGCGGCCGAAGAGCAGCTCCCACGTGCGGTTGACGTGCACACGCGCCGCGAGCGGGTTTGCGGGGCTCACGAGCCAGCGCGCGAGCGCGAGCCGCTCCGGTTCGGTCTTTCCAAGCTCGCCGAACAGCGTCGGCAGGCCGGCTTCGACGGGCTCTCCGGGCGTGAGGAAGCTGCCGCGCACGAAGACGTGGCTCTGGCGCGGCTCCTTCACCGCTTCCATCACCATCATGGTCGGCAGCATGGCCTCGATCTCGTCGCGGCGCTTGCGCAGCTTCGTGAGCTCATCCGCGATCGCGCTGCCGAGCACCGACGGCCCGCGCCGGTACCAGTCGCGCAGCTGGCCCGCCTGTTCCGCGTTGCGTTCTTCGGGCTTGAGCTTCAGCAGCGCCTCGATCTCCGGCGTGATGCGGTCATCGGTCAGGTAGCCGATGTCGAACGCGAAGCCGTAGCCGCCGTTGCCGTTGGTGACCTTCGCGAGCAGCTGGTTGACACCTTCGCGCAATCGCACCTGCACCCGCGTCGGCGTGTTCGTGTAGGTCGCGTAGTCGTTCGACTCGTGAACGAGCTCGCCGTTCAGCCACAGCTTGACCGCGTCATCGCCGCCGACATACAGCTCGAGCTGCCTCGCGCGTGGCGTCGTGATCGTGCGCCGCAGGTACGTCGCGCAGCGCTCGCCCTGCAGCGGAATCTTTTGCTGGCCAACTTTCAGTTCGAGCTCGCGCCACGCCAGCGCACCATTTCGATAGCTCTCTGCGAACGCCTTGCCTTCCGCCAGCTCCCGCTCCGGCTCGAACGCCGTGTCTCTCGCCTCCTCGAAGCTTTCCGCGACAAGCGGGCCGACGGTTCGCCAAGGAGAGCAGGAGACACCGCGTCCGGGCTCGATGGCGTCGCTGCATGTCGACACTCGGAAGCGGCCGAGAATGTGCCTCGGATACGTCGACTGGAAGCGCAGTCGAAGCCACGCCTCGCAGAAGATCTCTGGGGTCGCCTCGAAGATGATCCGATGGGGCCGTTCCACTGCTCCACCGATCGCCCAGCCCGTGGAGTCGTCGTAGTCAAGGGTTTGGGATGCTCGGAAGGCGCCGCCTGGCTGCTCATAATCAACGTCGGCGACCTGTCGAATCAAGTCGAAGTAGCCGGTGGGATTGCCGTCCCAGAAGCGAACCTGCGCTTTCGACAGCACGAAATTGCCGTGGGAGGCAAGTCCCGGTCCAAGGTGCTCGCCCGCTTGGAACGGAAGGACCTCCAATCGAATGAGCGGCTTGCCGAGCATGAAGTCGTCGTAGTCCTCCATGTCCCGCCAAACCTCGAGGGTCACTCGGTCCGGGATGGCGCCGTTCAACGTCACCGTTCCATCGGCGGCGATGCTCGCTTCGAGCCCGGGCGGATCGAACGTGACCTCTGTCGGCACCCACGGTTTCCAGTCGAGCTCATCGAACGGTTTGAGCCGCGGCTGCAACTCCCACGCGCGCTGTTCCTGGTCGAGCGCCTCGTCGGCGGCGGTGAGCTTGCGCTCGAGCTCCTCGACGCGCTTCGCGATGGCCTCGAGCTCTCTCTCCTGCTCCGCGGTCGGCGCGCGCAGCATCGGCTCCGGCGTCTTGCCGCCGTCGGCGGTCTGGTTGAACGCGGCGAACAGCTTGTAGTAATCGCGCTGCGAGAACGGGTCGTACTTGTGGTCGTGGCACTGCGCGCAGGCGAGCGTCGAGCCCATCCAGATCGTCGCGGTCGTGTTGACACGATCGATGAGGGCCGCGCTGCGGAACTCCTCCGCGTCCGTGCCGCCTTCCTCGTTGAGCATCGTGTTGCGATGGAACGCGGTGGCGATGCGCTGCGAGCGCGTGGCGTTCGGGAGCAAGTCACCCGCGAGCTGCTCGATCGAGAACTGGTCGAAGGGCAGGTTCTCGTTGAGCGCCGCGATCACCCAGTCGCGGTACGGCGCCATCGAACGCCGCGCGTCCTTCTCGTACCCCTGCGTGTCCGCATACCTCGCGAGATCGAGCCACGGCCGCGCCATGCGCTCGCCGTAACGCGGCGACGCGAGCAACTTCCTCACGAGCTGCTCGTAAGCATCGGCGCGCTTGTCGTTCTCGAACGCCGCAACCTCCTCGGGCGTCGGCGGAATTCCCGTCAGATCGAGATGGAGCCTTCGCACGAGCGTCGCGCGGCTCGCTTCCGGCGCCGGCGTCACTCCATCGCGCTCGAAACGCGCCTCGAGGAACGCGTCGATCGCGTTGCGCACGCGCTCCCGATGCTCGACCTTCGGCACCGCGGGCCGCACAGGCCTCTGGTACGCCCAGTGATTCCTGCGCTCGTCGACACCCGCGACCTCGTCGGGCCACAGCGCTCCCCCATCGATCCAGCGCCGGATCGCCTCGATCTGCGCGGGCTCGAGCGGCGGCGCCTTGTGCGGCATGCGCTCGGATTTGTCGTCGGTCACGAGCCGCGTGTAGAGCGAACTTTCCGCCGCCTTGCCCGGCACGATCACCGGCTCGGTGCCACCTTCCGCACCCGCGAACGCACGCTCGCGCAGGTCGAGCCGCAGGTCGGCCTTGCTCTTCTGCGCCCCGTGGCATTCGACGCAGTGCGCCTCGAGCACCGGCTTGACGTCGCGCGCGAAATCGACGGCCCCTTGCGGAAAAGGCGCGAAAACCAGCGCAAGAGCGGCGAACGCGGAGCTCACCGGCGCCCCCGCGGCCTCAGTCGAAGCTCGCGACGACCATCGTGAAGTCGTCCTCGAAGTTCGGGCGTCCCTGCACGCGCTGCATGCGCGCGAGCAGCCGCCGCGACTCCGGCACGCCAGCGGTCGCGGGCTCGGTGAGCAGCGGGACGAAGTCCTCGAGCTCCCAGCGCCGCCCATCGAGCGCCACCACCTCGAACACGCCATCGGAGAACACATACAGGCCGGAGCCCGGGGGAATCTCGACGGTGCTCGCCGTGTACTGCGCGTCCTCGTAGGCGCCGATCATCAGGCTGCCCGGGCTCCACAGCGGCACCGCGCTCTTGCGGCTGGGCGCGACGAGGTACGCAGGATGGTGCCCGGCGC
>JAPLOE010000219.1 GCA_026692705.1 Planctomycetota bacterium
TGGACCGGCTCGCGACCGCGATGCGCGCCAACGGCCTGCGCGTCGACCGCGTGGTCCACAACGCCGTCGCGCTGCGCCCTTCGTTGCCCGATCCGAGCGACGTCGCGGCCTTCCGCAAGAAGCACCACCTCGAGAAGGCGAAGCTGCTCGCGATCGCCGGGCGCCTGCACGAGCAGAAGGGCGTGCAGCAGCTCTTCCGCGCGCTCGCGCGCGTCGCCGAGCGTTTTCCCGAGGTGCGCCTGATGGTGATGGGGCACCGCGACGTGTACGACCGCGAGTTCGCCACGGCCGCGCTCGACCTCGGTGTGGCCGACCGCATCGCTCCCGTGGGCTGGCTCGACGGCAACGAGCTCGCCTGTGCCTACGCCGCGACCGACGTGTTCGTGACGCCCTCGATCTGCTTCGACACGTTCGGCCTCGTGAACCTCGAGGCGATGGAGCACTCGCGCCCGGTCGTCGCGACGGCCTTCGGCGGCAGCCCGGAGGTCGTGCTCGACGGCGAGACCGGCCGCGTCGTGAACCCCTTCGACACGGAAGCTCTGGCCGGTGCGATCGTGGGCCTGCTCGAAGATCCCAAGTTGGCCGCCCGGATGGGGGAGGCGGGCCGGCTTCGTCTTCTCGAACGTTTTCAGATCCGCCGCCTCGCGGACGAGTTCCTCGAGGAGTACGACTTCGCCCGCGCGGCCGCGGCCAAGGCGGGCGCCTAGGACGTTTCCGAAGGGTGCCCGGGCTCCGGCAGGCTCGCGCACCCCGGAATGGGCTTCCGGCCCGCGTCCTGCGGCGCCCTGCTGCGGCCTGTGGCCCGTGGCCAAACCCTCCAGTTCACGGTACATTTCCACGCGATCCTTGCGCCGGGACCCTCTCCCGGCCGATGAGCGACGCCTCGAGCCCCCTCAGATCCACACCGCGATGCGCAAGACGCTGCTCACTTACGTCAAGCCCCACGTCCAGGAAGACCCCCTGGCGATGATCCTCGGGCTCACCTACCTCGGGGCCTGCCTCGAGAAGGAGAAGCTGCCGGTCCAGCTCGTCGACGAACGCATCGTCAACGACCAGGAGATGCGCGCGGCGATCGAGGAGAACGACATCATCGGGTTCAGCGCGCTCACGCCGAACATCCGCCGCGCGATCGCCTGGGCGAAGTACGCCAAGGAGAAGGGCAAGATCACGATCATGGGCGGGCCGCACGCCTCGGTCGACCAGGGGATCTTCCTCGACAGCGGCCACTTCGACTTCGTGCTCAAGGGCGAGGCCGAGGAGACGCTCCCGCAGTTCCTGAAGGCCTTCGAAGGCAACGACGACAAGGCCATGAGCGAGGTCGCCGGCCTCGCGGGCGTGCGCGACCGCCAGATCTGGGTCGACAACGCCGCGCCGCCGCTGATCAAGAAGCTCGACGAGCTGCCGCTGCCCGCGCGCCACCTGCTTCCGATGGAGAGCTACTTCAAGCTCAACCCCGAGAAGCTCGCCTACGTGTTCACCACGCGCGGCTGCCCCTTCAAGTGCATCTTCTGCCAGAAGGAGCTGACCGGCCGCGGCTTCCGCGTGCGCTCGACGCAGATGATCGTCGACGAGCTCGAGCACGTCGTGAAGACCTACAACCCCGGCGTGGTGCTGTTCGTCGACGAGATCCTCACGCTGCGCCGCAAGCGCATCCACGAGATGTGCGACGAGATCCTGCGCCGCGGCCTGAAGTTCGAGTGGATCGCGAACACGCGCGCCGACTGCGTCGACTACCCGCTGCTCAAGCACATGCACCGCGCGGGCTGCCGCCGCATCTACTACGGCTGGGAATCCGGCTCGCAGAAGATGCTCGACGTGCTCAAGAAGGACCTGACGCCCGAGCAGATCGTCGAGGCCGCGCGCATGACGCGCCGCGCCGGCATCTGGGCCAAGGTCTACCTGATCGTCGGCAGCCCGGGCGAGACGCCCGAGGACATCCAGGAGACCGAGAAGGTCCTGCGCCTCGCCGGCCCCGACCTCGTGCGCGTCAGCGTCTTCAACCCGCTGATCGGCACCGAGAGCTGGGACAACTACCAGGCCAGCATCGACGTCAACGACCTGCGCGAGAACTACGTCTCGTCGAACCGCTCGGCCTACGTGCACGAGCACTTCAACCAGGTCGAGCTCGAGGAGCTGCGCAAGAACATGGTGCGCTCCTACGAGCGTTGGTACTACGGCTACGGCCAGCGCGCCAAGCGCTTCTTCGAGCGCACGCTCTACTACATCGAGAACCCGCACTTCGGCAAGAAGCGCCTCGGCCGCGCGCTCGGCCTCGTGCCGCCGCCGAAGTCGGCGATGAGCCACCTCAAGTCCAACGGCACGTCGCTCATGACCTCCGAGGACGAAGTCAAGGCGGGCTAGCCCGCGCGCACGACGCTCGCTCTCGCCTCACCCTTCGCCGGGCCCGCGCACCTCGCGCTGGCCCGGCGCCATTTCCTGCAGGCCCGCGCACGCAACGCCGCGGGCACCGCAATCTGCTCTAGCCGGCTCCGCCAATCGAAACGGCGCACGCCGTCCCAGAACGCCAAGGCTTGAGCGCGCTCGAACGATCGGGGCCGGGCGCCTGAGGAAGGCGACCGGCCCCGCACAATCCGAACCTGTCAGCGTGGCCCGTCAGGAGTGCTTGACAGGTCCACCCATATCAAGGGCACACGACGATCTCGAGCGCGTTCGACAGGTGCGTGCTCTTCGGGCTCGGCGGGTCGCGGAACCAGCCTTGGAAGTCGAGCACGGTGCCGGCCGCGAGCGGCGTGGCGAGCGCGGTCGGATTGGCGGCCCAGAAGGCGTTCATGTCGACGCTGAGGCTGCCGTTGCACTGCCCCGCCGTGCCGCCGGAGTTCGTCACCGGAGTCCGCTGCGTGGGTGACTTGACGCACAGGAAGCTGCTCCCCGTGCCCCACGGAGAAACGCTGCGTCCCTGACCGTAGAAGATGAGCCCCTGCTTCGCGCCCTCGACGTTCGAGATCAGCACGCTGAACGTCGTCGCACCGCTCGCGCTCGGCGACCCCACCGCTGCGATGGATGCGTTGCAGCCGCTCGTGGTCGTGCCTGCCGTGCAGTAGGTCACCGCGACGCCGCACGGATCGAGCAGGCCCTGGATGCCGACCGCGGGGGACAGTCCAGTCACCGTGCCACTCGTCGTGTAGCGCACGTTGTTCGGACCCGGCGTCCAGCCCGGTTGCGTGTTCGACTGGATCTCGAGCAGGTTGCTGGTGCCCGTAGGGTCGCTGTCGGAGTTGAAGGACGTGGAGTTCAGGATCGCGTTCGTCAGGCTCTGGCCGGCCTGGATGTTCGCCCGCATCTTCCAGCCGTAGCCGTTCCAGTTCGCGCCTCCCGTGGCGCTGAAATGGCAGAGGGCACAGCTCTGGCCGGTGCCGTTGATGACGTTGTTGTCGCTGGTGGAGGTCGGATAGGCCGAGCTCCAGGTCGTCAGGAAGCTGCCGTGCGCGGCCGCAGTCAGGGAAAGCGTCGCAGCTGTTGCCAATGCCAACAGGCCAGAGCAGACCAGGCCGCGGAGATGGGTGAAACGGATGAACATGGAGAAGGCTCCTTGCGGATGCGGGAAAAAGGGAACGACCGTCCCGGAGATGGGGTCCGCGGGATCGGAGCTGGCTGCCCAGAGGACCGGGTCCAGACCGAAGCGGTACGGCTCCGTGACGCGCGCTTCGCCGCGCCAGTTCCCAAGCACATGCACCACCCGTCGAACGACGGACTGCGCCGTTGTTCGGTCTCAAGCAACGCGCGCGACGAGAACGGGACGGCCGCGCGCGCGCAAGAAGGCTGCATTGCGCGCACCAAGTCGTACGCGTTCAAGGCAACGTCAGTGGCGTCGCTGGAACGATGGCGGAGGAAACCCGATACTTTGCGCAGCGATGGCGCAGCCGGCGGAGACGAAGGACGAGCAGATCCGGGTAGTGCTCTGCACGAGCTCGGAGCGCGAGGAGCAGGCGCGGTTGTACGCGGCGTGCTTCAAGAAGCCGCTGCCCGACGGCGGGCTGCGCTGGCGGTACGACTCGAGCCCGGCGGGGGAGTCGGTGAGCCTCGTGGCGCGCGAGCCGGATGGGATGGCGATCTCTGGGTACGCGTGTTCGCCGCGCATCGCGCTGGCCAGCGGTGACGAGCGCACGCTGGCGTTCGCAGGCGAGACCGGCGACGTGATGACGCACCCCGAGTGGCGCAAGCGCGGCTTCTTCAGCCGGCTCGACCGTGCGGCCATGGATGAGGCGCGGCGGCGCGGCTGGGCGCTGGCCTTCGGGCTGCCCAACCGGCGCTCGGCGCACATCTTCCTCGAGCTGGGCTGGGAGCGTGTCGGCAGCGTGCGGCCGCAGCTCTTCGTGCTGCGCGCGGACGGCGCGTCGAAGGCGGCGCGCGCGAAGGAAGGGCGCTGGAAGGGCTGGACGACGTCGTTCGAGGCGGCGCGCTGCGCTCGCGAGCGGGCCAAGCTCGTCGCTCGGGCCGCGCGGCTGCAGGTCGAGCCCATCCGGCGCTTCGACGAGCGCGTCACGGCGCTCTCTGCAGCCGTCGAGCCGCGCTTCGGTTTCATGGTGCGCCGTTCGGCCGAGTACCTGAACTGGCGCTTCATCGGCACGCCCTCGGGCCTGCACCGCGCGTTCGCGCTGCTCGACGGCGCGAATCTCGCGGCCTACGTGGTCGTGCAGGTTCCGCGCGCGGGTGAGCACAACGGATTCCTGGTCGACGTGCTCGCGCGCGACGACGCGGCGCTCGCGGCGGCGCTCGAGACGGGACTCGCGGAGCTCGAGCGCGCGGGCGCGTCGGTGGTCGAGGCGACGGCGCTCGAAGGCAGCTGGTGGGCGAACGAGCTCGTGCGCGCTGGCTTCGCGCCGCGGGGCGACGAGCACCTGCTCAGCGTGATCCTGCATCCGATCGCGGCCGAGCATCCGCTCGTCGCCGCCGCGCGCGACACCACGCGCTGGTACTTCACCGACGGCGACCGCGACGACGAGACCGTAGGCTAGGCGTTCCCCATGAGCCTCAAGCACAAGCTCAAGCTCGGCCTGCGCGAGACCTACGCGAGGATCCTGTTCCACTCAGGCCTGCACGCGCTCGTGAACAGGCTGATGCCGCGGCGCCTGGTGATCCTCGCCGGGCACTGCGTCAGGCCGGAGCGTGGCGAATGGCCCGCGGGGAAGCACCTCTCGCCCGACATGTGGATCGGCGAGGCGCAGCTCGAGCGCATCGTGAGCTGGTTCAAGTCGCGCTACGACGTGGTCTCGATCGGCGACGGCGTCGCGCGCCTCTCGGGCGGCGGCAAGAGCCTGCTCGCGCTGTCCTTCGACGACGGCTACCGCGACAACGCGCGTGTGCTCGGGCCATTGGTCGAGCGCCAGAAGGTCGGCGCCACGGTGTTCCTCGAGTCGCGCCCGCTCGACGAACGGCGCGTCAACTGGTCGCACAAGTACTTCTGGCTTTTGGGCAAGCTCGGGCCCGAGACGCTGGTCGAGCACTACGGCGCGCATTCCGGCGACACGCGCACGTTCATCATGCTCAACCAGATGATCGCGGAAGGCCGCGGCAACGAGCGCTACCACTTGAAGCGCATCCTCAAGTACGAGGCGCCGCCGGACGAGCGCGACCGCGTGCTCGACCTCGCCTTCGCCGCTGCCGGTGGCGACGAGCGCAAGCTGTGCGAGGAGCTCTACATGGACTGGAGCGAGGCGCGCGAGCTCGCGGCGCGCGGCGTCGAGCTCGGTGGCCACACCGTCACGCACGCGATCCTCTCGAAGGTGCCGCCGGAAACGCAGCTCCGCGAGATCGCGGACGGCGCGCGCAGTCTCGAACGTGGGCTGGGCAAGAAGCCCGTCACCTTCGCCTATCCCTGGGGCCGTCGCTGGGACTACGACGAGACGAGCCGCAGCGCCGCGCGCGACGCGGGTTTTTCCTGCGCCGTCAACATGCACGCGGGCGTCAACCGCTCCGACACTCCGCGTTACGACCTGCGCCGCGTCGCGATCGACGGCGACGCCAAGCTGCACCTGCTCGTCGCGGAAGCCTGCGGCGGCTTCGAGCTGCTCCGCAAGCTCGGCCTCGACCTCGCCGAATGAACGCGGCTACTTGATCTTGTAGACGAAGCCGTCGCTGCCGTCGCCGGGGTCGGAGAGGAACAGGAAGGCGCCGACGACGATCACGGTGATCACGATCGGGAGCACGATCCAGAGCCAGTTTTCCGCGAGGAAACCGCGCGAGGGGGCGTCGGTCGCGGCGGCGCCGGCGAGCGAGGCACCGCAGGACGTGCAGTGCGACACGCTCTCGAGCTCGACGGTTGCTTTGCAGGCAGGGCAGGCGCGGGCCATGGCGGGTTCTCCTCGGGGCTCAGAAGAGAGTGTAGATGAAGGGCGCGATCAGCGGGGAGCTGGCGGCCACGACGAGCAGGCTGCCGATGGTGAGCAGCACCACGAGCAGCGGCATCAGGTACCAGTGGCCACGCAGCGCGAAGCAGCGCAGGAGCTCGACGATCGTGGCGAGGCGCCGGCCGAGCTTCCAGGCGACGAAGCCGAGCACGAACAGCACGAATCCTCCAGCGACCCAGCCCGACCAGGCGCTGGGGAGCAGCGCGATGAGCGCTCCACCGCCGAGAACGATCGTGAAGACGGCCGCGAGCATCGCGCCGACCTTGAGCGGAGCGAGCGCCTTGGGCTCGTCGAGGTAGGTGCCGACGAAGATCAGGCTCAGGACGACCCACAAAGCGGCGAACAGGCTCGCGATGAACGTCCAGTCGCGGCCACGCGGCGCGGCGGGCGGCGGAGGCGGCGCCTGCGTGCGCGCGGCCAGTTCCGGCGCGAGGATCGCGCGTGCGTCGAGCTCGTCGTGCAGGAAGCTCGCGAGCGTGCGGTTGCCGTCGGCGTTGAGGTGCCAGTCGACGTCGAAGTACTGCGGGCGCGAGGCCTGCGCGGCACGCAGGGCGGCGCGCGGGTCGAGCGTCGGAATGCCGGTGACTCCGGCGAGGCGCAGGAAGAGCTCGACGCCGGCGTCGGCGGACCATTGCGCCTGCGGCAGGCCACCGAGAGCGAGCTCCGCGAACTTCGGCGCGTAGGCGGGATCGACCGAGCTGTGCGAGGGGAGCGCGAGCACGACGGGCTTCGCGCCGAGGCGCTCGCACTCGCGGCGGAAGGCGAGCAGCGCACCGCTCGTGCCTTCGAGGCTCGCCTGCAGGAACTCGGGCTGCTCGCGGAACAGCACGGCGAACTCCTTGAGCACGCGGCCGCGCGCACCGGCGGGTTGCAGGCTGTGCTCGGCGAAGTGGCGCTTGGATTCGGCGCTGGGGAAGAAGCCGCCGGCGAGCCGCGTGACGGCGAAGTTCTCGGTCCACGGGCGCGGGCCCGGATCGACGAGCGTCTCGCTCTCGAGCGTGCCGTCGGCGCGGAAACGCGGCTTGGGCGAGCCGCGGTCGATGTAGCGCGACTGGCCGTTCCAGTAGAGGTCGTTCTCGTAGGCGGCGAGGAGCACAAGGTCCGGCGCGAGCTTCGCGCCCTCGCGCTGCAGCCACACGACCTCCTGATCGGTCGACCAGCCCTCGGTGCCGGCGTTGATGACCTCGATCGTGCGGCCCTCGGCCTTCCAGCGGCGCTCGAGCAGGTCGACGAACAGGTCCTCGCGCGAGACCGTGAAGCCTTGCGTGAACGAGTCGCCGAGCACGAGCACGCGGAACGTACCGGCGGGCTTGGGAATCGCGACCTCGTCGTCGTTGAGCCCGAGCGCGTTCGTGCGCACGGTGAGGTCGAACTCCGGTCCCTTGCGGTGGACTTCGGCGTTTGCGCGCTTTTTCCAGCCCGTGTGCGCGTCGAACTCGAGCAGCGAGGCCGGCGGCCCCTTGCCGATGACACGCAGGCCGAGCTCGAACACGACCAGCGCCATCGCGACGCTGACGAGCACCGACAGGAAGACGTTGAGGGCGCGCATGGCTAGCTCACCATCTCCGTCACGCTGTCACCTTCGTGGCGCAGCACGAAACGCGTCTCGGCGATCTTCTTCTTGGCCTCCTTGGAGACCACGAAGTTGCCGAGGAACAGGTAGTCCATGCCCGACAGGCTGAACGTGTTGAAGGCGTGGCTGGGATCCTCGACGATCGGCTCGCCCTTCAAGTTGAAGCTCGTGTTCATCACCACCGGAACGCCGGTGAGCTCGCCGAAGCGCTTGATGATCGCGTGGTAGGCGGGCGAGACGTCCGCGAACACCGTCTGCAGGCGGCCGGAGCCGTCCTCGTGCGTGATGCCCGGCAAAACGCTGCGCTTCTCGGGGCGCACGGGCGCGACGTAGAGCATGAAGCGCGCGGGATAGTGGCGCGCGGCCTCGTCGATGTCGAAGAAGTCGCTCGCGGCCTCGACCGTCACGCTCGGCGCAAACGGGCGGAAGGCCTCGCGGAACTTGATCGTCGCGTTGAGCTTGTCCTTCATCTCCGCCTTGCGCGGGTCGGCGATGATCGAGCGTGCGCCGAGCGCGCGCGGGCCCCACTCGAAGCGTCCGCGGAACCAGCCGCAGACCGCGCCGTCGACCAGCTTGCGCGCGACGAAGTCGAAGAACTGCGCGTCGTCGGCGATGTGCTGGAAGGGGATGTCGTGCTTCTTGAGGAAGGCCTCGATCTCGGCGTCGGTGTAGCTCGAGCCGAGGTAGGGGCTCGTGAGCACGGGCCCGCGCGGTTGCTTGAGCAGGTGGTTGTAGGCCCAGTAGGCCGCACCGACCGCGCCACCGTCGTCACCGGGCGCCGGATGCACGTACACGTCGTCGAACGGGCCTTCGCGCAGCAGCTTGTAGTTCGCGACCGAGTTGAGCGCGACGCCGCCGGCGAGGCACAGGTTGCGCGAGCCCGTCAGCTCGTGCGCGTGCTTCACCATCTTCAGCAGCACCTGCTCGGTGACGACCTGGATCGAGGCCGCCATGTCGCAGTAGTAGGGATCGAGCGACTTGTCGCCGTCCTTCGGGTCCCGCGGCGGCTTGCCGAAGTGCTCGCCGAAGGCCTGCGCGAGCGTGTTGTCGCGCGAGAAGTGGTAGGCGAAGAAGCGCATGTCGTGCCACAGCGAGCCGTCCTCGGCGACGTGGATCAGCTTGTAGATCTCGTCGACGAAACGCGGCTTGCCGTAGGGGTGCATCCCCATCAGCTTGTACTCGCCCTCGTTGATCTCGAAGCCGCAGTAGGCCGTGAAAGCCGAGTACAGGAGGCCGAGCGAGTGGGGGAAGCGCAGCTCCTTGTGGATCGTGATCTGGTTGCCGACGCCGTGGCCGAGCGTGGCCGTGCTCCACTCGCCCGCGCCGTCGACCGTCAGGATCGCGCTGTCCTTGAAGTGCGACGTGAAGAAGCTCGACGCCGCATGCGACATGTGGTGGTCGGCGAACAGGAACTTCGAGGCCGGGAGGTCGAGCTGCTTCTGCATCATCGACTTGATCCACAGCTTGTCCGACACCCAGCGCTGCATGGACTCGCGGAAGACCGCCGCGGAGTTCGGGAAGGTCGCCATCGCCGAGAGCAGCATGCGCTCGAGCTTGACGAAGGGCTTCTCGTAGAAGACGACGAAGTCGACGTCGTCGAGCGTGATGCGGCCCTGCTTCAGGCAGAAGTCGATCGCGAGCCCGGGGAAGCCCGAGTCGTGCTTGCGGCGGCTGAAGCGCTCTTCCTCGGCGGCGGCGACGAGCACGCCATCCTGCACGAGGGCCGCGGACGAGTCGTGGTAGTAGAACGAGAGGCCGAGGACGTTCATCTCGCTAGCCCTGGCGGCGCGCGGCCGCGACGGTCTCGTTCTCGCGCTTCCACGCGACCCAGTTCGACTTGCGCGGGCGCAGGTGCAGCGGGTCGGCGAACAGCCGGTAGAGCAGCGCGAACGGCCCGAGCAGGCCGAAGTACAGCACCGTCAGCAGCACGCGCGAGAGCATGCTGCCGAAGCGCTCGGAGAAATGGAGCAGGGCCTTCACGGGTCGCGGGGGCTCGCGGCGAGGTCGTACGGGACGCGGGGTAGGTCGGGACGGCGCCCCGGCGCGCGAGGCGGTTTCCCTTCGGGGCGACACGTTCAGGCCGACCTTCGGGGAAAAAAGTATATCGGTCGCGCGGGGCCACCGCGCGCACCCGCTTGGCGCGCAACTTTTTCCCACGCCCGGCACGTCGTCGCTCGCTTGGCCGCGAGCGGAAATTCCTGCCGTTGCGCGCCGCGCTAGCGCAGCGTGAGCGAGCCCTTGTAGAGCTCCCGGCTCAGGTCGATGCGCCCGTTCTGGTCATCGTCGCGCAGGATGTCGACATCGAGCGCGGTGCCCGGCGGCAGCTTCGTCAGGAGCCGCGCGAACTCGGCCCCGTCGCGCACGGTGAAGATCACGTTGTGGTCGGGCAGGCGCAGCGAATCGATGATGTCGTGCGGCTGCAGGCCGAGCTCGTGCGCGGGTCCGGTCGAGTCGACGCTCGACACGCAGATCGAGGCCTGATTGCCTACCGCGCAACGATCGACGGTCATGCCGGTGCGCTCGAACACGGCGCCATCGACGCGATTCCAGCCCTTGAGCTCGTACTCGCGCTCGCCTTCCGCCGCCTGCACCTTGAAGCGCACGGGCTTGTTCGGCGTGAGCTGCAGCCGCGCGAGGCGATATTCCTCGCGGTTGGAGACCGGCGTGCCGTCGATCGCGAGCAGGCGGTAGCCCGTCTCCATGCCCGCCAGCGCGGCCGGGCTCCCCGGGACGATGCGGTTGATGCACAGCGTGCCCGCGTCGTCGACGTCGAAGCCGTACCACGAGCGCGAGGACTCCGGCGCGAGCAGCTGGTCGCGCAGCACTTCCTCGACGCGGTCGACGGGAATCGCGAAGCCCATGTTCTCGGCCGACTCGTTGACGGCCGTGTTGATGCCGATCATCTCGCCGAGGATGTTGAGCAGCGGGCCGCCCGAGTTGCCGTGGTTGATCGCGGCATCGGTCTGGATCAGGTCGCCCAGCCGCAGCGTGACGTCGGTTCCGGCGCGCACGACGATCTCGCGCCCTAGCCCGGAGATGATGCCGCGGCTCACGGTCAGGCGCTGTCCGAGCGGGTTGCCGATCGCGATCACGTCCTCGCCGAGCATCAGGTCGCTCGACGTGCCCATGCGCACCGTGGTGAGAGCGAGCTCGCTGTCGACCTTGGGCAGCGCGAGGTCCTGGTCGCGCGAGGTCGAGAGCAGCTTGGCCGGGAAGCGCCGCGACACCGACCCGCCCTTGGCGTCGATCTCCGTCGAGCCCTGCACGGTCGTGTCGAACTGCACCGTGATCGAGCGCGAGTCCTCGCTCACCACGTGCGCGTTGGTGACGATGTAGCCGCCCGTGTGGACGACGACGCCGGAGCCGGAGCTGGTCTCCTCGCCGTACACGTGCCGTCCGGTGAAGTCGTAGCCCTTGAGCACCTTGCGCGTCGACTCGATGTAGACCACGGCCGGCCGCACGTCGCGCGCGACGATCGCGGTGGGGGTCAGGCGCCGGTCGTAGGAGGAAAGTTCCTGCGACTGCGGGGCGGCGGGCGCGAGGCCCGTGAGCGCTGCGAGAAGGAGCGTGAGCATGGGGAGAGTCCGGAGCGGCGACCGGACGGGCTCACGATACGCAGCACCCCGGGGCATGTGAGCGCGGAGACGCGCACCCGGGCTTTGCGCAACCGCTGTCAGGCGGCGCCCGGTGCTCTCCGGCGGCACGTGCTCGGCCGGCTTCGGAGAGGCTTTCCCCGCGGGAAAACCCCGTCGAGGTGAGTTTGGTGGACCCAACAGGACTCGAACCTGTGACCCCTACCATGTCAAGGTAGTGCTCTAGCCAACTGAGCTATGGGTCCACGCTCGGTGCGTCCGAGGGACGACCGAAGGGCGGGGAGCTTAGGGGCTGTGAA
Source organism: Planctomycetota bacterium (assembly GCA_026692705.1). Taxonomy (GTDB): domain Bacteria; phylum Planctomycetota; class UBA1135; order UBA1135; genus F1-120-MAGs118. The sequence continues at coordinate 11,834 of JAPLOE010000219.1, forward strand.
GCTCCCTGACAAGAGGGTGCTCGCGGATGGGATCGCAGCGGTCCGACGTTATGCTGCTCGGCCGCAAAGTCACGCCCCAAGGCCTTCGCCCGGCACACCCGCCGCAGCGAAAGCCGTCCGCTCGAAAGCCCCCTGAGGTCCAGCCCGTGAAGATCGGTGTCGTCCGCGAGATCAAGGTCCACGAGAACCGAGTCGCCCTGACCCCCGCCGGCGCCGAGCGCCTGGTTTCCGCGGGGAACGAAGTCTGGGTCGAGACCCAGGCCGGAGTCGGCAGCCTGCTCTCCGACGAGCTGTACGTGAAGGCCGGCGCGAAGATCGCCCCGAGCGCCGCCGACGTGTGGAAGCAGTGCGACCTGATCCTGAAGGTCAAGGAGCCGCTCAAGCAGGAGTGGCAGCACATCCGCAAGGGCCAGACGCTCTTCACGTACTTCCACCTCGCTGCGGACCTCGAGCTGACCAAGGCGATGATGGCGAGCGGCGCCCACTGTTTCGCCTACGAGACGCTCGAAGTCGGCCGCACGCTGCCGCTGCTCACGCCGATGAGCGAAGTGGCCGGCCGCATGGCGATCCAGGCCGGTGCGCAGTGGCTCGAGCGCTCGCGCGGCGGCTCGGGCATCCTGCTCGGCGGCGTCCCCGGCGTCGACCGCGCCCACGTGCTCGTGCTCGGCGGCGGCGTCGTCGGCACCAACGCCGCGCGCATGGCCTGTGGCCTCGGCGCCGACGTCACGATGATGGACGTCAACCTCGACCGCCTGCGTTACCTCGACGAGGTGATGCCGAAGAACTGCCGCCTGCTCTACTCCACGCCGATGGCGATCCGCGACATGCTGCCGTGGGCCGACCTCGTCGTCGGTGCGGTGCTGATCCCGGGCGCCGTCGCGCCGAAGCTGATCCGCCGCGAGGACCTCAAGCTGATGAAGCAGGGCAGCGTGATCGTCGACGTCGCCATCGACCAGGGCGGCTGCATCGAGACCGCCAAGCCCACGAGCCACGCGGAACCGACCTACGTCATCGACGGCGTGATCCACTACTGCGTCGCCAACATGCCCGGCGCGGTGCCGCGCACGAGCACGTTCGCGCTCAACAACGCGACGCTGCCCTACGCGGTCGAGCTCGCGAAGCTCGGTGCCGCGCGCGCGATGCGCGAGAACGCGGCGCTGCGCTCGGCGGCGAACGTGATCGGTGGGGCGCTGACCTGCAAGGGCGTCGCCGAGAGCTTCAAGCTCGCCTACACCGACCCGATCGAAGCGGCCGGCAAGCTCGGCTGAGACTGAGCGGCCATGGAAGGCTGGCAGGCAGCGCTGCTCGGGCTCGTCGAGGGCCTGACGGAGTACCTGCCGGTCAGCTCCACCGGCCACCTGATCCTCGTGCAGCGGGCGCTCGGCCTCGAGGCGAGCGCCGCCCACAACGCCTTCGCGATCTGCATCCAGGCGGGAGCGATCGCGGCGGTGGCGTTGCTGTACCGGGAGCGGCTCGTGCAGATGCTGCGCGGGCTCGCGGGAAGTGATCCGGCGGGCCGGCGTCTGTTCCTGCGCGTGATCGCAGCGTTCGTGCCCGCCGCCGTGCTCGGCAAGCTCTTCGACGAGAAGATCGAGGAGCTGCTGTTCGGCCTGTGGCCCGTCGTCGCGGCCTGGGCCGTCGGTGGCGTGGTGATCCTGTTCGTCGCACGCAAGCGCGCGGGCGTCGATCCGCTGCGTGGCAAGCCGCTGGAGGAGCTCTCGATCGGCGGCGCCGTCGTGATCGGGCTCGTGCAATGCCTCGCGATGTGGCCCGGAACGAGCCGCAGCCTCGCGACGATCCTCGGTGGCCTCGGGCTCGGGCTTGCGCTTCCTGCAGCGCTCGAATTCAGCTTCCTGCTCGGCCTCGTCACGCTTTCGGCGGCGACCGCCTACAAGGGCCTGAAGGACGGCAGCACGATGGTGATCGAGCTCGGCATCCCCGCGATCGCGATCGGCTTCGTCGGCGCGGCCGCGAGCGCCTGGGCGAGCGTGCGCTGGATGGTCGGGTACCTCGAGCGGCGCGGGCTCGCGCTGTTCGGCTGGTGGCGCCTCGCGCTCGCCGCGCTCGTCGCAGCCTTGCTCGCGAGCGGCACGTTGGAGGCGCGATGAACAAGCGCGCGCTCGTCACCGGCATCACGGGACAGGACGGCAGTTACTTGGCCGAGTTGCTGCTAGAGCAAGGCTACGAGGTTTACGGCCTCGTGCGGCGCTCGAGCACCGGCAGCTTCGAGCGCATCGAGCACATCCTCCCGCACCTCAAGCTCGTGCGCGGCGACCTGCTCGACCAGACCAGCATCGTGCGAGCGATGGAGGACTCGCGCCCCGACGAGATCTACAACCTCGCGGCGCAGTCCTTCGTGCCGACGTCGTTCCAGGAGCCCGTGCTCACCGCCGAGTTCACCGCGCTCGGCGTCACGCGCATGCTCGAGGCGATGCGCCACGTCTGCCCCGACGCACGCTTCTACCAGGCCTCGAGTTCCGAGCTCTTCGGCGAGGTCAAGGTCTGGCCGCAGCGCGAGGACACGCCGTTCCATCCGCGCAGTCCCTACGGCGTCGCGAAGCTCTACGGCCACTGGATCACGGTCAACTACCGCGAGTCCTACCGCCTGTTCGCCTGCTGCGGGATCCTCTTCAACCACGAGAGCCCGCGCCGCGGCCCCGAGTTCGTGACGCGCAAGGTCACGCTCGCCGCCGCGCGCATCAAGTTCAGGCTCCAGGAGCGCCTCAAGCTCGGCAACCTCGACGCGCAACGCGACTGGGGCTTCGCTGGCGACTACGTGCGCGCGATGTGGCTCATGCTGCAGCGCGAGACGCCGTCCGACTACGTCATCTCCACCGGCCACCAGCACAGCGTGCGCGAGCTCGTCGAGATCGCATTCGACGAGGTCGGGCTCGACTGGCGCGCGCATGTCGATGTCGATGCGGACCTGCTGCGTCCCGCGGATATCGCTCGTCTCGTCGGCGATGCCTCGAAGGCGCGCGCGGAACTCGGCTGGGAGCCGCAGGTGTCGTTCGAGGCGTTGGTGCGTTCGATGGTGCGCGCCGATCTCGACCGCCTCAAGAAGTGAGCGCTGGAGTTGCCGACGGCTCGGTGTCGGAAGGAACCCGTGGGGGAGGAAGAGGAGAGCGGAAAGAGGCAGCCAAGGAGGGAAACCTGGAGAAAGGGAAGGCGGCGCACTCTGCGCTCCTTCTTCCCTTCCGAACTCCTCCGACTCCCTCTCTTCCTCCTTCTCCTCCCTACCCGGTCCCTTCTTCGCTCTCACTTGTACTTGCGCAGCCACGCGGTCAACGCCGGGCCCGGGCAGCGGGTGGTCGCGTACTCGCTGTGCGGTGCGACACGATCCGCCGAGATGCGGAAGCGCGTGCGAAGGTCGTCGAGCAGCACCTGCAGCGACTTGAGCGCCGCTTCGGAAGGCGCGCGCTTCTCGAGGTCGCCGAGCAGGCAGATCCCGATGTTCTGGTAGTTGTTCGAGCCGCCGGCGTGCGCGCCCTGCCACTCGAGCTCACGGCCTTCGAAGATGCGGCCGCCGGAGTCGATCAGGAAGTGGTAGCCGATGTCGCCCCAGCGGTGCTCGGGGTCGTCCATGTGGAACTTCTGGATCGAGCGCACGGTGCCCGAGGACTCCTCGAGCGAGCCGCCGCGCGGGTCCGTGGTGCTCTCGGCGGAGTGGTGGATGGTGATGCGGCTCCACTGGCCCTTGAGCGCGGTCAGGTTCGACGTGCGGGGAGCGCGGGCGCTCCACTGCGCGCGCTTGATCACGGCGACGGTCTTGGTGCCGGGCGCGGCGAGCAGGACCTCGGCGCCACGCAGGCCGACCTGCGCGCGGTTGCGGGCGCCGGCCGAAGCGGACGGATCGGCGAGGATCTGCTCGAAGCCGGTCTTGGCGCTCTCGATGCGCACGCGCAGGGCCTCGCGCGGGGCCGAGCTCGTCTCGATGTCGCGGCGCGAGAACAGCAGCCGGCCTTCGGCGAGCTGCAGGCGCGCCTCGACCACGAGCTCGGGGCTGTGGCGCCCGGCGCTGTTGTCGAGCCATTGCTCGATCATCTCGAGCTTCTGCCAGCTCATCGGCTCCTTCGTCCAGGCCGGCGGGCCGGTGACGACCTCGCTCTCCGCCGGCAGCGGCGGCTCGCGCGGCGGCATGCTGGGGCAGGCGCACAGGAGCGGCAAAAGCGTGAGCCCGAGCACTCGACCGAGGCCCAGAAGGAAACGTCGAGGTGAAATCGGGCCACGACCGGCGGGGGCGTGCGTTCTCTGCATGGGCTGTGGGAATACAATAGGCGCGACACCGGAGCAACGCCGCGGGCGACTTCGCCGGTGAGCGCACGCATGTCGTACCGAACCTACGCCCTCCCCGGATCGCTCCGCCCGCAGTCACCCCGACCCCGCCGGTTCGAGCCGGCTGCGGTCCTTGCGGCGCTCTGGCTGGCGGCGGTTCCCGCGCTGGCAGCCCCGAGTTCGAGCACGTTCCGGCACGAGCCGCGCGCAGCCTCGAGCGCCGGCGCGCAGGACGAGGCGGAAGCCGAGCTCGCCGAGGAGCGGGCCGCGCTCGACCGCTCGCGACGGCTGGGCGACAAGAGTGCGCTGGCGGAACTTTCACAGTGGGTCGAGGACGAGCCGGGCGACGTGGCGACGCGTGCGCTGTACGCGCGAGCGTTGCGGGACGTCGGCCGCTGGGTCGACGCGGCGAAGCAGGCCTCGAAGGCCTTCGAGGATGGCGCGCAGGCCAAGCGCGAGGTGCGCGCGCAGGCGGCGCGGGTCTGGCTCGAGATCCTGATCGATCTCGGCGATCCCAAGGCTCTGGCCGGCGCAGTGAAGGCAACGGAAAGCGTGCTGAAGCCGGACGAGGATGCCCGCGATGCATGGCTCGTCGGCCGCGCACGCTGGACGCTGGGACTGGGCGGCGAGGCGCGTGACGCGTGGAGCCTGTCCGCGCGCGACCGGACGCGCGACTGGGAGCGGCTGCTCTCCCGCGCACGCAGCGCCCGGGCGCTCGGCGACCTGATCGGCGCGTCGAAAGCGCTCGTCGACGCCGAAGAAGCCACGGGTACGGCACGCGAGCCCGACGTGCTCGCGGAACTCGCGTCGGTGTACTTCGAGGCCGACGGCGAGATCGACCACCAGCAGGCGAACAAACGCGCGCCGGGCCCGACCTACCGCGCGGCGCTCGCGCTCAACAAGACCCACGGCCCGAGCCTGCTCGGGCTGTTCGAGCTCGGGCGCTTCAACTGGAATCGCCAGCAGACTCCGGCGCACGAGTGGCTCGGCCAGCTGCTCACCGCCGTGCCCGATTCGCTCGACGGCCTGTGCGCCTCGGCCTCGGCGGACCTCGACGACGGCAAGCTGCCCGACGTGCGTTCGACGCTCGCGCGCCTCGATCGCCTCGCGCCCCAGCGCCGCGACGTGCGCACGCTGCACGCCGCGCTCGCGTGGGTCGAGCACCGCCGCGACGAGGCCGAGCGCATCCTCTCGGAACTCGCCGCCAGCCACGCCGCCGACGCGACGCCCGAACGCGAGCTCGCGCGGCACCTGTGCGAGCTGTACCGCTTCGCCGAGGCCGTGCCGTTCGCGCGCCGCGCCGTCGAGCGCGACCCGCAGGACGCACGTGCGTTCCTCGAGCTCGGCCACGCGCTCTCGAACACCTGCGACGAAGCCGGTGGACTCGCCGCGCTGCAGCGCTCGCAGGAACTCGCCGCCGGCCGCCAGAACGCCTGGCGCCACAACACCGTCAAGGTGCTCGAGGCGATGCAGAAGCGTTTCGTCGTCGAGAAGGGCGACGGCGAGCTGCGCTACGCGTGGACGCCGGACTCCGCCGACGTGCTGCGCACGTACTGGATGCCGTTCTACTTCTCGTCGCGCGCCGAGCTCTCGCAGCGCTACGGCCACACGCCGGGTCCGGTCGTGATCGAGGTCTTCGATCGCTTCCAGGACTTTTCGGTGCGCTCGACGGGCTTCGAGGGTTTCCCTGCGCTCGGCGTGTGCTTCGGGCCGGTGGTGACGAGCGTCGCCCCGCAGTCGGAGCTGCGCGGCCGCTTCTCGTGGGCACGCACGTCGTTCCACGAGTTCACGCACGTCGTGCACCTCGGGCTCTCGCACAACCGCTGCCCGCGCTGGATCACCGAAGGCCTCGCGACCTGGGAAGAGGAGAACCACAACGCCTCGTGGACGCGCAACATGCGGCGCGACCTGCTCGACGCGTGGTGGAACAAGGACCTGATCCGCGTGCGCGACCTGAACCGCGCCTTCCGCTCGAGCCGCATCCTGTTCGGCTACTTCATGAGCGGCCAGCTGTGCCGCATGCTGATCGAGGAGCAGGGCTTCGCGCCGATGGTGAAGCTGCTCGAGGCCTTCGACCGCGGCGACGACCTCGACCGGGCGATCCAGGGCACGTTCGGGATGACGCCCGAGCAGCTCGACGCGCGCTTCGACGCGTGGGTGCAGCGCGCGGTCGAGCCGCTGCGCATCGAGCCGCGCTGGAACGCCGCACGCACGACGGCGCTGAAGTTCGAGCTCGACGAGAAGCCGCCGAAGGAGGCCGAGGCCGCGCGTCGTTGGGCCGAAGGCTGGACCTCGGTCGCCTGGGGCTACTTCCAGCAGGGCCGCAAGATCGACGCGGAGCAGGCGCTGCGCAAGCTCGCGCTCGTCGGCGAGTTGCCGCCGCGCGCGCTGTTCCTGCAGGGCGCGGTCGCGGCGGAGCGCAACGACAACGTCGCCGCGAAGGAGCTCTACGAACGTGGCCTCGCCGCCGGTGGCGAGGACTACCGCATCCGCATCGTGCTCGGCGAGATGGCCGAGGCCGACGAGGACGTCGAGGAGGCGGAGAAACAGTACCTCGCGGCGGAACGCGCCTATCCGGGCTTCCCCGAGGAAGAGCTTTCGGCGGAGCTGCGCCTGGCGAAGCTGTACGAGCGCGAGGACCGCGAGGACGAGCGTTTCGCGGCGCTCGAGCGCTGGATCCGCTGGGAATCGGACAACTACGGCGTGCGCATGCGCCTCGCCGAGCACCACGCGGAGGCCGGGCGCCACGAGCGCGCGGTCGAGCTCTACGTGCAGGCGAACGAGATCGATCCGTTCCGTCGCAAGCTGCACCGCAACTGGGCGACGAGCCTGGTCGAGCTCGGGCGCCACTCCGAGGCCGCGCGCGAGTGGCGCGTGACGCGCCTCGTGCCGCCGGCGCTCGATCCCGAGGATGGCGAGCCGCTCGCGGACAAGGCGCGCGCCGAGCTGCTCGGCCGCGAGGCGCTGGCGCTCTTCGAGGCGGGCGATCGCGAGGCCGCCAAGGCCCGTGCCGACGAGGCGCTGGCGCTCGACGACGGCGAGGACCATGCCGAAGAGGTGCTCGAGCGCCTCGCGAAGGGTTCCTGAGCGCGAAGCGCGCGGAATCGAACAGGTTTCCGCGCGGAGACCGCGCAGGTGGAGAGCGAAGAACCACGGCCAGCGTGCCTGGGCGCGTCGGCACGGTGCTTGCTCCACGTCACGACGAGGCGAGTCCCCGCGGGATTCCCGATCCCGGCTCGCCACGCCTCGTCTGGTGTACGCCCGGCCCTGAAAGGCACGCTCTCCATGCACCTTCCGCTGCTCTCGCTCGCGTTCGCTTCGTCGCTCTTCTGCACCACGCTCGAGCCGAGCCCGGCTCAGGCGCCGTGCACTTCGGTGCTCTCCGCGAACACCTCGACCGTCTCGGTCACCACCGGCGGCACGCAGGTGCTCTCGCTCCAGACCAACGCTCCCTTCCGCGTCTTCTCGATCGTCGGTTCCTTCTCGAGCGGTCCCTCGGAGCCCTACTTCTCCTACGGCGGCCTGCACCTCACGCGCGACCGCTACCTGATGCTGTCGTACCTCGGCCGTTCGCCGTTCCTGCCCGGCGGCGAGGCCTACGCGCCCGGCGGACACCAGATCTCCACCGACGCGCTCGGGGCCGCCGTGAAGTCCGTGGTCGTGCCGCCAGGCCAGTGGTTCCACCTCGTCGGCCAGACGGTGCGCCACGGCGTGTACACGATCGATCCGCAGATGCTGCTGCCCGACTGCGGCAGCAACGTCGTCTCGCTGACGTTCGTGCCGTAGCGCGCGACGCCCCGGAACGAGCCGCGCCTTGGAGATTGGGGAGCCGCGAACTACCCTTCGCGGAATGACCAGCCCGGGGCGCGCTCGTTTCATCGTTCTCGACGGCGTCGACGGCTGCGGCAAGAGCACGCAGGCGCGGCGGCTGGCGGAACACCTGTCGAAGGTGCGTGGCGTCGAGGCGCTGCACCTGCGCGAGCCGGGCAGCACTTCGGCGGGGGAGCGCATCCGCGAGATCCTGCTCTCGCGCGACCACGACCTCGATCCGGGCGTCGAGCTGCTCCTGTTCGCGGCCGCGCGCCGCCAGACGTTGCGCGAGCTCGTGGCGCCGGCACTCGCGGCGGGCCGCGACGTCGTGTGCGAGCGCTTCCACGCTTCCACGTTCGCCTATCAGGCCGTCGCCGGCGGCTTGCCGGAAGCGGACGTGCTCGCGTTGCTCGTGCGCTGGTCGAACGAACCCGAACCGGACGCGCTCGTGCTGCTCGATCTCGATCCCGACCTCGCCGCGCGCCGCCGGGCGGGGCCGACCGATCGCATCGAGGCGAAGGGGCTCGAGTTCCAGCGCAAGGTCGCGGCCGGTTACCGGCGTTTTGCGGCGCTGCGGCCGGGAACGCACGTGGTCGACGCGAGTGGCGACGCCGACACGGTCGAGCGCGCGGTGCGCGCGGCGGTGGGACTTGTCTGAGGCGAGCGAAACGGGCTGGGGCAAGCCGCTCGGCCACGAGGCGGCCGTGCGCGGCCTGTGGCGCGCCGCCGCGAGCGGTCGCCTGCCGCACGCGCTGCTGTTCCTCGGGCCCGCGGGCATCGGCAAGTTCCGGGCGGCGCATTGGTTCATGCTCGGGCTGTACTGCGAGCGCGGGATTCCCGGCGTCGACGCGGCGCCGTGCGGAACCTGCGGGCCGTGCAAGCGCGTGCAGAGCGCGTCGCACCTCGACGTGTTCACCGTGGACCTGCTCGAGACGCCTGCCGACGAACGCCCCGAGGAACTGAAGATCGGCCGCTTCGTGCGCCGCGAGCGCGACAGCGACTGGGACGGGCAGACCGTCGACGAGTTCCTGTCGCTGCGTGCGGCCGAAGGCGGCTGGCGCGTCGTGCTCGTGCGCGAGATGGAGCGCGCCAACATCGCGGCGCAGAACTCGATCCTCAAGATGCTCGAGGAGCCGGCGTCGGGCGTGCTGTGGATCCTCGAGTGCTCGCGGCGCGCCGATCTGTTGCCGACGATTCCCAGCCGCTGCGTGCAAGTGCACTTCGATGCACTGGCGCGCGCGGACGTCGAGCGTGTGCTCTCCGAACACGGCGTGACGGGCGAACGCGCCGCGGCGTTCGCGCGCTGGAGCA
>JAPLOE010000220.1 GCA_026692705.1 Planctomycetota bacterium
GCGATCGCGACGTAGCCGCGCGCCTCCTCGTCGGCCGTGGACGCGAACTTGGCGCGCAGGACGCCGGTCGCGTCGACATCGAGCTGGATGCCGCTCGCGATCGCGAAGGCGCCGATCTCGGAAGGCTGGCGCGCCTCCGCCAGCGCCGTGCGCAGCCGGTCGCGGACCTCCGCCGAAGTCGGCTGGTGCGCATCGGAGAGCGCGCGCTCGAGCACGCCCAGCGAGAGCCCGGCCCAGGCGCGGTAGACGCCCTTGCCACGCTCGAGCCCGTCGAGCAGGTACAGCCGCACGTTCTCCGAATCGTGCGTGCCCTCGAGGCCCGCCAGCGGCCGCTCGCCCGAGCCGGGCCGGCCCGCGACCTGCGCGAGCGCGATCGCGGCGAAGTTGCGGCAGGTCTGGTCGGAGAGCTCCTTGCGCACCGCCATCAGGCTGGCGCGGATCTCACGGTCGAGCTCGTCGTCGTCGCAGTCGCCCAGCGCGCCCAGCGCGAGGATGCTGCTCTGCTTGAGCTCGTTCTCGTTGCGCGTGAGCTTGCCGATGCTCTCGACGAGCCGCCGTGCGACGGCCGCCTTCAGCGCACGCGTGTCCTCACGCTCGCCCGCGCTCGCGCACAGGCGCGCCGCCGCCCGCGGCGCGTGCGCACGCACGAGGAAGGTGTTGCGCTCGTCCTCGAAGAACGACATCAGCCACGCGACCTGCTCGGCGCGCCTGGTCAGCACCGCGGGACGCGGGAACGGCTTGCCCGGCGCGGGAGCGAAGCCCACAGGCACCACGACGTCCTCGAGCGGCACGAGGCCGAGCGAGATGAGGCACGCCACCGACAGGTCGTAGTTGCCGAGCTCGCGCGCGGGTCCATCGACGATCTGGACGAGCCGCTGCACGATCTCCTGCCGGCGCTCCGGCAGCGCGCTGCGCGAGCCGATCAGCCCGAGCGCGTAGGTCGCGAACGAGCGCGTGCGGAAGTTGAACGCGCCCGAGAGCCGCGGCGCGCTCTCGTCGATGCTCTCGATCGCGGCGTTCGCCTTCGCGACGTCGTTCTCGGCGACCGCGGCGAGCAGCGCGAGCGTGTCGGGCGAGTCGGAGCCGAGGATGCCCAGGCACAGCGCCGCCGTCTCGGCCACTTCCTGCGTCGGATCGCCGAGGAAACGCACGAATTCCCCCGCGAGCTCCGAGCGGCCGCTCTCGGCCTTGGGGTCGTCGCCGATGCGCGCGAGCGCCACCATCGCGCCGCTCAGGATGTTGTTGTTGCGCTCCTCGCGCAGGACGCGCCGCAGCGCGGGAACGATCTGGCCGCGGATCTCGAGCTCGGACGGTGCGAGCGTCTCCTTCGCACCCGTCTGTTGCCCTTGCCCGATCCAGAACTCGTCGGAACCCGTCGCGACGTTGCCCGCGTGCACCTTCGCGCGCAGGTTCAGGTACGGGTCCTTGTTGAAGCCCCACCAGAACTGCCAGACCGAGAGGTCGGTGCCGGCGTCGCCGCCGCCGCCGGTCTGCGCGGGCCCGACCCCGCCCGGGCCGAACCCCGGCATGCCCGGCGTGCCAACTCCCGGCGTGACCGGATTGCCCGGGGTCGGCGAAGCCGGATACGGGCTGCCGGGCGTCGGCACGCCACCGCTGCCGCCGCCACCACCGGCGGGCACCGTGTCGCCCGGGCCGCGGTACGTGCCGCCGTGGGCGTGGGCGAGAGCGCTGAGCGCGAGAGAGCCGGTGACGATCCAGGCCGCTGCGAGTCCGATGTGCTTCATGTTGCCTCGTTGCGTCGGGGTGGCGGGGAATGGAATCGCTCGACCTCGGCGACGCGTGGGACAGGGATCGCAACGCTCGTGCCGTTCCTCGCAAATGCGCGAAAACACCGGGAATTCCGCTGTTTTCGTGGGGGAGCGAGCCGCAGCCCGCGCGCTCGCGGGAACTTCGCGTAGCGCGTTGCTCCGCTTTCGACGCACTCGCGCACGGCGAGCAAAGCGAGACCGGCCGGCGCATCGCGAGATGCGCCGGCCGGTCGTGGAGTCTTCGGGCCCCGCAGGGCCGTCGACGATCAGAGGATGTCGAGGATGCCGGTGCCCGCGCCCGGCGACGTCAGCGTCGGCGTGTTCGCGCGGTAGTTGATGTTCACCGAGATCTTCGCGTTCCAGGGCAGCATTTCCTTGTCGGCGACGATGCCCATGGCGGCCGCGGCGAAACCGCGGGCGGTGTCGGTCTTCTGCTTGTCCTGCATCAGCTTGATCAGCGGGTCGATCGAGCGCTTGTCGCCGATGAAGCCCAGCGCCGAGGAGATCGCGGCCTGCGAGGAGAGGCCGGTCGACTCGCTCAGCATCGTCACCAGGTACTCGACGATCGTCTTGTCGCCCATCAGGCCCAGGCCGATGGCCGCGGACTTGAGCAGGTCAGGACGGTACTTCGCCTTCTTGATGATCTCCTGGATCGAGGCGATCGCCTCGCGGTCGTTGACGAGGCCGAGCGCCACCGCGACGTAGCCACGCGCGTCGTCTTCCGAGGTGTTCGTGAACTTCTCGCGCAGGATCTCCTTGGCGTCCTGGTCCTGCATGATGCCGGCCGAGATCGCGAAGGCACCGATTTCCAGCGGCTGCTTGGCGTCCTTGAGCGCCGCGCGCACCGCGAGCTTCATGTCACCCGAGGTCGGCTGCTTGGCGTCGAGCAGCGCGCGTTCGAGCACGCCGACCGAGAGGCCAGCCCAGGAGCGGTAGACGCCCTTGCCCTTCTCGAGAGCGTCGAGCAGGAACACGCGGACGTTCTCGTCCTTCTTCTTGCCCTCGAGGCCAGCCAGCGGGTTGGCGCCCGGACCCGGACGGCCGCCGATCTGACCGAGCGCGATGGCCGCGAAGTTGCGCGTCATCTGGTCGGACAACTCTTCCTTGACCTCGAACAATTGCTTCCGGAGTTCGATGTCGAGCGCGTCGTCGTCACAGTCGCCGATCTGGCCGAGCGCGAGGATGCAGCTCTGCTTGATCTCGTTCTCCGCCTTCGACAGCTTGTCCATGTCGGCCATGAAGCGGTTGGCGATCGTCTCGCGAACCCAGGCCTGTTCCTTGCCCGTCGGCATGCCGTGCAGCAGGTTCGCGACCGCACGCGGCGCGTGGGCGCGGACGAGGAACGTGTTCTGCTCGTCCTGGTAGTAGGACATCAGCCACGCGACCTGGTCGAGGCGGTTCTTGAGCACGGTCGGGCGCGCGAAGCCCTTCTTCGCGTCGACCGGAGTGCCCATCGCCGCTTCGTCGATCGTCATCGGCACGAGGCCCATGGCGACGAGACAGGAGACCGACACGTCGTAGTTGCCGATCTTCTTCGCCGGACCGTCGGCGACGGTCGCGAGCGCGTTGGCGATCGTCGCCTTGTTGCCTTCGTCGGCCGCGCGGGCGCCGATCAGGCCGAGGCCGTAGGCCGCGAAGGCGCGGTTGCGGAAGTTGAACTTGCCCGAGACCTTCGGGAGGTCGGTGCCGATCTTCGCGATCGCCTCGTTCACCTTGTTCGAGTCATCCTCGAGGATGCCGACCAGGATCGCGATGTTGTCGGGCGACTCGGTGGCGAGGATGCCCAGGCACAGCGCCGCGGTCTCCGCGACTTCCTGCGTCGGGTCACCGAGGAAGCGGATGAATTCCGCCGCCATCTCGGACTTGCCGCTCTCGGCCTTGGGGTCGTCGCCGATCTTGGCGAGCGCGACCATGGCGCCGGTGAGGATGTTGTTGTTGCGCTCTTCCTTGAGGATCTGCTTGAGCGCCGGGACGACCTGACCGCGGATCACTTCCTCGGAAGGACGCAGCGTGTCCTTGGCCGTGCCCTGCTCTCCGCGACCGATGAAGAAGTCGTCGGAGCCCGTGAGGACGCCGCCGGACTGCACGGCCGCGCGCAGGTTCAGGTACGGCTCCTTGTTGAAGCCCCACCAGAACTGCCAGACCGAGAGGTCGGGGCCGGCGTCGGTGCTGCCGCCCTGCGTGCGCGGGCCCGTGGGGGCCGCGGGGCCGGTGCCGGGAGCGCCGGGGGTGCCAGCGCCCGGAGTGGTCGGGCCACCGGGGGTCGGGGTCGTCGGGCCGCCGGAACCCGGCGTGGCCGGGCCGCCGCCGGTCGAGCCGCCGCCGCCGGCGGGGACGGTGTCACCAGGACCGCGGTACGTGCCGCCGTGACCGAACGTGGTGCCGGTCAGGCTCAGGGCGCTGCCAGAGATCAGCGCGCCGGCGAGGAGGATGTTCTTCATTGCGTTGCTCGACTTGCGAACGAGAGTTGGTTGGATCCGCTGCGGATGCCCAATCTGACGGGCACGGCACGATAGGGCAAGGGGTGTGCCGCGGTGGAGAAAGCCCCGCCATTTTCCGGATCTGGCCCTGCGGGCGCGTCTGGAACGGGGTGGCTCGGTCGGCAGGCGCCGGGGCCGGAACGGCTCGCGTTCCGCGCTCGTAGCAGCCTGTTCCCTCCGAAGCCCGGGCGCGCCGGCCTCCGGAGGGTGGTGGGGGAGAGGCTAGAACCCGGCCTTGGCTTCGCCCTGCGGCCGCGCCGTGAGGGACGCGCCCAGGTACTCGCGGTTCATGCGCGCGATGTTCTCGACGGAGATGCCCTTGGGGCAAGCCGCCTCGCACTCGTAGATGTTGCCGCAGTTGCCGAAGCCTTCCTTGTCCATCTGCTCGACCATCGCCAGCACGCGCTTCTTGCGCTCGGGCTGGCCCTGGGGGAGCAGGGCGAGGTGGGAGACCTTGGCGCCGACGAACAGCATCGCCGCCGCGTTCGGGCAGGCCGCGACGCAGGCGCCGCAGCCGATGCACTGGGCGGCGTCCATGGCGAGGTCGGCGGCTTCCTTCGGCACCGGCAGCGCGTTCGCGTCCTGGGGCGAGCCCGTGCTCGCGGACACGAAGCCACCGGCCGCGATGATGCGGTCGAAGGCCGAGCGGTCGCAGACGAGGTCGCGCTGCACCGGGAACGCCTTCGCGCGGAAGGGCTCGATGTAGATCGTCTCGCCGTCGTGGAAGCGGCGCATGTGGAGCTGGCAGGTGGCCGTCTCGCGGTCGGGCCCGTGGGCGCGGCCGTTGATGACGAGGCTGCAGCTTCCGCAGATGCCCTCGCGGCAGTCGTGGTCGAAGGCGACCGGCTCGCGGCCTTCCTTGAGCAGCTGCTCGTTGAGCTGGTCGAGCATCTCGAGGAACGAGCAGTGCTCCGAGATCCCGTGCAGGGAGTAAGTCTCGAAGTGGCCCGTGTCCTGAGCGTTCTTCTGCCGCCAGACGTGCAGCGTCAGGTTGAGGCCGTGGGAGTGGGTGTCGTGTCCGCCGCTCACTTGTAGCTCCTCTGGGTCAGCTTGACCTCTTCGAACGTCAACGCCTCCTTGTGCATCGTCCAGGAGAGGTTCGCGCCCTCGCCCGTGTGCTGCCACGCGCCGACGTAGCAGTAGTTCGCGTCGTCGCGCAGCGCTTCGCCTTCCTCGGTCTGGCTCTCCTCGCGGAAGTGCCCGCCGCAGGACTCGCGCCGCTGCTCGGCGTCGAGGACCATCAGCTCCGCGAGCTCCATGAAGTCGGCGACGCGGCCGGCCTTCTCGAGCTCACGGTTGAGTTCCTCGCCCGTGCCCAGCACGCGCAGGTCGTGCCAGAACTCGTCGCGCAGCGCGCGGATCTTCGTCAGCGCGGTCTTGAGGCCCTTCTCGCTGCGAGCCATGCCGCAGTGGTTCCACATCACGAGCCCGAGCTCGCGGTGGAAGTCGTCCGAGCTGCGCTTGCCGTCGATCGAGAGCAGCTGGTCGAGGCGCGCTCGCACCGCGGCTTCCGTCGTCTTGAAGGCCTCGTGGTCGGTCGTCACCGCGCCGAGCTTGCGCCCCGCGAAGTGCGAGCCGATCGTCGCCGGGATCACGTAGTAACCGTCGGCGAGGCCCTGCATCAGCGCGCTCGCGCCGAGGCGGTTCGCGCCGTGGTCGGAGAAGTTCGCCTCGCCGAGCACGAACAGGCCCGGGATGGTGCTCTCCAGGTTGTAGTCGACCCACAGGCCGCCCATCGTGTAGTGCACGGCCGGGTAGATGCGCATCGGGACCTTGTACGGGTCGTCCGCGGTGATGCGCTCGTACATCTGGAACAGGTTGCCGTACTTCTCGGCGATGCGCGGCGCGCCGTCGCGGCCGATCGCGTCGCGGAAATCGAGGTACACGGCCATGCCGTTGTCACCGACTCCGCGACCCGCGTCGGCCATCTCCTTCGCGCGGCGCGACGCGATGTCGCGCGGCACGAGGTTGCCGAAGCTCGGGTAGATGCGCTCGAGGTAGTAGTCGCGTTCCGCGTCGGGGATCTGGTCCGGCGAGCGGTGGTCGCCCTTGGCCTTGGGCACCCACACGCGGCCGTCGTTGCGCAGGCTCTCGCTCATCAGCGTCAGCTTCGACTGGTAGCTGCCGCTGACGGGGATGCAGGTCGGGTGGATCTGCGTGAAGCACGGGTTCCCGAACAGCGCCCCGCGCTTGTGGGCGCGCCAGATCGCGGTGGCGTTGGAGAACTTCGCGTTGGTCGAGAGGAAGAAGACGTTGCCGTAGCCGCCCGTGCAGAGCAGCACCGCGTCCGCCGCGAAACGCTCGACCGCGCCCGTGACGAGTTCGCGCGCGATCACCCCGCGGGCGATCCCGTCGACCGTCACGACGTCGAGCATCTCGCGCCGCGGGTACAGCGCGACCTTGCCGAGGCCGACCTGCCGCATCAGCGCCTGGTACGCGCCCAGGAGCAGCTGCTGGCCGGTCTGGCCACGCGCGTAGAACGTGCGGCTGACCTGCGCGCCGCCGAAGGAGCGGTTGTCGAGCAGGCCACCGTACTCGCGCGCGAAGGGCACGCCCTGCGCGACGCACTGGTCGATGATCGAGTTCGACACCTGCGCGAGGCGGTAGACGTTGGACTCGCGAGCCCGGTAGTCGCCGCCCTTGACCGTGTCGTAGAAGAGGCGGCGCACGCTGTCGCCGTCGTTGGGGTAGTTCTTCGCGGCGTTGATGCCACCTTGGGCGGCGATCGAGTGCGCGCGGCGCGGGCTGTCGTGGATGCACAGCACGCTGACCTTGTAGCCGAGCTCGGCGAGCGAGGCCGCGGCGGACGCGCCGGCGAGGCCCGTGCCGACGACCAGCACGTGGAACTTGCGCTTGTTGGCGGGGTTGACGAGCTTGAGCTCGAAACGGTGCTTGTCCCAGCGCTCCGACACCGGTCCGGTGGGGCACTTGGAGTCGAGCTTGGGTGCGGTGGGGGTGGTGCTCATGTGTGGTGCGCTCCCTAGTTCCACGGCCACTGGCCCTTGAACATGAGGCAGAGAACGGGGAAGGTCGCGAACAGCGCGGCGATCAGCACTCCGAGCACCATGCCGGCGGTCTTCACCGCGGGCAGGTAGGCCGGATGCCGGAAGCCGAGCGTCTGGACGAGGCTCTGGAAGGCATGCCACAGGTGCACGCCGAGGAAGCCCATGCTGATGAAGTAGATGCCCGCACCCAGCGGGTGCGACAGGCGCTCGATCACGAGCGCCGCGAGGCCCTGCTTCGAGAAGTCCGCCAGGCGGAAGTCGATGATGTGGATGACGAGGAACACGAGGATCACGATCCCCGTGACCGGCATGGTCATCGACGCCAGCGTGCGGTTGCCCTTGGGCGCGAGGTCCTTGTAGCGGACCGGGCGCGCCTCACGGTTCTCGAGGTACGTGCGCATGCCCAGCGCGATGTGCGCGCCGAACAGGATCACGAGCCCCAGTTCCGCGGCGAGCTTCAAGGGCCCGAGGGCCTCGAGCTTGGCGGCGTAGGCGTTGAACTGCTCGCCAGTGCCGTCGGCGTACAGCGACAGGTTGCCCGCGACGTGGGCGATCAGGAAGAGGATCAGGAGAAGGCCCGTGAAGGCCATCAGCGACTTCTTGCCGATCGACGAGCGCAGGAAGGCTCCGAAACGGCTCAGCATCCTTGCGGTCTCCAGACTTTGCGGCGTGGGTTCGACGCTCCGGATACCGTCCGGAGCGCCGCCGCCGCGTCTTGGGACCGTATCGCGCGGAGGCGCGTGCCTCAATCGTCCGGCGGCAATTTCGCGCGCGCGGCGTGGGGGAGCGATGGATCCCTGCGAACTCGGACGTAAAGTGCCGGGCGTGAGCGCGCTCTGCCGTTTCTGGCTCCTGCCGTCCGACCGCCTGCCGCTTTCCGCCGCCGCACTGGCGCTCCTGCGCTCCGCCTCCGTGCGCCGCGTGCTCGTCGCCGACGTGGGGGACTCGTCCCCCGCCGACGAACTCGCTCGAACCGTCCTCAACGCTCCTGCAGAGCCGCTCGGCGCTCCCGCGCTCGACGCCACGCTGCGCGCGCTCTCGAGCTCCCATCCAGCCGAGTCGCTCGCGCTCGTCTGCCCGCGCCTCACCGCGCTCGAGCTCGTGCGCTTCGCCCTCGACCTGCCCACCTCGACGCCGCTCGCGCCCGACACGTTCCTGTTCGCCACGCTCGACTGGCCCTCGACTGAGGACCTCGCCGGCCGCCCGTCCTTGATCGGCCTCGACCTCGACTGGCTCCCGCCGCCGCCGCCTCGCCGCCGCGCCAAGTTCCCCGGCGGCCCCGGCTCCGCCGCGTCTTCCTCGCGCGCCTGACGTACTGTCGCGGTCGGCCGTTCTTCTCCGCGCGTTCTCCGTCGCGCTCTCTGTCTCTTACTTCCTGCGATGCATCAGGAGCCGCCACGTGCTGTCGTAGCACTCCTCGTCGCGCTGGTTCCGCACGATCGTGTGCCACTCGACCCAGCCCCGTCTGGGCCCCGGCTCCGGATCGAGCGCACTGACCGTGATCGTCGCCTGGATCCGGTCTCCCGGCCGCACCGGCGCCACGAACCTGCCGTGCACGCCCTGCACCGCCACGACCGTCCCTTCGAACAGCCCGCTCTGCCACATCATCCCTGCGGCCAGCGACTGCACGAGCATCCCGTGCGCGATGCACCCGCGGAACGGCGTCTTCCGCGCGAACTCCGGGCTCACGTGCACCGGGTTGAAGTCGCCGGTGAGCTCCGCGAATCGCTGGATCTCCTCCTGCGTGACCTCCCGCGCCGGCGCTCCGTACTCCGCACCAACCCGACAATCCTCGAACCCCAGCGGTGCCTGCTTCTCGACGTTGACCATGGCACTCTAAATCTGCCTTCCTCGCGCTCCGTTCGTCCACCCCCAGAACTACCGAGTCTTCGTACCGCCCTGACCTTGCCTTGGGCCTGGCTTCTTGTCTGTTGTGCCGCCCGCGCTCTGTACCCCTGTGCCAGTTCTCCGCCCAGCGTTCTGTGGCCCTGTGCCAGTTCTCCGCCCAGCGTTCTGTTGCGCTGGGCTCTCGCCGTTTCCTCCAGCTCCTTTGCGCTTTGGGGAGCCCAGTGCGACAGAACGCTGGGACGTTACGTAGCACCGAACCCAAGCCAGAGGCCCGGCTCTGCGGGCCAATGGCGCAGGTTTGATGCTACGTAACGGGTATTATCGGAAGGCGTGGAGGGAAGAGCGGAGGGAGCAAGCCCCAGACAGGTACGGCGGCAAGGAACCTCAAAAGCAACGCGGCACCCGACAGGCAACCAACCCGGCCTTCGGCAAGCCGCAACCACCGGAGCCGAGCCCCGTCGGCGCCTGCAGCTTCGGCGCTCGCCATCCAACCAGCGCCCACCACCTCCCAACCACGCTCCGACCCCTGATTCGCCGCCGGCCCTTCGGCCCGTTCGCCGCACCCTGCCGGCTCGCGCTCGTCCGCGCCGTCCGAGTTCTTCTGCTCCGGGAGTCCGCCTCCGGACCTCGAACTTGGCCCTCCGTGGATTCGGGTTCGATCCGCCTCCGCGCCGGACCGCCGGCCGGCCGTCAGCGTCGGTCGAGTTCCGGCTGGCGAGTTCTTGATCGTGTTCGGTGCCGCGCGGCCTGGCGAGCCCGATCTCGATCCGCACCTCGGACCGTAGCGAGGTGCAGAGCTCCTCCGCACGCCGAGCTCGAACGAACTCGCCCGGTCAGCTCCGGCC
Organism: Planctomycetota bacterium; assembly: GCA_026692705.1. GTDB lineage: Bacteria > Planctomycetota > UBA1135 > UBA1135 > F1-120-MAGs118. The sequence goes on from JAPLOE010000220.1 coordinate 9,948, forward strand.
TCGCGACCTCGCCGTCCCGACCCGTCCCGCGACCCTGGCGTGTTGCCGTGGCGCCCGACCTGAATGCGACTTCCTAGCCAGTGCCGAAAGGGGACTTGGGTGCGGACCTGCACTGTGGCTCCCGGCTAGGATCGCCCGACAACGTCCCGTTCCGGCTCGCAGGCCCGAAGTCTCCAAAGGAGTTGCCCGTGCACGCAGCGTGTTTCCTGTGCGAGAGCATGACCCCGATCCCCGGGTCGCGCCTGTTCGACGTGCACCGCGCCGGCATCGGCGGGTTGCGTCGCAAGCCGGAAGGACCGGCGAAGGTCACGCTGGCGGTGCTGCTCACGACCGAGATGGGCATCACGCGCGACGACCGGCTCACGCTCGTGCGCGTCTCGCCCGACGGCCGCCGCGACATGCTGGTCGAGCTCGGCATGCGCGACGAAGGCCACGAGACGCAGTCGTGGATCTCGTGCGAGATCGAGGTCGACTACGAGCCGGGCCCCTACCGCTTCGAGGTGCTGCGCGGCTCGGAACTGCTGTGTTTCGTGCCGTTCGAGGTGCTGCGGTGAAGGCCTGAGGCCGCGGGTCCGCCCGTCCGCGGCCTGGGACGGCTCCCCCACCGTTCTCCGCGGCCCGCTCAAGGGATCCGGCGGTCGAGCCGATCCGAGAGCCATGATGCTCCGCCGTCTGTCCCCGCTCGTTCCCGCGCTCGCCTGCGCGCTCGCCGCCTGCCACGCCTCGACCGAGGCCTCGTCCGGCCCGGGCGGCAACCTGCCCTCGACCTTCGTCGCCGACCTGCCGGTGGCGCAAGCGCCGTTCAGCGACGTCAAGGTCGACTGGAAGCAGCGCATCGACCAGCCCTACGTCTACATCGAGGAACGCGGCAGCTACACCGGCATCGGGCGCGTGCTCGAGCGCGTGTTCGCCGCGGCTTCCGAGCAGGGCCTCACCCCAACGGCGCGCCCTTCGCGCTGTATTACGACGATCCGGGCAAGGTGGCGCCCGAGCGCCTGCGCATGCGCGCCTGCCTGCCGGTCGGTGCGCCCGTGTCGACGCGCGGCGACCTGCAGTACGGCGTGCTCGAGAGCACGACGGTCGCCTACGCCTTCGTCGGCGGCGCCTATCCGGAAGTGCCGCGCGCCTATCCCGCGCTGTTCGCGTTCCTCGCGCGCCTGGACTGGGTCGAGAACGGCCCGATCCGCGAGATCTACCTCGTCAATCCGGCTGAAGTGACGGACTGGTCGCAGCTCGTCACCGAAGTGCAGATTCCCGCCGCGCAGGCGCGCTAGAGGACTGCGCCGCCTGAGTCGTCAGCGCGTGAGCGCGTGAGCGCGGCGCTCTCCGCCGGATAGCAGCAGAACACGTCGAGGCGTGCGCCGTTGCGGCGTGCGCGCAGGCGATCGCCGGGCTGCAGTGCGTCGGCGAGGCGCGGCTCGATCTCGACGGTGAGCTCTTCGCCGCGCGAGTCGCGCACGAGCGGGTGCTGGCCCTCGAGCGACGCCACCTCGAACACCTGCGAGGCTTGTCCGTTGTCGGAGCGGCACCAACGTTGCGCCTCGACAAGGCGCGGCAACGAGCGCTCGAGCGATGCGACGTCGCGGTCGTAGGCGTCGAGCAGCGCGACGTCCTGATTCTCCTGGGACCACGCGCAGAACGCGCGCAGCGCCGCGAGCATGCGCCGTGCATCGTCGGGAGTCTTGAGCAGCTTGCGCTCGGGCAGCCACACGGCCGCGAACAGCACGAGCTCGCGCCCGCCAAGGTTCTCGAACACGCCGTAGTCCGCGCCGAAGTCGCCGAAGGCGCGCACCATCGCGACCTCGCGCACCGCAGCGTCGCCGCGCACGCGGCCGGTCTCCCACAGGAATTCCTCGACCATGGCCGCGACCACGCCCGGAAAGTCCGGGGCGGGCGGGCCGTCGGTGGCGTCGGGGTCGTAGGCCTCGGGTTCGAGCTCGAGGTCGCGCTCGAGCTCGCGGAACAGCGTCTCCAGATCGCGGCCCTCGCGGCGTCCGCGGTCGAAGGCCTCGATCGCCGCCTGCGCGTCGGCGGCGTGCGGGCGCTCTTCCTCGGTCGCAGCGGGAGCGCCTTCGGGCAGCGAGAGCACGATCCAGGCCTGCTGCAGCACGCGGCGCGCAAGCTCGAGATCGACCTGCGTGTCGAAGGCGAGCTCCTCGAGCACGCTCGCGAGCGCGTCGTCGGCGCCGATCAACAGCGGGGCCGCCGTCAGCGGCGCGCGGCGCAGCTCGGCGAAGATGCGCTCGATGCGCGCGTGGTCGAGACCTTCGGCGGCGAGTGCGGTGCGCGCCATGTCGAGCGGATCGGCGACCTCGGGCTCGACGCGGCGCCAGAACATCGCCTCGAGCTCGCCCTGCGTGAGGCGCAGCACGCCGCGGCGCTGCTGGCGCAGCTGCTCGAAGTCGGCGAGCAGCGCCCGCAGCAGCTTGCCCGAGCGGAACACGCCGGCGGCGGGCGACACGCGGTAGAGCGACTCGCCGATCGCGAACAGGCGCCCGACGACGACGTCGTCCGCGCTCAGCGCGAGCGAGCCCTCGGGTTCGTTGAGCGGATACTCGCCCATCGCCGCGAGGTCGCGCACCCACACGCCCTCGCCCTCGGCGACGCCGGTGACCTGGAACACGCTGCAGCGCGACGCGAGCAGGCCGCGCAGCGCGTCCTCCTCGAGCTCGGGCGCGTCGAGGTCCTCGAGGCGGTGCAGCACCCACTCGACCGGCACGCCGCCGAGCGCGTTGCTCGGGCGCTCGAGCAGGAACCACTCCTGGTGGCGCCGCAGCGCGCGCGGGCTCTCGTCGTTGCCGTCGGGCGGCAGGCCGTTCAGGAAGTACTCGCGGCGGCTCGTCTCGAACTCGAGCTCGAGGCCGGGAAGCGCGAGCACCGTGCGGGCGAGAAGCGCGAGGGTGCGCTCGATGTCGTTGGGGTCCAGTCGCATTTTGTGGCGCAGATTGTAGGCGCGAGCGCCGCGGAAAGGCCCTGCGCGTGGCGTGGTTTGACAGGTCGCCGGGTTGCTCCTACCCTCGCGGGCTGACAATTCGTTGCGAGCATGGCTGGGGAAGCCGGTGAGAATCCGGCACGGTCCCGCCACTGTGAGTCGCTTGCCCGACGGACCTCGAGCCCCGCAGCGCGCCCCCCGCGCCGCGCCGGCTGGCCACTGGGAAGCACGCGAGACCCGCGTGCCCCCGGGAAGGTTGCCCCGACGGCGACAGCGACGAGTCAGGATATCCACCGCGCTTCGCTGCACCTTCGGACCTCGAGGAATGGGTCTGGTGCCTTTCGAGGAGCGCGCCCCGTCGGCCTCTCCCGCCGGGCCCCATCCCTCGGAGGCCCGCCCGGCCGGCCGCCACTTCGACACGTCGGCACGGGTTCGTCGACGGTCGATCGACAGGTCGCTTCCATGCGTTCGTTGCTTCTCGTTCCGTTCCTCTGTGCGTCCGTCGGCTTGCCCTGCGCGGCCGACGTGACGATTGCCGGCTACTCGCTCACGCGCGTCGCCAACCCCGTCCCGTCGAGCGCCACGTGCTCGCTGCCCGATGGCGACGTCGTCACCTTCGACGGCCAGTTCATCCGGCGCTGGAACGCCGATGGCTCGCTCGAGGACCAGCTCGGCTTCCTCGCGGGCTTCGTGTTCCCGAGCTTCGTGCGCCTGACTCCGGCGGGCGACGCGGTGATCATCGGCGACAGCGGGAGCTTCGGCCCCACGCCCGCCGGTGACCTGCACCACGTCGCGCTCGACGGCTCCGGCGTCACGTTCCTCGGCAGCATCCCCTACAACTTCGACGGCAAGTTCCTGCCGGGCGGCGACCTGCTCGTGAGCGCGGCACCGCTCAACTTCGGCAGCGGCACGGACCTCTTCCGCGTCACGCTCGCGCCCTACTCGGCGACGGTGGTCGGCCACGTCGACGGGCCGTCGGGGCCGCTCGCGGTCGCGCGCAACGGCGACGTGTTCTACGGCTTTCAACAGGATCCGACGCTGCCCAACGCGCCGCAGGATGTCGTGCGCTGGAGCGCGGCGCTCCTGCAGTCGGGCACGTACCTCGATGCGTCGAACGCGGTCGTGTACGTCACCTTCGCGGAGCCGACGTCCGTGCTCGAGTTCGAGCCCGTGCGCGAGCGCCTCGTCGCCGTCGAGAACCGCTACCTCGGCGACCACCGCATCCGCCGCGTGCGTCCCAACGGCCAGGTCTCGCCGGTGCTGGTCGAGGCCGACGAGTGGATCGGCGGCATGCGCTTCGCGTTCGGGCCTTCCGAAGCGACGTTCGACGCCTACCAGCCCGGCGACGGCATCCAGCTCGTCTACACGACGACGGACTTCTTCTCGTTCGATGACCGGGTCACCGTCGCGCCCGCGCGGCCGGCGCTCGCGATCTCCGGTGTCGGCACGCTCGGGCAAGGCCCCGTGCGTTTCGATCTCTCCGGTGGCCTTCCCAACGGCACGGCCTTGCTCACGTACTGCCCGCAGACCGCGCTGTTCCCCGTCGAGCAGACCTATCCGTTGCCGCAGTTCTTCCTGCACACGCCGTTCCTGCTGCAGGCGACGACGCGCATGCAGTTCCTGATCCCGACGGACGCGGCGGGTGCGGCGACGTTCACGCTGTGGAACCCCGGTGGTCTCGAGGGAAGCTACGGCTGGCAATTCCACGTCGGTCGCCCCAACGGCGTGCAGATCGGCAGCAGCAACGCCGCGACGTTCTGAGAGCGTCCGCGCAACGCAGCGAGCCCGCGTCCCGTCGGTCGGGGCGCGGGCTCGCGTGCTGGAAGAGCGCGTCACAGCGCGCGTTCGTGTTCGAGCACCTCGCGCAGCGAGCCGAAGCGGAACTGCGAGAGCAGCCGCTCGAGACGCGGCAGCGTGCGGTCGAGGTTGAGGTAGTGGCGGAAGCGCTTGAACGCAGGCGCGGGGCAACGCGGCTGGTCGGGATCGAACTCCCACGGGTGCAGGTAGAAGGCGCCCGCGCGTCCGCGCCGTTCGAGGCTCGCGAGCGCGCTGCGTGTCACCGCGCCGGGCAGCAGGCGGAAGTAGCCGCCGCCGCCAAACGGGAAGTTGCGGCCGAACAGCGGATAGGTCGACACCGGGAACTCGATGATCTCGCCACCGGCGGCCTTCACCGTCGAGATGCCGGGTTCGAAGCCCGGAACGCCGTACACCGGGTGTCGCACGGGATGCACGCTCGAGTCGTAGCGGTAGCCACGCTTCACGAGCACGTCGAAGGCCCACCACGTGTTGCGCGTCAGCGTGAAGGTCGAGGCGCGGAAGCCGATCGGGCGCGGCGCGCCAGCGGCGACGAGCGCGTGTTCGGTGCGTTCGAGGTCGAGCTCGAGCTTCTGCGGGCCCAGATCCTGCAGGAAAAGGTGCTCGTAACCGTGGCTCGCGACCTCGTGGCCGCCTTCGAGGCAACGCTGCACCCACTTCGGATGCCGCTCGGCGATCCAGCCGAGGAAGAAGAACGTCGCGTGGGACTTCGTGCGCGCGAGCGCGCCGAGGATGTGCTCCATCCCGATGTCCAGGCGCGGCTCGACCGCGTCCCAGTCCTCGCGCCGGAAGTGGCCCCGCAGGTTCGCGACCTGGAAGTACTCCTCGACGTCGAAGGACATCGCGTGCAGCTTCGTGTTCGTCGTCGTCACGCTCGCCATGCTACTTCCTGCGGTTCCTGCGGCGTTCCGCGACGAGTTCCGAGGCGACCTCGATCACGCGGCGCGCGTTGCCGCGCCAGGTGAGGTCGCGTTCGAGCACGTCCGCGCGCGCGCGTGCGCCGAGACGCTCGCGCAACGCCACGTCGTTCACGAGGCGCTCGAGGGCTGCACGCAGGCTCTCGCCGTCGCCGGGAGTCACGAGCAACGCGTTGCGATCCTGCTCGAGCACTTCGCGCAGGTTGGGTTGGTCGGGTGCGATCGAGGCGAGGCCGGCGGCCATGTACTCGAACAGCTTGAGCGGCGACGCGTACGGGTTGATCGCGGGCACGAGCGCGAGGTCGAAGGCCGGCAGCAGGGCCGGAATCGAGTCGTGCGGGCGCGGCCCGGCAAAGTGGATGCGCTCGGAGATTCGCAGTTCGGCGGCTTGCGCGACGAGCGCGTCGTGCGCGGGGCCTTCGCCGACGAGCACGAGCCGCGCGCTGGCGAGCTCCGGCCGCGCAAGCGCGGCGAGCACGAGATCGAGGCGGTGCCACTCGCGGTAGAAGCCGACGAAACCGAGCACCGGGCCCGTGGCGTCGGGCCCGAGCCCGAGAGCAGCGCGCGCACGCTCGCGGGCGTCGCTCGCGTAGTCGTAGGACTCGGGATGCACACCGTTCGGCGTGACGAAGATGCGCGAGCGCTCGACGCCGCGCTCGGCCACCATGTCGCCAAGCACCTGAGTCACGACGCACACGCGGTCGGCGCTCTTCCAGATCCAGTCCTCCATGCGCCGCGCGGTGCCGGGAAACGACAGCCCGCGCGTGCGCGAGAGTTCGAGCACCATCGGCGAGTTGACCTCGAGCACGAGCGGCAGTCCGAGGCGTTGCGCGGCGGCGACTCCGGCGCCGTTGCCGAAGGCGTAGCGCTCGTAGATGAAGTCGGGCTCGTGCCGGTTCGCCGCGGCGATGATCCTGGGCCGCCCGAAACTCGTGTAGGCGTACTCCGCGAGCTCGCGCGCGAAGCGCGGCAGGCGCCCCATCACGTTCCAGCCGCCCGAGGCCTGTTTCTGCGGCTCCTTCGGCTTCGCCTCGTCGCTGGACGCGACGAGGCTGACCTCGAACACGTCGTGGCCGAGCTCGCGGAACGCGCGCTGCAGCGAGCGGATGTGCACGCCCTGGCCGTCGCCGGCGCTCGTGCGGTGGTGGTAGAGGATCCTCACGGCTGCACGCTCCGGCGCGCGCGCTCGAGCAGCGCCTCGAGCGCATCGAGACCGACCGACCAGCTGAACGTGCGCGCGTGCGCCCGCAGCAGCTCCGCGTCGCGCGGCCGCGCGAGACGCGCGTGGAGCGCCGCCGCGATCGCGTCGGGATCGCGAGTGTCGAGCAGCGTGCCGTCGAGGCCCGCGAGCAGCTCGGCGGTGCCACCGGCGTTCGTCGCGAGCACCGGAAGGCCCGAGGAAAGCGCCTCGAGCACGACGTTGGGCCGTCCTTCGCGCCGGCTGGTGAGCAGCAGCACGTCCGCGGCGCCGTACCAGTTCGCGAGTCGCTCGGGATCGGCCTCGCCCGCGAGCTGCACACGCTCTCCGAGCTGCAGTTCCGCGATGCGCGCGACGAGCGCCTCGTTGAGCGGCCCGCGACCCACGAACGCGAGGCGCGCGCCGCGGCGCATGCGCGCCAGTTCCGCGAAGGCCTCGAGCGCGAGCAGCGGGTTCTTGCGCTCGATCAGGTGCCCGACGACGAGCACGAGCTCGCCTTCGCCGAGCCCGAGTTCCTTTCGGCACTGCGCTTGCTCCCGCGGCCGGAACAGCTCGCCGTCGACGCCGTTGGCGACGAGCACGCCGGCCTTCGCACCGCCGAGCTCATCCATGCGGTCGACGAGATCCTGCGAAACGGCGCACCAGTGCCGCGCGGAACGCAGGTTCGCCGCGAGCTCCGTCGCGAGTCCTGCTTCACCCGCGACCTGCAGCACGTCGCTGCCGCGCCCGTTGACGATGCACGGGATGCGTTCCCGCTCGCACAACGGCGCCACTTCGCTCGCGGGCCACGCGTAGTCGGCGACGAGCGCGTCCGGACGGCCGTTCGCGAGCGCCAGCTTCATTCCCGCGGCCGCAAAACGCCGCGCGTTGCCGCGTGCACGCCCCGGCAGGTGCAGGTAGCGCGGTCGCAGCACCTCGATGCCGCCGCGATCTTCGCTCGCCGGCGTGCGGCGCAGCTCGTCCCAGTCCTTGCGACCGAGCGTGAGCGGCGCCCAAGGCAGCGGCTGCACGACACGCACGTCGTGGCCGCGGTCGCGCATCGCGAGCCAGCGACGCTCGGCGAACAGGCCCTCGCGCGGGCGCACCGACGTCGGGTACAGCGACGTGAGCACCACGATCCTCAAGCGCTCACCCCGCGCACCGCGTGCCGCCGGCGCCAGTGCTCGAGCACGAGCAGGCTCCACAGCAGGCGTCCGTGGTCGCGGGCGCCGGAGCGATGCTCCGCGAGGCGCGCGCAGGGTCTCGATCGCGTCGGCGACCGAAGCGCCGAGCGGCCCCGCGATCCAGCGCTTGAGCGGCGTGTCGAAGCCGCGCTTGCGGCCGTCGAGAATGTCGGCGGGCACTCGCGAGCGCAGCGCCTCGCGCAACGCGTGCTTGCCGCGTGCGCCCTGCACCTTCTGGTGCGCGGGCAGCGGCGCAAAACGTGCGACGAAACGGTGGTCGAGCAGCGGCGGACGCACCTCGAGCGAAACCCCCATCGAGGCGCGGTCGGCCTTGGCGAGGATTTGGTCGGGCAGGTACGTGTGGAAGTCGGCGTATTGGGCGCGGTACAGCGGATCGTCGACGGTCGGCTTGTCGTACCAGCGGCGGAATTCCGCGGACGGATCGTGGTGCACGAGGCGCTCGCCGAGCTCGGGCGCGAGCAACGCGAGGGCCTCGAGGCGTCCGATCTGCGTCACCGAGTGGAAGTAGGCGTCCGACGGCGTGCGCGCGATGTTGGTGAGGAACGTCTTGCCGCGCAGCCAGCGCGGCGCCCAGTCGAGCTTGGGATACACGGAACCGAGCGAGCCCGCGAGCGCGCGGCCCGGGGCGCCGAGCGTGCGGCGCACACGATTCTCCGCGACGTCGTGCACGTAACGGCGATAGCCCGCGAACGTCTCGTCGCCGCCATCGCCCGAGAGCGCGACGGTGACGTGCTCGCGCGCCATGCGCGCCACGAGGTAAGTCGGAACCGTCGACGGGTCGGCGAGCGGCTCGTCGAAGATCCACGGCAGCACTTCGGTCGCGAGCTTCGGGTCGGGATCGAGCACCTCGGTGTGGTGCACGGCGCCCAGCCGTTGCGCCGTCGCGCGCGCGAGGTCGAGCTCGTCGTAGTCCTTCTCGCGGAAGCCGACGGAGCAGGCGACGACGGGCGAGCTGGACGCGCGCGCCATGCTCGTCACGACGGCGGTGCTGTCGATGCCGCCGGAGAGGAACGCTCCGAGCGGAACGTCGCTCACGAGCTGCTCCTTCACGACGCGGTCGACCCAGTCGAGCACTTCCTCGTCGTTCGTCGGCTCGGTGTTGTGATCGGTCGGCAAGTCCCAGTAGCGCCGCAGGCGCGGCTCGCCGCCGGGTTCCCACGCGAGCGTCGAACCGGGCGGAACGCGCTTCACGCCGGCCCAGGCCGCGTCCTCGCCGCCGGTGTAGCCGAGCACGAGGTAGTCGAGCAGCTTCTCGGGCCGCAGCTCGCGCGGAGTGCTCCCCCACTGCAGGATCGCCTTCGCTTCGCTCGCCCACACGAGGCCCTGCGCCGTGCGCGCGTAGTACATCGGCTTGATGCCGAGCGCGTCGCGGCCGAGCAGCACCTTCGGCCGCGCGGGATCGCGCAGGTCGAGCAGGCAGAACGCGTACATGCCGACGAGGCGCTCGGCGCAGCGCTCGCCCATTTCCTCGAAGAGGTGCAGCACGACCTCCGAGTCGGCGCGCGTGCGGAAGCGGTGCCCCTTGCTCTCGAGCTCGGCGCGCAGCTCGACGAAGTTGTAGATCTCGCAGTTGATCGCGAGCGCGATGGTGCCGTCCTCGTTCTCGATCGGCTGGTGCCCGCCCGAGAGGTCGATGATCGAAAGGCGCCGGAAGCCGACCGCGACCTGCCCACGCGTCCACACGCCCTCGTCGTCGGGGCCGCGCAGGTGCAAGGTCGACGTCATCGCCCGCACGCGCTCCGGATCCGGGCGCGCGTTCGGGTCGTCGTAGGCCACTCCACACAGTCCGCACATGGCTAGCCCGAGGGCCCTCCCAATTCGCGCGTCGCGAAGCCGCTCGCCGGCGCGACACGCTGGAAGCCGCGCGGGCGCACGATCGTGAGCTCGCCGCCGCGGCCGCGCGCACCCTCGAGCGGCACGAGGCCATCCATCTCGTTCATCGCGATGCGCTCGAAGGCGAGGATGATCGCGACGAAGTGGTAGTACAGGTCGAACTGCGCGCGGTTCAAGAACGTGCTGCCGACCACGAAGGCCACCATCGCGGCCTCGAACATCGTCGCGTACTCGAGGATCCAGCTCGAGTAGTACAGCTGCTTCGCGCGCCGCCGCACCTTCCAGATCGCCCAGAAGCTGAGCACGATCAGCGACATGTAGAACAGGAACGCGGGGATGCCGCACTCCGCCATGATCTGCAGGTACGCGTTGTGCGCGACGCGCTTGCCCTCATTCGAGGAGCCCGACGCGTACTTCCAGTAGTTGCGCTGGAACAGGCCGTAGCCGACCCCGAAGAACGGGTTCTGCTCCGTCATGTTGAGCGCCGTTCGCCAGGCGGCGAGGCGCCCCATGGCCGAGCCGTCCTGCTCGTACTCGGTGATCGTGCTCAGGCGCTCGACGTAGGACTTGTCGACGAAGGCGATGGCCGTCAGCGCGCCCACCGCGGCGATCGCGAAGCCCGCGACGCGGTTGCGCGAGCGCCAGATCAGCGTGAACAGCATCGCGCCCAGCGAGAGCGCCGCGCCGCGCGAGTGCGTCAGCACGATCGTCAGCACCATCAGCGGAATCATCAGGAAGAAGCCGCGCCGCAGCGTCTTGTTCTTCTCCGAGAGCGCGATCTGGATCAGCAGCGGCAGACCCATCGCGAGCGCGAGGCCGAAGTTGTTGTTGTCCTCGAGCATGCCGCCCGGGCCCTGCAGCACCTTGATGCGGCCGAACGACAGCACGCCCGACAGGCCGACCTTCACGCCGTAGAAGCCGAACGACAGGCCGATGACCCACATCAGCACGCGCAGGTGCTCGCGCTTGTTCACGACGGCGGCGGTGAACAGCGCGACGCCGATGATCTTGACGTACTCGACGTACGCGTTGATGTTGTAGTCGTGGAGCGGGACGCCGCTCGCGATGTACGAGAGCCCCACCCACACCGCGAGCAGGATCATCGCCGTGCTGCGCAGGTCGGGCTCGAACCACTTCGACCCCGGCCGCGAGAACTGGCCCGCGAGCGTGGCGCCGGCGATCAGGAACGACCAGCGCTGCTCGCGCGCGAAGCCCCAGCACAGGTCCTGCGGGCGCATGTAGGCGAGCCACGTGAACGCGAGAATGCCGATCAGCGGCCGCCGGTAGGAGACCGGCAGCAGCGCGAAGATCATCAGCGAGAAGATCAGGTCGCGCACGGCACCTGGGCTCCTGCGCCGGGCGCGGAACGGCTCTCACCCTCGCCGCGGGGCGACGGCTCGACCGGCTGGCTCGGAGCTCGTCGGCTCGCGGGCATGGCGCTCCTAACGCAGCGCTTCCTTCAGGTCGGTCATGGTGCGCACGAGGCTCGCACCGAGGAGCTGCGGGCGCTTCTCGAAGGCCCACGAGACCCACAGGATCGAGCCGACGATCGCAAGCGTCGCGAGGCCGGCGACCAGGCGCCGCGCGTAGTCGGCGTTGCGCTCGCGGCGCGTGCGGATGCGGTTGACGATGCCGAGCACCGGCACCGCCAGCGCACGCGAGGAGTCCGCGACGCCGCGGAAGCCGTTGCGGCCGAACTCGCTCGCCAGTGCCCACAGGAGGCCCATGCCAAGGCCCAGGATCGCTCCGGCGGCGATCACGATCGCGCTGGAGGGGGTGCTCGGCGCCGTCGGGGCGCGCGCGAGTTCCGTGATCTCGAACGGGCTCGACGTGCCTTCGGTGATCTGGTCGACGTAGCGCTTCTGCGACTGGAAGGCCTCGCTGGCGCGCTGGAAGTTGTCGGCCGCGATCGTGGCGCGTGCCTCGATCTCCTTGAGCTGGCTGTAGATCTCCGCGCGCTCGGCGTTCTGGCGCCGCAGGGAGCCCACTTCGCTCGTGAGCTGCTCGAGCTGCGCTTCGGCCTGCTTGACCACCAACTCGCGCGCGGCGATGTCGGCTGTGAGCTGCTCGCGGCGCGGGTTGGGGCGCATGGTCGAACGCGACTCCGGCGCCGTCGCGCGCTCGCTCAGCTCCACGGCCTTCGTCTGCAGGATCTCGATCTTGCGCTCGGCGATCTGGTAGGCCGTCGACTTCTCCTTGTAGGGCCGCTGCGACTCGCGCAGGTCCGCGATCTCGGTCTCGATGCGGGCGAGCTCGTCGTCGAAGCTGATGCCCGTGTCGAGGATCGAGTCGCCGGCGATCGTCATCGGCTCGTCGGCGAGCTGCTGGCGCAGCACCTCGAGGCCCACGTTGCCGGTCGTGATCTGCGCCTTGACGTCGTCGAGGCGCGTGATCGAGGCCTGCAGGCGCGTGTACACCGGATCCTCGTCGCGCTGGCGCCCGCCGCCGGGAGCCTGCTGCGTCGCGGAGATCGCGTAGTCGCGCTGGAAGGCCGCGGCCTCCTCGTTGCGACGCTTGAGGTCCTCCTGACCGGCGCTCATCGTGTTGCGCAGCACGTCGAGGTTGCGGCGCGCGTCGTTGCGGTAGCGCTCGAGCACCTCCTGCGTGTACGCGTCGCGCAGGCGGTTCAGGAACTGCTCCGCACGCTGCGGGTCGTCGGTCTCGTAGGTGACCGTGATCAGCGTCGAGCCGCCCGTGGTCTTCGCCGCGGTGCTCCCGCCGGTGACCTTGAGCGCCGTGATCTGCTTGCGCACGAACTCGTTCTGTTCCTGCGGCGAGAGCGCGGTGTACTCGGGCCACTCGAGCTTCTCGATCACGCGGCGCACGCGCTCGTACTGCGAGATCTGCCAGGTCGTGGCGGTGATGTCGCGCACGATCGTGGTCGAGTCCATGCGCGTCCCGCTGAACGGCAGCGGCACGTCGCGCACCTCGAGGCTGGTGGTCGCCTTGTACTTCTGCGGCATCAGGCCGGCGATCAGCACGGCGAGGGCCGTGAGCACCGCTGCCGGCGCGAACACCTGCCCGAGCCGACGCTTGAGCGCCTGCACGAACTCGAGCAGCTGGTTGGGATTTTGTGCCTGGACGGCCATCGACGCGTGCGCCCGCTCAGGGGAAGGAGTTGTTGTTGTTCTGGTTGTTGAAGCCGCGACCGCCGCCGAAGCCGCGCCCGTTGATGATCCAGATCGAGCTCGCGATCTGGCGCAGCACGTTCGTGATCGGGAACATCAGGTCCGCGAGGAAGTAGCCGAACTCGGCGATCATCATCGGCGGGACGAAGATGATGTCGCGCTCCTGGATGAGCACGTTGTCGGTCGAGTCGCCGCGGAACATGCCCGCGAGGTTGACCGGGATGATCAGCGGGTCGCGCGGGTCGGCGCGGATCACGCGCGTGCGCGCGAGGTTCGCCGTCTGCGCGTCGGGGTTGGCGTCCATCACGGCCTCGAACACCGTCAGGTCGCCGGGGAACTGCTTGCGCCCCTGGCCCGCCACCTCGCCGAAGATGAAGTAGACCTTGCCCGCGGTCTGGATGCGGACGTCGATCTTGAGCTGCACGTAGTACGGCGAGTACTTCTGCGTCAGGAACGCCTCGAGCTCGGCGCGCGTCTGGCCCGCGACGTGCACGGCACCGACTTCCGTCAGCACGACCGTGCCGTCGATGTCGACGCGTGCGGTCTGGTTGAGCTCGGTGTTGAACGCGTCGGTGATCGAGATCGTGTCGCCGATCGTGACGTAGTTCTGGTCCTCGGCGTTGCCCGTGTAGCGGTTGCCGAAGCCCTTGTCGTTCAGGTACTGGAGCAGGCGCTTGTCGGGGGACGTGCTGCTGCAGCCCGAGACGAGCGCGAGCAGGGCGCCGACGACGGCGAGGAGCCAGAGATGCTTGGCCTGGTTCATGGAACGGGGACGGGGAGCTTCGAAGCCGAGGGGAGCGCCGCTCCTCCATCGGCGCGGGAGGGCCGGAACCTTGCGGCGGAGGACCGCCTCAAGCACCGTACTGGCGACGCAGGTACTCACGGTAGGCACCGTTCCTAACCCTTTGCAACCATTGGGTCTGCGATCGGTACCAGGCGACGGTCAGGGGCAGGGCGTCCTCGAAGCGCCAGCGCGGCCTCCAGCCCAGCTCGCGCTCGATCAAGGAGGCGTCGATGGCGTAGCGCCGGTCGTGCCCGGGGCGGTCCTTGACGAACTGGATCAGGCTTTCGGGCTGCCCGAGCGCCGCCAGGATGCGCCGCACGATCTCGAGGTTGGGGAACTCGTTGTGCCCCCCGATGTTGTAGGTCCCGCCGACCCTGCCGCGCTCCAGCACGGCCAGAATCGCCTCGCAGTGGTCGACGACGTACAGCCAGTCGCGCACGTGCATCCCGTCCCCGTAGACCGGAACGGGTTTCCCTTCCGACGCCAGCGCGAACACCAGCGGGATGAGCTTCTCGGGGAACTGGTACGGACCGTAGTTGTTCGAGCACCTCGTGATGAGCCCGGGGAACCCGAATGTATGCACCGCGGCCCGAACCAGCAAGTCGCTGCCCGCCTTGCTGGCGGAATAGGGCGAGTTGGGGGCCAGCGGGGTGTCCTCGGTGAAGTACCCGCGCTCCCCCAGCGACCCGTAGACCTCGTCGGTCGAGACGTGGACGAAGCGCTCGACCCCGTGGGCCCGCGCGGAGTCGATCAGGACCTGCGTGCCGAGCACGTTGGTGCGCACGAAGGGCAGGCTGGACTGGATCGAGCGGTCGACGTGGCTCTCGGCCGCGAAGTGCACGATCGAGACCGGTCCCCCACTCTTTCCGGCCGCCTCGAAGGCGCGCTCGACATCCGCGCGCTCGCAGATGTCGCCGTGCACGAAGCGGTAGCGCGGGTTGCCCTCGAGCTCGACCAGGTTCTCGAGGTTGCCGGCGTAGGTCAGCGCGTCGAAGTTGACGAGCGTCCAGTCCGGGCGGGACTTGGCGAGCGTGAGCAGGAAGTTGGAGCCGATGAAGCCGGCGCCGCCGGTGACGATCAACGTGCGGGTCATGGTGTCTCCACCTGTAGATAGGCTTTCAGCGCGTCGCGCCAGTGCGTCAGGCGCTTGCCGCGCAGGCGCGCGAGGCGCGAGCTGTCGAGCACGCTGTAGGCCGGGCGTCGCGCGGGACGCGGGAAGGCGTCCGTCGTGCAGGGTTCGAGCCGCACGTGCGTGAGGCCCAGTTCCTCGAGGATCGCGCGCGTGAAGCCGAACCACGTGCACGAGCCTTCGCAGGCGGCGTGAAAGAGGCCGTTCTCGGAGCTCGCGAGCACGTCCCACAGCGCGGGCGCGAGCTCGAGCGTCGTGGTCGGCGCGCCGGTCTGGTCGTCGACGACCTTCAGCTCGCCGCGCTCACGCGCGAAGGCCGCGATCGTGCGCGGGAAGTGCTTGCCACGCGGGCCGTAGAGCCATTGCGTGCGGACGACGGCGGAATTGCCGGGCAGCGTCTCGAGCAGCGCGCGTTCGCCCGCGAGCTTCGTCGCGCCGTACACCGACAGCGGGCGCGCCTCGTCGCTCTCGACGTAAGGCCGCGTCGAGGCGCCGTCGAAGACGAAGTCGGTGCTGACGGCGACCATGCGGGCGCCGTGGCGCGCGCAAGTTTGGGCCAGCGTGCGCGAAGCGACGACGTTGACGCGTTCCGCGAGCTCACGCTCGCTCTCGGCCTTGTCGACCGCCGTGTAGGCCGCGCAGTGCAGCACGGCGTCGAACGGGCCGTGCTCGCGCCACGCACGTTCCAGCGCGGCTTCGTCGGCGAGATCGAGCCCGGCGATCGTGGCCTGCGGCGCGAGGTCCGTGCCGACCGCCTCCCAGCCCTGCGGGACGCAGCGCAACAGCTCGCTTCCGAGCATGCCTGCCGCGCCCGTGACGAGCGCGCGTCGAGCGCGCGGGCCACCCGGAGCCCGTGAGGCACTCACGGGCCCGACCGTCCGCGCCGCTCGCGGCGCGGCGCAATCAACATGGGAACGCCCGTGGGATCGACGGCTTCACGGGCGTTCACCGCGGCGACTTTCCCGGGCCCGAGCGTTCCTGGGACGGCAGCGGGTCGTTCATCAGGTTCGCGCCACCTTCCGCGACGAGGCAGCTCGCGCGGTGCAGTGACTCGAACGTGCCGGCGTCGGTCCACCAGCCCTGCAGCGTCTCGTAGGTCATCGAGCCGTCCTGGATGTACCAGTTGTTGACGTCCGTGATCTCCAGCTCGCCGCGCTCCGAAGGCTTCAGCGTCTTGATCACCTCGAACACGCGCGCGTCGTACAGGTAGAAGCCGATCACCGCGAGGTTCGACTTCGGCGCCTTGGGCTTCTCGACGATGCGCGCGACCTTGGAGCCATCGAGCTCCGCCACGCCGAAGCGCTCCGGATCGTGCACTTCCTTGAGCAGGATCTTCGCGCCCTTCTCCTGCGCCTCGAAGTCGCGCACGGCCTTCTTGATGTTGTACTGGATGATGTTGTCACCCAGCACGACGCACACTTTGTCCTTGCCGGCCCAGTGCTCCGCGAGGCCGAGCGCCTCCGCGATGCCGCCCTCACCTTCCTGATAGGTGTAGTTGAGGTGCTTGAGGCCGAACTCCGAGCCGTTGCCGAGCAGCGACAGGAAGTCGCCGGACTTGCGGCCGCCGGTGACGATCATGATGTCGCGCACGCCCGCGTTCACCAGCGCCTGGATCGGGTAGTAGATCATCGGCCGGTCGTAGACCGGCAGCAGGTGCTTGTTGGTGATCTTGGTCAGCGGAAAGAGCCGCGTGCCAAGGCCGCCGGCGAGGATCACGCCCTTCATGGTGCAGCTCGACTTTCGCTTTCGCTTGGGGGAGGTCGGGAAGACTGTAGTCGCAGGGTGTGGGCGCGTTCAACGCGCCGTGACGCCGCCCGCGGTGCGCCGATACCACTCGACGTAGCGCGCGAGACCGTCGGCGACCGGCGTTTTCGGCCGGTAGCCGAGCTTTGCCCGCGCCTTCGAGACATCCGCGCAGGTCAGCGGCACGTCACCGGGCTGGTTGGGCTGGCGATCGAGCTTGGCCTTGCAGCCCAGCGCTCGTTCGAGGCCCTGGACCAGCTCGGTCAGCGTCGTCGTCGCGCTCTCGCCGAGGTTGTAGATCTCGTAGCCCTCGCAGCGGTCGAGCGCGGCCACGACGCAGTCGACGATGTCGTCGATGTACGTGTAGTCGCGGCGCGTCGAGCCGTCGCCGAAGAACGGGATCGCCTCGCCCTCGAGCAGCGACTTGGTGAACTTCGCGATCGCCATCTCGGGGCGTTGGCGCGGGCCGTACACCGTGAAGAAGCGCAGGCACGCGACCGGCACCGCGAACAGGTGGTGGTACGTGTAGCACATCAGCTCGCCCGCGCGCTTGGTCGCGGCGTAGGGCGACACGGGATGCGGGATGTCGTCGGCCTCCGAGAACGGCACACGATCGCGCGCGCCGTACACGCTCGACGAGCTCGCGAACACGAAGCGCAGCCCGGGGCGCCGGCGCGCCTCCTCGAGCAGCGTCATCGTGCCGCGCATGTTGACGTCCTCGTAGTGCAGCGGGTCCTTGAGCGACGGCCGCACGCCCGCCATGGCGGCGAGGTGCACGACGCCGTCGAAACGGCTTTCGGCGAAGAGCTTCCCCACCGCCTCGCGGTCGCGGATGTCGCCGGTGACGACGCGCGCGCGGCCGAGCAGCGCGGCGTTGGCGCGCTTGATCGCCGGGTCGTAGAAGTCGTTGAAGTTGTCGAGCACGACGACCTCGTCGCCGCGCGCGAGCAGCCGCTCGGTGGTGTGCGAGCCGATGAAGCCGGCCCCGCCGGTCACGAGATAACGTGCCACTCTGCGCTTCCTATTCGACGGTGACGCTCTTGGCGAGGTTGCGCGGCTTGTCGATGTCGCAGCCGCGCGCCAGCGCGTGGTGGTAGGCGAACAGCTGCAGCGGGATCACGTTGAGCACCGCCGAGAGCGCCTCGATCGTGGCGGGCACCTCGATCGTCTCGTCGGCGAGCTCGTGGCTCGCCGCATCGGAGCCGACGCTGATCACGTGGCCGCCGCGCGCCTTCACCTCGTGCAGGTTGCTGCGCACCTTGTCGGCCACCGCACCGGGCGCGTTGACGACGACGATCGGCATGCCCTTCGAGATCAGCGCGATCGGCCCGTGCTTCATCTCGCCGGCGGCGTAGCCCTCGGCGTGCACGTAGCTGATCTCCTTGAGCTTGAGCGCGCCTTCGAGCGCGATCGGGAAGTTGACGCCGCGGCCGAGGAAGAAGAAGCCCTTGGCGTCGACGTGCGCGCGCGCGATCGCGGCCGTGCGTTCGATCGTCGCGGGGGCGAGCAGCGCTTCCATGCGCGGGCGCAGGCGCCGCAATTCGTCGAGCAATTCGCGGCCTTGTTCGACCGAGAGCGTGCCGCGCGCGCGACCGAGGCGCACCGCGAGCAGGAACGCCGCGACCACCTGCGCGACGAAGGCCTTGGTGCTCGCGACGCCGATCTCCGGGCCGGCGTGGGTCAGGATCGTCGACTCGCTCTCGCGCACGACGGTCGAGCCCATCACGTTGCAGATCGCCGCGGTCGTGGCGCCGAGCTGGCGCGCGAGGCGCAGCGCGGCGAGCGTGTCGGCCGTCTCGCCCGACTGCGACACCGCCAGCGCCAGCGTGCGGCCCGCCAGCACCGGATCGCGGTAGCGGAACTCGCTGGCGTAGTCGATGTCGACCGGGATGCGCGCGAACTGCTCGATCAGGTAGCGCGCGACTTGCCCCGCGTGCAGCGCGGTGCCGCAGGCGATCACCTGCACGCGGTCGAGCGCGCGCAGCCGCTCGTCGGACCAGTCGCCGTGCTCGAACGAGACGTCGCCGGAATCCGACAGGATGCGGTCGAAGGCCGTGCGCGCGAGCACGTCGGGCTGCTCGTGGATCTCCTTGAGCATGAAGTGCGGATACCCGCCCTTGCTCGCCTGTTCCGCATTCCAGTCGATGCGGCGCGGCTTGCGCTCGAGCGGCTTGCCCGCGAGGTCGGTGACCGTGTAGTGGCCCGGCGAGAGCTCGACCACGTCGCCGTCCTCGAGGTACACGACGTCGCGCGTGTGCGGCAGCAGCGCGAGCACGTCCGAGCCGAGGTACGCGGCATCCGGCGTCACGCCGACGACGAGCGGCGGTCCCTGGCGCGCGGCCACGAGTCCCCCACCAGCGCCGGTCGACATCACCGCGATCGCGTAGTAGCCGTGCACTCGCGCGAGCGACGTGCGCACCGCGTCGACGAGCTTCGCCCCGCGGGCGAGCTCGCGACCGACGAGGTGCGAGAGCACTTCGGTGTCGGTTTCCGAGCTGAACTTGCGGCCTTCGGCCTCGAGCTCGCGGCGCAGCTCGAGGTAGTTCTCGATGATGCCGTTGTGGACGAGCGCGAGCCGGCCCGAGCCGTCGGAGTGCGGGTGCGCGTTCTCGTCGGACGGAGCGCCGTGTGTCGCCCAGCGCGTGTGGCCGACGCCGATGCGCGCCCCGGCCAGCGCGCCGTCGGCGAGCAGCTTCTCGAGCTCCGAGAGCCGACCGACCTTGCGCCGGATCTCGATGCGCTCGCCATCGGCGACGGCGACGCCGCAGCTGTCATAGCCGCGGTACTCGAGGACCCGCAGGCCCTCGACCATGCCGTCGAGCACGGCGCCGCGCCGGGAGAACGCTCCGACGATGCCGCACATGCGCGGATCAGGCCTTCTTGCCGACCGACGGGCCGACGAGCGGCATGTCGATGCGCGAGCGGAAGTAGTCGAGCGTCTTCGCGAGGCCCGTGTCGAGGTCGTAGCGCGGCTCCCAGCCGAGGATGCGGCGCGCCTTGGTGATGTCGGGCTGGCGCACCTTGGGATCGTCGACCGGCAGCGGCTTGTTGACGATCTTCGACTTCGAGCCCGTGAGCTTGATCACGCGCTCGGCGAACTGCTGGATCGTCATCTCGCCGGGGTTGCCGATGTTGGTCGGGTAGACCTCGTCGGAGTGCAGCAGGCGGTAGATGCCGTCGACCAGGTCGTCGACGTAGCAGAACGAGCGCGTCTGCGAGCCGTCGCCGAACACCGTGACGTCCTCGCCGCGCAGGGCCTGGCTCATGAAGGCCGGCAGCGCGCGGCCGTCGTTGAGCCGCATGCGCGGGCCGTACGTGTTGAAGATGCGCACGATGCGCGTCTGCACCTTGTGGAAGCGGTGGTAGGCCATCGTCATCGCCTCGGCGAAGCGCTTGGCCTCGTCGTAGACGCCGCGCGGGCCGACCGGGTTGACGTTGCCCCAGTAGTCCTCGCGCTGCGGGTGCACGAGCGGGTCGCCGTAGCACTCCGAGGTCGAGGCGAGCAGGAAACGCGCGTTCTTCTCGCGCGCGAGGCCGAGCGCCTTGTGCGTGCCGAGCGCGCCCACCTTGAGCGTCTGGATCGGCAGCTCGAGGTAGTCGATCGGGCTCGCCGGCGAGGCGAAGTGCATCACCGCGTGCACCGGGCCGGGCACGTGGATGAACTCGGTCACGTCCTGGTGGTAGAAGTGGAAGTCCGACCGGCCGGTGAGGTGCTCGATGTTGCGCAGGTCGCCGGTGATCAGGTTGTCCATGCAGATCACTTCCCAGCCTTCGGCCAGGAAGCGCTCGCACAGATGGCTGCCAAGGAAACCGGCACCGCCGGTGATCACGACACGCTGCTTCGTCTTCTGGGTCATCGTTGGAATCTGGAGAGGGCGCCTACTGCGCCGGGGGAACCGTGGACGGTGCGGGCGGCGCAGGGCGCGGCTCGCTGAAATGGATGCTCTCGCCCTTGGGCAGGCGCACGTGGACGCCAAACGCGAGCGCTTCGGCCTCGCGCGTGCCGGAAGCGGACACGCGCACGCCCTGCGGAGTCTCGACGCAGTCGGGCTCGCCCGCGAGGCGCACGAGGAAACCGGGGCCCTGGAAACGCGCGTATTCCGAGCCGGAGCCCTCGCGCGGGCCACCGCCGGAGGAGAGCAGCGGCAGGCGCACGATCTGTCCGGGTGCGAGCTCGATCGACTCGTCGCGGAACGTGACGCGCGCGGCGCCCTTGCTCTGGTTGTGGACGCTGATGGTCTGGTCGGCGAAGTGCTCGAGCAGGTATGGCCCAGAGTCGCCCGCGAGCAGCGCGCCCCCGAGCAGGCGCACCTGTTCGGCCGCCTGCAGGTCGATGCGCGCGCGGTCGAGCTCCTGGAACTCGAACAGCGGCTCACCGCGCGAGGGCGAGCCGACCCAGCCGACGGCCTCGCCGAACAGCACGATCGAGCCGCCATCGGGCCAGAGCACTTCCGCGCGGCCGCCCGGGGACACGATCACCGCGCCTCCGGCGTTCAGGCGCGCGCGCTTCTCGAAGAACGAGAGCGGGTAGCCCTGCAGCGCGCCGGCGGGGCGCACCTGCACCGGGTCGGCGTGCCGCTGGACGGCAACTTCTTCCGGGCCGGGCTGGTGCAGCGAGGTGTCGCCCGCGGGCAGCGGGTCGGCGGTCGCGCGCATCGGGCCGGGCCAGCGCTGGGTCGTGCGCGAGACGCAGCTCGCGAGGACCGGCGCGAGCGCCAGCGCCACGAGGGCGGGGCGGAGCGGGTTCATGGGCCTGTACGGGCGCCCGGGGGATGGGCACCAAGGTAACGCTCGACGAAACCGGTGTCGTGCGTGCTGGCGCGGAATTCCGCGTGGTCGAGCACCTTGGCGAGCAGCGGGATGGTCGTGCGCGGACCGCTGATGACGTACTCGTCGAGCGCCCGCAGCATGGTGCGGATCGCCGCATCCCGGTTGGAGCGGTGCGCGAGGAGCTTGCCGATCATCGAGTCGTAGTTCGGCGGGATGCGATAGCCACTGTAGGCGTGGCTGTCGACGCGGATGCCCGGGCCCCCCGGCGGGACGTACATGTCGATGCGCCCGGGGCTGGGCTGGAAGTCGCGCTCGGGATCCTCGGCGTTGATGCGGCACTCGATGCAGTGCCCGTTGAGCTGGATGTCCTCCTGCCGGTAGGACAGTTTTTCCCCCGCCGCCACGAGGATCTGCTCACGGATCAGGTCGACGCCGGTGACCATCTCGGTCACGGTGTGCTCGACCTGGATGCGCGCGTTGACCTCGATGAAGTAGAAGTTGCCCTTGCGGTCGAGCAGGAACTCGCAAGTACCGGCGTTGTAGTACTTCGCGTGCTTGGCGAGGCGCACCGCCGCGTCACCCATCTTCTTGCGCAGCTCCGGCGTGAGCAGCGGCGAGGGCGATTCCTCGATCAGCTTCTGGTGCCGGCGCTGGATCGAGC
>JAPLOE010000221.1 GCA_026692705.1 Planctomycetota bacterium
CATCGTGCCGTCGTCGTCGAGGAACCGGCCGCCGAAATCGACCCAGAAGACGTCCTTGCCGTCAGCGGCCCGGCGCAGGACCTGGTTGATCTGGGCGAGCTTCCCGCGGATGACGCCGTAGTTCTCGCTGCGCGGGAAGACGCGGTCGTTCCAGCCGCCGGAAGGTTCCTGCACCTGGAAGAGCCGCGCGAGCAGCTGCTTGCGGAAGCCGTCGCGCTCCGCCTCCGGCAGGAACTCGATCGCGAGCCCCGCATACCCGTGCGCGTAGAAGAAGTAGTACGGCGCGATCTGGTAGGGCGGCACGTGCGTGCCCGTTCCCTTGCGGCGTTTCTCGAGCCATTCCCAGTGCTCGAAGAAGTTGACGAGCGAGCGGCGCACGTTGTCGACGCTGCCGCGACCGGCGAGCACGAGCACGCACTCGGTCACCGGCGAGCGCCCGATCGCACCCGGCCACTCGTCCTTCGACTTGGAGGTCGTGTACGGGATCGCGCCGGCTTCGGTGCGGCAATTCTCGAGCGCATCGAGCGCGCGTGCGACGACCGCGGGGTCGACCTGCTCACCTTGCCGCTGCGCCTCGAACAGCGCGAGCAACGTCGGTGCGGTCATGAACGGCGACGCGGGCGCGCTGGCCTTGCCGCCACGCGGCCGCGAATAGTTCCAGCCACCCGTCTCGACGATCTCGGTCTCCTGCAGGATCGCGACGAGGCGCTTGATCCACGTGTCGACGACCTGCTCGCGTCCCTTGGGCACGAGCTTCTCCGCGCGCAGGCGCAAGAACAGGTTCAGCGCGTACGTATGGCCCCAGCCGCGCACGTCGTAGCCCGCGTTGAAACCCGACTCCATCGCCTTGAGGTCGAGCGCACCACTCAGGAACTCGACCGCACGCGCCACGGCGGCCTGCGCCTCCTTCGAGTCGCGATAGCCCGGCGCTTCCATCAACGCCCAGGCCGAGATCGCGGTCCCGCCGACGCGGTAGCCCGGCGGAATCTGGCCACGCTCGCGGTACACGCCCTCGTAGGGCCACTCGCGGCGCTCGCCCGTCGCTTCGTCGAGGTTTTCCTGCAGCGACACGAGCAGCTCGCGCGCGCGTGCGACGGCTTCGTCACGAGTCGGCGCGGCCTTCGGCGCCGTCGCGGCGGGTTCCTGTGCCGGCGTCTGCCGGGCGAGAGCGGGCAACACGAGGCAGGCGAACGCCAGCGAGCGGATCAGCATCTTCGTCGGTCCTTCAGACGGGAGTCAGCACGGACTGGCCGCCGACGAGCACGTCGACGAGCCCGAGATCGTTGGAGTTCAACACGATCAGGTCGGCGCGGGCGCCGGGGGCGAGCACTCCGAGCTCGCGTTCGAGGCCGAGCGCGCGTGCGGGCGTCTCGCTCGCCATGCGCAGCGCGTCCTCGAGACCGACCACGCCCCGTGCGACGAGCCGCCGCACCATGTCGAGCTGGCCCATCGCGGTGCCGGCGAGCTGGCGCTCGGGACGACCGGGCCCGGCCGGGTAGTAGGCGGTGCCATCGTGGATCTCGTGGTCGCGCCCGTGCGAGTGGAACACGTCGCAGCCCGTGCCCGCGCCGCGCAGCGCGTCGCTCACGAGCGCGAGCCCCTCGGGACCGCGGGCGGCGAGCGCGAGCTCGATCGCCTCGGGGCCGACATGCACGAGATCGCCGATGATTTCCGCCACGAGCGCGCTCTCGATCAGCGCGAAGCCCGCGAGGCCGACCTCGCGGTGGTGGATGCCGTTCATGGCGTTGAACAGGTGCGTCGCGCCCTGCGCTCCGGCATTCGCCGCCGCGCGCGCTTCCGCCGCCGTCGCCTTCGAGTGGCCGAGCGAGACGCGCGTTCCGCAACGCACGAGCTCGGTGACGAGTTCCGCCGAGCCGGAGAGCTCCGGTGCGAGCGTCACCGTCTTCACTCCGCGTCCCCCACCACTCGCGGGCCCGAGGATCGCGCGCAGGTTCTCGACCGACGGCGTCGCGAGGTCCTCGCGCGGAAGCGCGCCGGCCCGCTCGGGATTCACGAACGGGCCTTCGAGGTGCAGTCCGACGACGCGCGCGCAGTTCGCGGGCAACTTCGCCGCCGCTTCCCACGTGCGCTCGCAGATTCCGCCGAGCACCTTGGGCGCCGCGGGAAACAGCGTCGGCTGGAAGGCCGTCGTGCCGTGCCGCGCGAGTGCCTGCGCCATGCCGGCGAGCTGCGTCACGGGGTCGCTGCCGCCGTAACCGTGCACGTGCAGGTCGACGAGTCCCGGCGCCACGATCGGCTCCGCAGGATCCGCCGCGCCCTCGCGCAGCTCGAGCCGCTCGATCCGACCGTCGCGGAACTGGACCGTTCCCGGCAGCAGCCGCCCCGCGAGGAGCAGCCGGCCCGAGATCCGGCCCGAGCTCACGTCACTTCTTCTCCAGATAGAAGATCGCGTTGGTGCCGTACTCGCGCAGCTCGACCGTGATCTTCGGGCTGAACTCCGTCACCTGCACCGCATCCTTGGGCGCGTGGAAGACGAGCAGGCCGCCTTCGGCCATGCGCTTGCCGATCAGCGTCTCGATCGCGGTGAAGATGCCGGTGCGCGTCTTGCCGGTCTCGAGCATCGGGTACGGCGAATCGAAGAACACCAGTTCGTAGCGCGAGTCCGCCGTGCCCCAGGAGCGAGTGGCGAGCGCGTCGGCGGCGATGATCTCGACGCGATCCTCGAGCGCGAGGTCGTCGACGTTGCGGCGCAGCAGGTCGAGCACGCGCGGGTCGCGCTCGACGAGGCGAGCCTCCAGCGCACCCCGGCTGAGGGCCTCGAGACCGAGGCTGCCGGTGCCGGCGAACAGGTCGAGAACCCGCGCGTCGATCACGCGCTCACCGATGGTGGAGAAGACCGATTCGCGCACACGGTCCAGCATGGGGCGCGTGCCCATGCCGTCAGGGGTCTTCAGAAGGCGTCCGCGATGTTCTCCGGCGATGATTCGCATGGGTGGGCGGCCAGTTTACGGGAATGCACCGCCCGCGTCAGCAGAGCGCAGGAAAGAGGCGCGAAAACGCGCTCCTCAGGGTTTCTGAGCAGGGGCCGGGGCGCCCTCGGCCTTCGCGGGGGCCTCCGCACCGGCGCCGGCACCGTCCTTGGACTGTTCCTTGGATTCCTTGGCCTTCTCGCGCTCCTCGATCAGCGCCCGGGCGCGTTCCGGAGCCTCGCGGGCGGCATCCTCGAAGGCGTGCTCGGCGCGCAGCACCGCGAGCCGCTGCTCGAGATCGGTGCGCCGCGCGGCGGCCTTGGCGTCGTCGAAGGCCTGCTGGGCCTTGGTGACCCGCTCGCCCAGCTCCTTCTCGCGCTGCTTGTGTTCGTGGGTCTTGAGTTCGTCCAGCCGGCGCTGGCTGAGCTCGAGGTCGCGCTTGGCCATCTCCAGCCGCGAACGTCCGCGCGACAGGACCAGTTCCTTGGTCGTCTCGGCGAACTTCTCGCCGGCGTACATCGCCTCGAGTTCCTTCAGCTCCTGCTCGGACTCGAGCACGAATTGCTGCGCGCGGTCGACCGACAGCGCGCGCTCGTCGAGCTCCAGCGCGACCGTGACCTTCTTGAAGTGGTCGCGGCTCGTCTTCGCCGACGCCAGCTCGCGCTCGGCCGCGCCCTGGGCCGCCTTGGCCGCACCCCGCGCGCTCTCGGCCGCCATCTTCGCGAGGTCGAGCTGGATCCGCGCGTAGTCGAACTCGCGGTCCTTCTTGCGCGCCTCGGACTCGTCCTTGGACGCCGCGGCCTTGGTCTCGACCGGCTTGGCGGCCTCGGCGTTCGACGCCGCGGCAACCGGGGCCGAGCCCCCGTCGAGCGACGCGCAGCCGGTGGCGAGGAGCAGGCTGGCGGCGAGGGCGGCCAGTCGGGAGGCGCTTTGGTGGGAACGCAGGGTCATCGAAAGCTCCGGGAAAACTGGGGGTGAACTAGAGGATCGCCTTCGCGCCGGGCAGGCCGGCCTGGAAGGCGAGGATCGAGAACGCGGTGCCCGCGGTCTGCATGCAGCTCATGTTGGGGAAGTCGAGGCTCGAGCCGTCCTCCCACTGGATCTTCGCGAGGTGCGCGCGCAAGCGCCGGTGCCATTCGGGGCGCTCGGCCTCGGGCAGCTCGTTGATCGCCTGCGCGGCGTAGCAGTGCGCGAACATGTAGAAATAGGCCGCGTTCGCGTAGTAGGCCTCGTGCGGCACCGGGCGCATGCGCGCGACGTCGAGGAACTGGTGGTGCTCGAAGAAGCTCGCCAGCGCCTCGCGCAGCACCTCGTCGGTCACCTGCGCGCGGCCCGCGCGGCGCAACGCCCAGTTGGAGACCTGCATGCGGCCGAGGCTGCCCTTGACGTTGTCGATCGACTCGCCCGGACGGCGCGGGATCGGGCGCAGGTCGTACATGCAGGCGCCGCCGGGCAGCTTGCAGCGCTCGACGTACTTCACGGCGCGTTCGAGCACCGCCGCGTCGACCTTCCACTCGAGGCCACGCGCCTTGACGAGCGACGGGATGACGCAGGCCGTCGCGAAGGACGTGCTCCAGGTCGGGCGCTGCGACACGACCGGGCCTTCGTAGTAGCCCCAGCCGCCGAGCGGTTCCTGGTTCTGCTCGAGCAGCGTGTAGAGCTCCTGACCGCGCTTGGCCACACGCTCCCAGTGCGCCTCGGTCTGGAAACGCGGGTCGCTCGCCGCCGCGACCATCGCCTGAAAGCCGTAGAGCGCCGCCCATGAGCAGTCGACGTCCCAGTCGCTGCCGCGCTTGGCCACGCGCGCCGTCAGCAGCCACTCGAGCGCCTTGGTGGCCGCCGCGTCGCGCTCCGGCGTCGCGTCGACCGCGAGCAGCGCGAGGAAACCCAGCGAATTCGCCGCGTATTGGAAGGCGAAGTAGGTCTCGACCGAGAAGTTCGTGAACTGCACGGAGTCCATCGCTCCGGCGCCCCAGGAGCCGTCGGGGTGCTGGTTGGCGAGCAGCCAGCCGACGGCCTTGACGACGCGCGTGCGCGCCTCGTCGACGCCGACCGCGAGGTTCGCCTGCGCGGCCTGCGCGGCGCCGAGCTTCCCGAGGTCGGGCGCGGGAACGGGCGCGGGCGGCGCCGGTTCCTGGGCGAAGGCCGGGGCTGCCGTCACGGCGAGAGCGAAGGCCAGGGCGCGGATCGTGCGGTTCATCGAGAGGCTCCTCCGCGGCTCACGGTAGTCACCGGGATCCTTGGCGCCAATGGCCCGGAGGCTCAGGGCCCGTACAATCCGCGTCCTCCCCCATGCCGCGCCTGCACGTCAACGTCGACCACGTCGCCACCCTGCGTCAGGCTCGCCGCGAGGCCTTTCCCGATCCGGTCGAGTGGGCGCTGCGTGTCGAGCGCGCGGGCGCGCAGGGCATCACGTGCCACCTGCGCAAGGATCGCCGCCACATCCAGGACGCCGACGTCGCCAACCTGCGGCGCTCGATCCGCACGCTGCTCAACCTCGAGTGCTCGCTCGATCCCGAGATGGTCACGTTCGCGCTGCGCAGCGGCGCCGAGGCCTTCTGCCTCGTGCCGGAGACGCGCCAGGAAGTGACGACCGAAGGTGGACTCGACGTGCGCGGCGAACTCGAGCGCGTGAAGCGCGTGACGGCCGAGCTCGCGGCGGAAGGTGGCGCCGTCAGCCTGTTCATCGACGCCGATCGCGAGCAGATCGCCGCCGCCGCGGACTCCGGCGCACCGTTCATCGAGCTGCACACCGGCTGCTACGCCAACGCGAAGGGCGACGCGCGCGCGCGCGAGCTCGAGCGCCTTGTGGCGGGCGCCGCCTTTGCGCGCGAGCGCGGCCTGCGCGTCAACGCGGGCCACGGCCTCGACTACTCGAACGTCGGCCCGGTCGCGGCCATCGAGGGCGTCGAGGAGCTCAACATCGGATTCGCGATCGTCGCGCACGCCGTGTTCGTCGGCGTCGATGCGGCGATCGTGCAGATGCTCGACGCGATGCGCGCTGGAAGGAGCAAGGCATGAGCTGGCGGCTTCGAGGCAGCTACGTCGCTCTCCCGACGCCGTTCCGCGCCGGCGCCGTCGACTTCGCGGCCCTCGACGCGCTCGTCGACTGGCACGTGGAGCAGGGCTCCGACGGCCTCGTGGCGGTCGGCACGACGGGCGAAGGCGCGACGCTCACCGACTACGAGCGCCGCAGCGTGATCGAACGCACGATCCAGCGCTCCGCGCGCCGCATTCCGGTCGTCGCCGGCGTCGGCACGAACAACACCGCGCAGTCGATCGAGCTCGCGCGCTTCGCGACGAGCGTGGGCGCCGACGCGGGACTGGTCGTCACGCCCTACTACAACAAGCCCACGCAAGCCGGCCTCGTCGCGCACTTCTGCGCCATCGCGGAAGCGACCGAATTGCCGCTCGTGCTCTACAACGTGCCCTCGCGCACGGGCTGCGACATGAAGGCCGCGACGGTGGCCGAGGTGCGCCGCCGCGCGCCGACGGCGGTCGCGCTCAAGGAAGCCTCGGGCTCGCTAGAGCGCGCGCAGCAGGTGAGCGCGGTGTGCGACATCGACCTCGTCGCCGGCGAGGACAGCCTGATCGCCGACTTCATGGCGCTCGGCGGCACCGGAGTGATCGGCGTCGTCGCCAACCTCGCGCCGGCGCAAGTGGCCGAGCTGTGCCGCGTGGCCCGTCACGGCGGTGATTTCGAGCGCACCGAGGAGCTCGTCGCCTGGCTCGCGCCGCTGTGCCGCGACCTGTTCGTCGAGACCAACCCGACGGGCCTGCTCGGCGCAAGCCACGGCCCCGGCCGCCCGTAACGCCGCCGTTCCCTCCCTGTAGGGCGCGCTCGTGACCCCCGAGCGCGAACGTGACCGCCGTGTCTTCCTGATCGTCCTGGTGGCGCTCGCGCCCCTGGCGTGGGCAGCGCTGGGGGCGAGTTTCTTCTATTCGGTCGAGGCGATGGCCTCGGGCGCCCCGTGGCGCGCGCTCGGCATCGAACCCTACGCCTGCCCGGGCTGCGCGCTGTGCGGCATGTCGCGCGCGTTCACGTCCGCGAGCCACGGCGAGTTCAGCCGCGCCATGGGGTTCAACCCGCTGGTCGCGCTGCTCTACCCCGGCTTCTGGGCCCTCGCGCTCTCGGGCCCGCTCGCCACCGTCGCGTTGCTGCGCTCCTTCGTGCGCCGCCGCTCCCCCGCCTTCCGCTCCGTCGGCCCTGCCTGAAGCGAGTTCGCCATGTCCACCGCCTCCCTCGTGATGATCGTCCTGAGCGCCCTGACCACCGCCGCGGGCCTGCCGTGCTGTCTGGGTTGCGTGAACTATCTCGCGGTGCCGCTCTCGATGGCGACCGTGCTCGTCGGCCTCGCGGGCCTCGCCTTCGACAAGGATCCGGCCACCGGCACCACGCGTGACCTGCGCATCCACCTGCTGGCCGTCGTGCTGGGCGTGACCTTCGCCGCCATCGGCGCCGTGCGTTGCGCGGCGGGCGGCGGTTGCGTCTGAGCGACTCCACGCGCTGAAAGCGGGCTCCGCAGGAAAGTCGCGAGCCGCGACCCTACCATCGCGGCGTGCTCGAGCCTCCCTCGCGTCCCCCGCGCTGGCTAGCGGCCGCGGTCCTCGTCTATGCGCTGCTGATGGCGGCGTTTGGCAATGGCGCGGCGCGGCCGCTCGAGGCCCACGAGGCATTTGTCGCGCGCTCGGCGACGGAAATGCTGCGCCGCGACGACTGGATCCTGCCCTATTTCAATGGCGAGCCGCGCCTGCAGAAGCCGCCGCTCAATTATTGGGGCGCGATTGCCGCGCACGAGCTCGTCGGAGCGCCGCAGGCCGAGACCGTGAGCGAGAACCAGGCGCGCGCGCCGTCCGCGCTCGGCGGAGTGTTGATGGTGCTGCTGACGATGCTGCTCGCGCGCACGCTCGGCTTCCGGCCGCTCGCCGCAGCGTTGTCGGGTGCGCTGCTCGCGAGCTCGACCGCGTTCCTCGATTGGTCGCACAACGCGCAACCGGAGATGCTCTACGCGGCCCTGTGCACGCTGGAGCTGCTCGGCTTCGCGCAAGCGTGGGTCGCTGCTCGCGAAGGTCGTTCGACGCTGCCGGGTTGCCTGCTCGCATGGACCGGCGCCGGGCTCGCCGTGCTCGCCAAAGGCCCGCTCCTGCCGGGATTCCTGCTCGCTGGAGCGACGCTCGCCAGCTGGCTCGCGCGCGACGCACGTCCCCGCCCGCGCCGCAACTTGCGTCCGCTGCTCGGCCTCACGCTCGTGCTCGCCTTCGTGCTGCCGTGGGTCGCGCTGGTCGTGCACCGCGAGCCGCAAGCGCCCGAGTTCTGGCGCAGCCAGATGTTCGATCGCACGGGCGGAGTGCATTCGGCCTGGTGGCAGCCGCTCAAGTTCTTCTACGTGACGGCCCTCGCGAAGCTCGCGGCGCCGTGGTCGTTGCTCGCCTTCGCCGGACTGATCTGGGGCTGGCGCACGCGTTCGAACGAGCGACTCCATGCGCGCTGGCTCGCGTGGGTGTTCGTCGTGCCGCTGGTCGTGCTCGGCTTCTCGGCGCGCCCGAAGGGTTATTACCTGCTGCCGGCGCTCGCGCCCTTGTTCGTGCTGATGGCGGAAACGGCCTGCGTCGCGTTCGACACGTTGCGCGAGCAGTCCCCGCGCTGGGTGCGCAACGTACTGCGAGTGCACGCGGGAGTCGCCTTCGCCGCCGCGGCGGCCTTGTTCCTCTACCTGCTGCTGCGGCCGAGCGCGTTCGGTGCGCGACCGCTGACCGACGGCCTCGGAGCGCTGCTCGCGATCGTCGCCGCCGGAGCCGCCGTCGACGCGCTGCGCCACACGTCGTCGCAACCGCGCCGCACCGCCATCGGAGCCGGCCTCGCCCTCGCGGCCCTGATGCTCGGCGCCTCGGTCGCCGCCGTCGATCCGCGCAGCGCACGCTACGAGGACGCGCTGATGGCGCAGCAAGTCGGCGAGCGCGCTCCCCACGACCTGCCGCTCTACCTGCTGAGTGGCAACGCGCAGGTGCTCACCTACTACGCCGACCGTTGTGTCGAGCAGGTGACGCCCGAGCAGCTCGCCGAGCATCTCGCGACCGTCCCCGACGCCTTCGTGCTCGCCACTCCCGACGAGATCCGCTCGACCGGCCTCGACGGCGAGGTCGTGCTCGAAGGCAAGAGCGACGACGACACGTTCGTGCTGCTCGACATCGAGCCGCGCCGCGAGCGCTGAGTTCAGCGCGGCTTGGGCTTCGTGCGCGAGGCGCGCGCGACGGGCTTCTTGCGGGAAGGCTTGGCGGCGTCGCGCGGATCGCCGAGGCGTTCGTTGCAGTCGAAGGCGGCCTTGGCGAGCGCGCTGGCGGCGGCGGTGGAGATCGAATCACCTTCGCGCAGCTCGAGCGTGGCCATGTCGTACTTGCCGCCGGGCTTGAGGCGCGGCTCGAGCTCGAGGAACTGCTGGCCGCGCCAGAAGCCGTAGAGCACACGCTCGGCCTCGGCGCGGATCAGCATCGCGGGGCCGTTGTGGAGGTACACGAGGTGCCCCCACTTGAGCTTCTCCTTGAACGGACCGGCCGCGCGCACGGCCTTGCGCAGGCTGCGGACGAGCTTGAGCCGCCAGCCGTCGAGCGAGGCCACGTATTCGTCGGGCGTGGCGACTCCGGGGGTCTTCATGGGCGCCAAGCTACCTGCCTGCGGGTGCCCAAGTGCCGTCCGGGGGAATGGAGCGCCCGGCCGCGCACGGATCCGCGCCAACGGGCCGATCCAAGGACACCCGTTCCCCGCACCGCGCAGGCCACCATGCAGAACTCCGCCCTCCTCCGACCCAGCCCGACGCTCACCCCGCAGAGCCCCAAGATGCTGCCGGGCATGCTGCGGCCCTTCGAGCGCTCGGACTTCGCGCCGCTGCCCAAGGGCTGGCGCGCCGGGCCGCCGGACTTCGTCGCGGCTGGCTGTGGGCGCGCGGGTTCGACCTGGTGGTGGTCGCTGATCGAGCGCCATCCCAAGGTCGTGCCCAACCGGCTCGGCCAGAAGGAGCTGCACTACTTCTCGCACTTCGGCTGGAACGGGCCGACCGACGAGCAGGTCGAGGTCTACCGCGAGGCCTTCGCGGCGCCGCCGGGCTCGATCTGCGGCGACGGCACGTTCGCGTACCTCACGCACCCACTCAGCGTGCAGCACCTGTGGCGCGCGGCGCCGGAAACGCGGCTGATCGTGCTCCTGCGCAATCCGATCGACCGTTTCGTGTCGTCCTACGACCGCTTCCTGCGCCACCGCATGCGCTGGCTCGGCCTCGAGGGCGAGCGCGCGGTCGTGCAGCGCAACTACTCGCTGTGGGACGAGGCGCTGACGAGCTGCCTGTGCGCGGATGGCCTGCGGGCGGTGCAACGCCGCTGGCCGCGCGAGCGCGTGCTCGTGCTGCAGTACGAGCAGTGCCGCCGGAATCCGGAGCGTGAGCTCGCCCGCACCTACGAGTTCCTCGGGGTCGACCCGGAGTTCGTGCCCGAGGGCCTGCGCGAGGCGATCAACAAGGAAGAGCACGAGCTCGCTGGCCCCGACGCGGCGGCGCGCGAGCGGCTGGTCGAGCTCTTCGAGCGCGACGTCGCCGAGACCTGCCGGCTGTGCCCGGAGATCGACCGCAGCCTGTGGACCGACTTCGCCTGAGCCCGGTCCGAAGGCTGCCAATTTGGCTTCTCTTGGCGCCAAATTGACGCCAAAGCCTGCATTGGCGGGGTCAGGAAGCGGTCTGGAGGGCCTGCGGAAGGTCTGGAGCGGATTCTGGTCGCTGGTACGGCGCTTGCCCTACTTCCGGGCATGCAGACCCAGTACACGACCAAGGCGGCGGAAGTCCTCCAGGCGGCTCAGAAGCTGGCGACCGATTCCAACCATCCGGAACTGACGGCGCAGCACCTCGCGGTTTCGCTCCTGCGCGAGAGCGAGGGAGTGCCGGCGGCGGTGCTCAAGAAGCTCGGAGCCGACCCACGCGTGCTCGCGGGCGAGTTCGTGCTGCAGCTCGACAAGCTGCCCAAGACCTCGGGCGGCAACCTCCAGCCCGCGCGTTCGTTCGCGGAGGCGCTCAACGAAGCCGGTGCGGCGGCGGCTCGCCTCAAGGATGATTACGTGTCGACCGAGCACCTGCTGCTCGGCCTCGCGAAGTCGGGTGGGCCCGAGGTGAAGGGACTGCTCGCGGCGCGCAAGCTGAGTTACGAGCGCATCGAGGCGGCGCTCACCGAGGTGCGCGGCAACAAGCGCGTGACGAGCCCCGACCCCGAGACCACGTTCGAGGCCCTCAAGAAGTACGCGCGCGACCTGACCGCCGACGCGCAGGCCGGCAAGCTCGACCCCGTGATCGGGCGCGACGCCGAGATCCGGCGCGTCATGCAGGTGCTCTCGCGGCGCCGCAAGAACAACCCCGTGCTGATCGGCGACCCCGGCGTCGGCAAGACAGCGATCGCCGAGGGCCTCGCCAACCGCATCGTCGCCGGCGACGTGCCCGAGCCGCTCAAGGGCAAGAAGATCCTGGCGCTCGACCTCGGCTCGATGCTCGCGGGCGCGAAGTTCCGCGGCGAGTTCGAGGAGCGCCTCAAGGCGGTGCTCGCGGAAGTCGCGCAGGCCGACGGCCAGATCATCCTGTTCATCGACGAGCTGCACACGCTGGTCGGCGCGGGTGGCGCCGAGGGCGCGGTCGACGCGGCGAACATGCTCAAGCCGGCGCTCGCGCGTGGCGAGCTGCACTGCATCGGCGCGACGACGCTCGACGAGTACCGCAAGCACGTCGAGAAGGACAAGGCGCTCGAGCGGCGCTTCATGCCCGTGCAAGTCGGCGAACCGTCGATCGAGGACACGATCGCGATCCTGCGTGGCCTGAAGGAGCGCTACGAGGTGCACTACGGCGTGCGCATCCTCGACGAGGCGCTGGTTTCCGCCGCGCGGCTCGCCGACCGCCACATCACGCAGCGCTTCATGCCCGACAAGGCGATCGACCTCGTCGACGAGGCGGCCGCGCAGGTGCGGCTCTCGATCGACTCGCTGCCGCCGGAGCTCGACGCGATCGAGCGCAAGGTGCGCCAGCTCGAGATCGAACGCACGGCGCTCAAGAAGGAGAACCGCGGCGACGAGGCGCGGCGCATCACGCAGATCGGCGAGGAACTCTCCGAGCTCAACGAGTCCGGCCGTGCGCTGCGGGCGCGCTGGCAGGCCGAGAAGGAGCTCATCACCGCGCTGCGCGCGGGCAAGACGCTGATCGAGAGCCTGCGCAACGAGGCCGAGCGCAAGGAACGCGAAGGCAACTTCGAGCGTGTCGCGCAGATCCGCTACGGCGAGCTGCCGCAGGCGGAGAAGCAGCTCAAGCTGAGCGGCGAGAAGCTCGCCGAGATCCAGCGCGAAGGTGCGCTGCTGCCCGAGGAAGTCGACGCCGAGATGATCGCCAAGGTCGTCAGCCGCTGGACCGGCATCCCGGCCTCGCGCCTGCTCGAGACCGAACGCGAGAAGCTGCTCCACATGGAAGAGCGCCTGCGCGAGCGGGTCGTCGGTCAGGACCACGCCCTCGCCTCGATCAGCGAAGCCGTGCGCCGCGCGCGCGCCGGCCTGCAGGAAACCACGCGGCCGCTGGGCTCGTTCCTGCTGCTCGGCCCCACCGGCGTCGGCAAGACCGAGACCGCCAAGGCGCTCGCCGAATTCCTGTTCGACGACGAGAGCGCCGTCGTGCGCCTCGACATGACCGAGTACATGGAGAAGCACTCCGTCTCGCGCATGATCGGCGCGCCTCCGGGTTACGTCGGTTACGACGAGGGCGGTGCGCTCACCGAGGCCGTGCGCCGCAAGCCGCACTCGGTGCTGCTGCTCGACGAGGTCGAAAAGGCGCACCCGGATGTCTTCAACGTGCTGCTCCAGATCCTCGACGACGGCCGCCTGACCGACGGCCAGGGCCGCACCGTCGACTTCACGCAGACGCTCGTCCTCATGACCTCGAACCTCCGCGACGGCGCGCAACTGCGCGACTTCTTCCGGCCCGAGTTCATCAACCGCCTCGACGAGGTCATCACCTACAAGCAGCTCGAGCCCGACCGCATCCGCGAGATCGTCGACGTGCAGCTCGCGCGCCTGCAGAAGCACCTCGCCGAGCAGGAAATCACGCTCGAGCTCACCGGCGCCGCCAAGGAAGCCCTCGCCAAGGAAGGCTACGACCCCGAATACGGCGCCCGCCCGCTCAAGCGCGTGATCCAGAAGCGCATCCAGAACCTGCTCGCCGACTCGATCCTGCGCGGCACCCTCTCGTCGGGCTCCCGCGCCTCCATCGACTGGCGCGCCGGCTCCTTCCAGCTCACGACTTCGCGCCCCGAACCGGCGACGGCGGGCTAGCGAGCGACGCTCGGGACGGACTGCGATCGGTCAACGCCCGCGCGTTGGCCGATCGGCATTTGGGAGGCCATCGTTTCGCTCAGGCGTCGCGCGTGAAGCGCTCGACCTCCTCGACATAACGCTGGGCGCGGCGAACGAACCAACCCGCGGCGCCACGTTCGAGCTTCTCGCGAAGCTCGGGCCGACGGCGGGACCAGACCATGAACCCGAGGGTCGCCAGCAGTCCCACGGCTCCGACAACGAGGTTCGCGATGACCCACGCGGGCAAGGGAGCGAAAGGATCCGCCGTCGCGCCCGCGCGGGCGAGGGACGTGATGGCGAGCAGCCACAGGATCCACCACGGCAGGCCGAGCCACGGGGACGAGCGCACACGGTGAGCTTGGAGCCGTGCGAGGCAACGCTGGATCTCGAGCACGGGCGCGGCGAAGTCGACGGACCAAGCGAGGCGCCACTCCTGGATCGCGAGGCCGATCACGAGCACTCCGTACGCGTGCAACGCGAGGCCCGCCACGAGGTGGTAAGGCTCCGCAAAGTGCGCGAACCAGAAGCTTCCGGCGGCGATCGCGATCACGATTCCGCACAGGAGCTGCACCACGAGGCCGAGATAGATCGGGTAGAGATGCTGGTGCGCCTTGGCGAGCCGGTTCTGCGTGAAGAGGTGCAGCTGGAGCGCAGACTGCTGCTCGAGCTTGCGGTCGAGCGCCTTCCACGCGAGCTTGAGTTCGTCGAGTTCGATGGCTTGGGGCTTCATGGGTTGTGCGGGTCCGGGAAACGCGCGCGCAGGCGCAACTTCATGCGATGGATGCGGGTCGACACGTTGGACTCCGAGAGTCCGAGGATCTCGGCGATCTCGCGCTGCGGGCGGTCCTCGAGGTACAGCACGAGCAACGCGCGCTGCTGCGGGTCCAGCTCGGCGAGCACGCGCTCGAGCAACTGCAGGCCGCCGTCGCTCTCGCCTTCCGAGCGCGGATCCACGACCTCGGATTCGGCGCCCTCGAGCGGCTGCACTCGCGCACGCACGCCAGCGCGGCGCACCTGGGAGATCGCCACGTTGAGCGCGACCCGATACATCCAGGTCGTGAAGGACCGCGTCGGGTCGTGCCGGGCAAAGCTGCGCCAGAGCTCGACGGCGATTTCCTGCTCGAGATCGGCGCGGTCCGCGCCGTCGCGGGCATAGGAAGCCGCGATGCGCTTGACGATGCCACGATGCTCGGCCATCAGGGCCTCGAAGCGGTCAGCGCTGGGATCGGGACTGGCCATGGACGGACGATGATTCGCGCGACCCAGGCCCCGCCTCACACCCTTTCGGCAAAAAATGCCGCGAGGCCGGCGACCCAGAGGTCCGCCGGCCTCGCGTGACCTGCGCGGTCCGGGCGGCGTGGGAGCCGCGCGGAGCCGCTCGCCCTCGATCAGGGCAACACGGTGAACTCGAGTGCGTTGGAGAGCAGCGTGTTGGTCGCGGAGCCCGGGTCGCGGCTCCAGGCTTGCAGGCGGACTTGCGTGCCGGCGAGGTGGAGGCCGGGGAGCAGCGTGCCGCGGAGTGCGCCGCTCGCGAAGGCGCCGTAGTCGAGCGCGAGCGAGCCGGAGCAGTCCGCACCGAGCGGATTTCCGCCGGAGAACAGCGCGGTCGTGCGCACGCGCGGCACGCCGACGCAGAGCGTTCCGCCGTGGAAAGGATTCGCGACCGCGCCGCCCGTGCCGACGAGGAAGTTCCCGGCGAGCTGGCTCGTCCACGGCGCGGCACGCACGGTGAAGCCGCTCGCGGCGCCCGCGCGCGGCGAGCCTTCGAAGGTGAGGCGCGGCGCGCAGCCGAGAGCACCCGGCATGCCGACGCAGTAGCCCTGCGGCATCTCGCTCGCGTCGAAGCGCGCGAGCAGAGCATCCGTGTCGGTGAACGCACCCGCGCTCGCGTCTCGATAACCGGCGGCGACGAAGTGGCGGTCGGGACCGAGTGCGAGCATGAACTGACTGTCGAACGAACCCGGCACCACCAGCGGCACGCTCCAGTTGAGCGTCGCGGAAGGTGCGAGCTCGAGCAGCGTCTCGCCGCCCTGGATCACCCACAGCTGCCCGGATTCCCCGACGACCGGATAGCTGGAGAACGCGACGGCGCCTGCGTACGGGAGCGAGAGCCCCGGTCCCAGCGCGAGTCCGGAAGTGAAGCGCCGCACGGTGAGTTCGTTGGGCGCGTTCGTGGTCACACGCTCGTTCGCGAGCAGCCACAGCGAGCCATCCGGGTTGAACGCGACCGACTGCGCCACTGCGTACGGCTGCAGGGGCCCGACGTGATCGAGCAACACGCTGCCCGCGGAGTTCACGACGCGCAGCACCACGCGCGTGTTCGCGAGCGGATCGACCAGGTACCCCGCAGCGGCGATGTTCCCGTTGGGACCGACCTCCAGCGTGAGGAACCGCCCCCAATCCTGCGGCGAGCTGAAGGGCAACAGCGTGTTCCAAACCATCGCCCCGGACGCCGCGATGCGAGCGACGGACAGACCGCCCGCCCCCTCGCCCACCGCGACGAAATCCCCACCGGGCAGCCTTCGTGCCGCCACCATGTCGAACAACCCCGCCGCCGCCGCGGACTGAGTTCCGTGCGAGAGCACGTTGCCGTTCGCGTCGTAGCTGCGCACGAACACGTTGTTGAACAGGTCGAGCATCCCGACGAACGAGAACGTGCCCGCGGGACCGAGGCTGCCGAAGCCGACGTCGTAGTCGTTCGCGGGACCGTTCACCTGCCGCGACCACAGGAACGTGCCGGTAGCGGACACCTTCGTGACCAGCGGGTCGGGGTTTCCTTGGGAAAGACCCACACGACCGGAGAAGTAGACGTCCCCGGCGGGATCGAAGTGCACGTCGAAGTAGCGCACGTCCGCGTTGGGCGCGGGCGAGATCGTCCACAGCGGAGTTCCCGCGGCCGACGTGCGGTGCAACTCCGTCCGCCGCTGCCACATGTGCGTCACCGGATCGAGAAACGCGTGGTCGCTCGCCCAGATCACGTCACCGTTGCTCGCCAGCGCGAGCGCGGTCACGGAATCCAGCGACCCAGGCGGCAGCGCCGTGGTCGAGTACGTCTGGCGCCAGTCGGGCTGGACCTGCGCCAGAAGGGGTCCGCAGCAGAACACGGCCAGACCGAAAGCAGCGGAGAGCGAAGTGCGCAGCATCGGAATCCTCGCACCTCCCCCGGGACCAGGAGCATCGTCCGCGCCGGGGGAAGGTTGGAGGCGCGGGCGAGGTGGGAGGCTCACGTTGCGTTGCCGCGCAGGTGAACCGGTCCGAGAGAGCTAGGGCGCGACGGGTGCCGAGTAACACCAAAAGATCCTTGCGGCCCCAACCCGTTTGCAGCGCGCCCGCGTCCGGCGGCGCCGATCTCTCACGGAACCTAGAGCGCGCTGACCATCAGGTGGCAGCGGAACTCGACCTGCACCTTCTGCAAGGCGCCGTCGCCTCCGGCCGTGGGCAGCTCGTGGCGCTGGCGAATCGTGTAGGGCTGCACGTCGGTGCCACCCGTCCGGCCGACGATGAACACGTAACCGCCGCTCCCGGTCGCGAGGTACGTGCCATCGACTTCACGGTGCGCGTAGGAGGCCTTCACGAGGTCGAGGCCGTGCCCCGCGGGCAGCACGCGCTTGGCGGCTTCGCGCGCCAGCGTGGCCTCGTCGGCTCCGTTGGCCACATCGCTCTCGGCGATGTCGATCGCGCTCGTCGCCAGCGCGAGCATCTCGCCGAGGAACGGCGGCGGCGTGAAGAGCACGCGCCGCGGCATGGGCACGAGCTGGTTCTCCAGGTCCGGCGTCACGTTCGGCGGAGCGCACTGCACCATCACCTTCACGCGGAATTGAGGCATGTTCGAGTACTTTCGAGTCGCTGCGGAACACGCTACGGCGCCACGCTTCTCGCGCAGCGAAATCCCGTGAACGTGGTGGCTCCGTCGGGCCCGAGCATATGCGGCGAATGGGCATTCGCGAGGCTCGAGCGGTGCAGTTCCGCGTCCCAGGCCGCGCCCATGGCGTAACAGCGCGAACGATCCGCGTCCGCGGCTCCGCTGGGAACGAGGAACGTCTCGGTGAACTCGGCGACGTTGCCGAGCATGTGGAGCACTCCCTCCGGCGTCGCGGCGTCGGGGTGGCTGTCGACGGGAGCGACGTTCGCGAGGTACAGCTCCCAACCTTCGGCGAGCGACGAATAGTCATCGCACGCGGTGCCGCGCGTCGCGCCGCGCAGCGGCTGGTTGGCGTCGTGCTCGCCCCACGGATAGTCGCGGTTGGGCGCGCCGCGGGCGGCCCACTCCCACTCGGCGTGCGTCGCAAGGCGCGCACCGGCCCACTCGGCGTAGGCCTGCGCTTCCTGCGCCGAAATGCCGACGACGGGCAGGTCGTCGAAGGCGACGTTTCCCCCACCGTTGCGCTCGAGCACGAGCCCCGGCTTGCGCCACTCGAGCGTGCGCCACACCGTCGGAGGCGGACGCGAGGTCGCGAGCAGGAACTCGCGATACGCGGCGTTGCTCACCTCGCGCCGGTCGAGGAAGTAGCTCTCGAGCCGGACGGGGCGCTCGCGGTTGGGGCAGGTGCTCGGCCCTTCCTGCGGGTTGCGCCACGTGAGCCCGTCGAAGCGCAGCATGTCGCGCGCGGCGAGCTCCGAGGCCGGACGCCAAGTGACGTCGAGCGTGTGCAGCGCGCCACCGAGCGTGAACTCGCGCGTGCACTCGGCCAGCGCACCGTCTGCGAACTCGACGACGATCCTGCACGGCCCGGCCTCGATCGGTTCTTCGCTCCACGGCAACGTGCCGAGCCGCTCGCGCGGGCCGACCTCGCCGCTGCGCACGTCGACCGCGCGCCGCCACACGACAGCTTCCTGCTGCGGGCGGAGTGCGCCGCTCGCGTCGCGCACGAGGATCGAGGCGCGCGGCAGCGTGGCGCGCTGGCGCAGCTCTTCGCGCATCCACGCGCCCACCACCAGCGCGAGCAACGCCGTCGCGACCGCCGTAACGGGCCCACGACGACGGCGCAGGAACTTGCCAGCGCGATAGCCGAGCGACGGAGCGCGTGCGCGAATCGGTCGATGCTCGAGGTACGCGCGAAGGTCCTCTGCGAAAGCGGCTGCAGTCGCGTACCGCCGCTGCGGGTCGCGCTCGAGCGCAGTGGCGACGATCTGCTCGACGTCCCCGCGCAAATCGGGTCGCGCCTGTCCCAGCGGCGGCGCTTCCGCGCTCGCGAGGCGCGCGATGGCGGCCGCGAGCGGAAGATCCGTCACGTCGTGTGGCATGCGCTCTGTGAGGAGCTCGTACAGCAGCACTCCGAGCGCATACACGTCGACTTGCCGCGTCACCGCCGCGCGCGGGCCACCCAGTTGCTCCGGCGCCATGTACGCAAGCGTTCCGAGCAACTGCCCGGTCTGCGTCTCGACCGAAACGTCGAGCGAGGACTCGCTCGCGCGCGCGACGCCGAAGTCGACGACCACGGGAGTGCCGCGAGCATCGACGAGCACGTTCGCCGGCTTGAGGTCGCGGTGCACGACGCCGCGCTCGTGCGCGTGCTGCATCGCGTCCGCGACGAGGGCCACGAGCTCGAGCCTGCGCGCCACGCTCAGCTCCTCGCGGTCACAGTAATGCCGAAGATCGTGCCCCTCGACGAATTCCATCGCGATGTACGGCTGCGCGCCGCGACCGAGGTCGAAGGCGCCGCACTCGAACACACGCGCGATTCCCGGGTGCTGCAGGCGCGCGAGCACGGCCGCCTCGAGTTCGAAGCGCTTGAGCGCCTCCGGCGAGGTCAGCGTAGGGTGCATCACCTTGAGCGCGACGCGCCGGCGCGGCGAGAGCTGCTCCGCCTCGTACACGATCCCCATGCCACCCGCGCCCACGCGCCGAAGCACGCGGAATCCGGCGATGCGCTCGGGCAAGCCCGGAGGCTGTTCCGGCGGCGTCGATCGCTGAGTGTCGGGCGGGAGTCCCATGCGCTTGCGGCGCGCAGCCTAGCAACGCACTCGCCGGCCCCGCTTCACCCGCTCCAAGTCGCCCCGGTTGCGCTCAGCCGCACTGCAGGATCATCCACACCCGGCTGAAGTCGCCGCGGCTCGCGTCGGACTCGCGGATCCAGAAGTACAGCGTGCCGGCGTCGCCCCACATCCAGCCGAGGTCGTCGTCCGACTCGAGCTGCAGCAGGAGCTTCCATTCGGCGGCGCCGGCCTTGAGCGCCTGCCACCGCGGATCCTCGCGATCCTCGGGGCTGGAGAGGCGCACGCCGTTCGACGCGAACTGGCAATCCTCTTCCATGCCCCCGCCTTGGATCGGCGACGGGAAGCCGAGCAACTGGTGCCGCCGGAGGCCCGCGAACGCCTCGGCGCGAAAGTCCTCGTAGTCATCGATGTCGTCGTCGCTCGCGACGGTTCGCGGCGGAAGCCGATCCTGATCCGGCAGCACCTCGATGCGCTGCGGCTTTACGCGCTTGGGCTTGAAGATGCACTCGGGCGCGAGCCCCGCCGGCGCCCGATGCTCGACCAGCGCGACCTCGCCCGCCGGCTGATGGAGCACGCACCACGCGCCCGCGTGATCTGGATCGAAGCCCCACTCCGCTTGCTCCTGGTCGTAGAAGAAATAGAGCTTGCCCGCGCGCGGCAGGCACGTGTGCAGCTCGCGGTGCAGTTCCTCGAGATCGAGCTGCGCGAGAAAAGCCTGCGGCCGGCCGTTCCATTTCGGCCACTCGAACCCGGCCGGCATCTCGGGCAAGCCACCGAGGCGCGAGAACACGTTGCCGTCCGTGGGGCGAAGCTGCATCGCCGCACCCGCGAGAGTCCGGCAACGCTCGCGGAGGCGCTCCTTGGACGCGGCGCGAGCCGAACCTGACGCGCCTCGATCGCCCCCGAACCACCGCTTGAACCAGTTCATGCGTGCACCTCGATTGCAGCTGGGAAGTGCGGCGAGCGCCGCCGCCGCGCTCGCATGCTAGCGGCGCCATCGCGCCCGAAGGCCCCGAGCGGCATCGCCCCCCCCCACCGCCCACCAGACCGCAGGCTCTGCTTCGAAGTCGACGGTTCGATCGAAGTCGAGTACCGTCACCTTCCCCCAGGCGAAGGCGCATGAGCGTTGCCACGGCCCTCGTCACGACCCTTCTGCTGCAAAGTTCGATCGGTACACTCGAAGCGCATGTTCTGGAAACGGCGATCCGCAGAGCAGTTGTGGGAGGACGGAGTCGAAGCGCTCGAGGCGTGCGACTGGGATGAAGCCGAGGCCTGCGGGCGCAAGCTGGAGAAGCTCCATTTCTCGGGTAGCTTCGAGCTGGCCGCGCGAGCTTGGATCGGGCGAGGAGACCCCGAACGTGCGGTCGCGGTGCTCGAGCGCGGAATCGCCGTAGCGCCTGAGATGTCCCGGCTCCACGAGTTGCTTGGGAGCGCGTGCTCCGCCGCGGGACGACTGGAGGATGCCTTGCGGGCTTTCGATGCGGCGATGCAGTGCCAGGACGTGGATACGGACTCGGTGCAGCTCTCGGCCGCCGGCGTCTTGCTCACGCACCGGCAACCCAAGCGCGCGCTCGAACGCGTCGAACGGGTGACGGGTCCCGCCTCGCAGCCGATTGCGACGCGACTGCGGCTGATGGGCCTGCTGGAGTCGGGAGACTTCGCACGCTGCGAAGCGCTCGGCAACGAGGCGCTCCTCAAAGTCGACCTGTCTCCGCTCACGCCCCTGCAGCGTTCGCAAGTGCATTCGATGGTCGCCTGGGCCCTTCACCATCAGGACAAGGACCGTGACCGAGCGCTGAAGCTGGCATGGGAGGCGATCGGGATCGAGCACTCCAACGACCCGGCCGCGGAGTTGATCCGCATCCTGAACGGCCGGCGCTCCACGTCGACCCGGGAGTTCGAGATCATGATCCGTGCCGACTGGCATGGAGAGCACTCTCCAGACAGCACGAGTTCCGCGCGGGTCGTCGGGTTCATCTCCACCTACGTCGTCCTCGCGGATTCCCCGGAAGAGGCACTCGAGTTCATCCGCCCCTTCGAACCGCCGACCGCGCGCGCTTCCGTGCAGATCGAAAGGTCCAAGGACCGCGGTGCCAGTCCCGACGAACCCAAGGGCGTACGCTCGGCCCCGCGCGGACGCACGTTCATCGCCGTGCGCAAGCCGAGCTGAGCAAGAGACGCTCGCTCCGGGCCAGCGCTGGGACGGCAACCTCGACCTCATTGCTGTACGCTCGCCGCGACGAAGTGAAGGTGCACCGGAGCTTCGCGGAACAAGGAGCGCGGCGGGCTCACTTGCCCCGCAGCCACTCGGGCAGCGGCGGGTGGGCGAGCGTCTGCAGGACGGCCTCGTAGAAGTTGGCGGCGCCGCGCAGGTCGTGCTCGCGGCCGACGAACCACGGCGGCGTGTTGCCGCGCGTCGCGGGGAAGCCGAAGAACGGGCGCATCGTGAAGGCGACCTGGCCGCCGACGAAGAGCGAGAGAGCGAGCCACGCGAGGACGAGCGTGCGCGCGCGCGCCGGGCTCGTGTCGC
This sequence comes from Planctomycetota bacterium, assembly GCA_026692705.1. Lineage (GTDB taxonomy): Bacteria > Planctomycetota > UBA1135 > UBA1135 > F1-120-MAGs118. The sequence goes on from JAPLOE010000221.1 coordinate 21,758, forward strand.
GGCCGGTGAAGAGCTCGCGCGACTGGCGCACGAGCGCGATGGTGCCCGCAAAGGCGACGCAGGCGAGGTTGAAGGCGAGGAACTTGTCGTAGTCGCCGAGCTTGCCGTCGTCGGTCGCCCGCGCGACGCGCGCGACGAAGAACACGGCCGGAGAGAGGCTCCCGAGCAGAAGCCCGAGATCGACAAACAGGCGCCACGCGTGCTGTTGCACCTCCACGAACGAGAGACTCGTGCGCAACGCGCGGGCCGCGATGAAGTAGCTCATCGAGCAGACCGTGGCCGTCACGATCACGAGCAGCGGCAGCTTGACGAGATTGCGCGTCGCGTAGAGCTCGCTGTGCGCCGAGCCGAGCGCGAACCCGTAGGCGGCCGTGCCTGCGAACAGGCCGAGCAGCGCGCGGCGCATGAGCTACAGCTCGAGCACCGTGAACATGCGCACGAACACGTACAGGAACACGACGTGCCACACGACGAGCACGAGCCCGAGCAGCAGCGGGTTGGGTTGCTGGCGCGCGCCGAGGAAGCAGCGCCACAGCTGCAGCACGCCGGCGCCTAGCGAAACGCCGAGCATCGCGGTCGAGATCGAGCTCCAGCCGACGCCTTCGGAGTCCTTTTCCATCGTCAGCAGCAGGAACTCGAGGATCGGCGCGAAACCGAGCGTGAAGATCGCCGCCGAAGCCGGGATCAGCAGCGCGAGCACGCCAATCTGCCCGAGCGTCGTGCGCGTGCCGGTGTAGCTCGTGAACACATACAAGGACGGCAGGCAGATCAACGTCGAGCCGAGGTACAGCGCCGTCAGTCGCCACCACGATTCGATTCCGAGCACGCAACTGTACGGCACCGTGAACGCCACGCCCGCGATCAGGAACACGAGCGCGAGCCGACCGAGGCCCAGACGCTCGTCTACATTCGCCGCCACGCGCTCCGGCGTCGCGAGCACGACGTCCACGGTGCGCAACGGCTGGTACAGCGCGACCCCGATCTCGTCCTCACTGTGCGGACGAACCGGCGTCGCTCGTGCGGCGCGCGGCGGGTGGGTCAATCCTGGCGTCGGCGTCGATTCCGGCTGCGGCTGCGAGCTTTGGCTGTCCATGCGATCGACTCCCGGTTCCCGTTCTTCCTCGGACCAGCCCCGCCAGCCCGCACGTCGATTGCAACCGCTCGAACTCCAACCGGCTTCGCCGAATGACCACGCTGTCACCGGAAGCGAGCCACTCGAATCGGATGGACTCGGAAAACCCTGCCGAAGTCGAGCAGGAAACCCACGCTGCGCTCGACACGCCGTTCAGCGCGTGAGCGTCTCGAGCGTGACGGAAGCGAGCGTCGAGCGGGTGAGCTCGTCGACTTCGGCGAGCAGCTCCTGCAGGCGCGAGCGGCTCGGGGCGGAGTCGGCGGAGCCGGAGGGGACGGGCTGCGGGGCGTCGAAGAGCTCGACGACGGCGAGCACGCTCAGTTCCGAGGGCGGGCGGCAGAGTCGATAGCCGCCGTGCACTCCGCGTGTGCCTTGCACGATGCGCGCGCGGACGAGCGCCTGGAACACCTTGGCGAGCGCCCCCTCGGGCAGGCGCTCGCGCGTGGCGACCTGCGCGACGGTGACGGGCTCAGGCGAACGAGCGAGCTCGATCACGGCGAGCAGCGCGTACTGGGCGCTCTTGGAGAGGCGCACGCTGGAATCCTCGTTCGTTCAGGTACCCGCGAGCTCGCGCTGCGCCTCGCGCCGGTCGTCGGCGACCTGCGCGGCCGCGAGGTCGAGGTCGAGATCGATGCGCGCGGCGGGACGGAAGCCGGAGCGGTGGAAGAACGCGAGCAGCGCCGGATCCTCCCAGCGCACCTGCGTCTGCAACTTCTGGATACCGAGCGCCATCAGGTTCTGGCGCAGCTGGCGCAACAACGCGACGCCGACGCCCTGGCCCTGCTGGTCGGGATGCACGCCGATGGTGTCGAGCACCGCCGCCTTCTCCGCGGAACCGAACTCGCCGTAATAGACGCGCGCCAGCAGGAAGCCGACGAGTCGCCCGTCGCGCTCCGCCGCGAGCGACACCTGGATGCCGGTGTCCGCGATCGCCTGCGCGAGCTTGACCTTGAAGTACTCGGTGCGGCGGCGGCCGGCGTTGCGGCTGTCGACCTCGATCACGGCATCGAGATCGCGGGGACGGAGGTTGCGGACGACGAGCGCTTCGTTGTGCGTCATGGGATCCTCGAGTCGGTTCAGGCCATCAGCTGCCCGCCGTCGACACGCAGCACCTGCCCGGTGACGTGCGCGGAGAGTGGCGAGCCAAGGAACAGCACGGCAGCGGCGACGTCTTCGGGACGGCCCAGCCGCGCGAGAGCGGTTTCGGCGAGCGCGCGCTGGCGATGCACGTCGGGCAGCGTGCGTGTCATGTCGGTCTCGATCCAGCCGGGTGCGACGCAATTGACGCGCACGCCGAAGGAGCCGAGCTCACGCGCGGCGCTCTTCGCGAAGCCGATCAGGCCGGCCTTGCTCGCGGCGTAGTTCGACTGGCCGAACTTGCCGCGCTCGCCGTTGATCGAGGCGACGAGCACGACGCTGCCGCCACGTTCGCGCAAACGCGGCGTGAGCAGCGCGAGCAGGTGGAACGCGGAGTCGAGGTTCACGCGCAGAACTTCGCTCCAGCGCTCGGCTCCGAGCTTCCAGAGCACGGAATCGCGCGTGATTCCCGCGCAGTGCACGAACAGGTCCACACGTTCGGGGAGCAACGTTCTCAGCGCCTCGATCGAGCCTGCGTCGCCAAGGTCGCAGGCGAGGTTCGTCGCACCCGCGACGGGAGGCGCTCCCGCGCGATCGAGGCTGCACACGGTCGCCCCGGCCGACTGCAGCAGCGCGCACACCGCACGCCCGATGCCGCCGCTGCCGCCGCTGACCACCGCGACCTGCCCCGCGAGCGAGACGAGCTCCCCGACGTTCATCCGCGGCTCCCGCTGAGCAAAACGCCGCGGCTGGAGAGCTTGCGCACGCGGAACGCGCCCCACAGGCCCGCGCCGATCGCGCCGGCGAGCGGAGAGTTGTCGTGCATGCGAATCTCGATCGGAACCTGCTGTTCCGCAACGAGCTCCACGAGCGCCGCGCGCAGGCCTTCGTCGCGCGCGAGGCCACCGGTGACGAGCACCGGCCCGCGCGCCCCCGCCGACGTGAGCAGCTTGAGGTAGCGCCCCGCCATCGAAAGGTGGATGCCCTTCAGGATGTCGGGAATCGTGATGCCGCGCGACACCATGTTGATGACGTCGGTTTCCGCGAGCACGGCGCAGATCGACGAACACGTCTCCGGTTTCTGCGACTGCAGCGACAGCGGCCCGATCTCGTCGATCGTGACGCCGAGGTAGCGGCAGATGTTCTCGAGGAACTGGCCCGAACCCGACGCGCACTGGCTCGTCATGCGATGGCCGAGCACCTTCGCGCGCTCATCCATCAGCACAGCTCGCGCGTGCAGCGCGCCGATGTCCACGACGGCGCGCACGTCAGGGTCGAGGAACAGCCCTCCGCGGGCGTGCGTCGTCATGCCGTAGAAGTGGCCGGTGCGGCACTCGACCTTCTCGCCTTCGCCGGTCGTCGCGATGTACTCGAGCTCGTCCCGTCGCAGGCCCGCGAGCGCGAGCGCCGCATCGAGCGTGCTGTCGACGACATCGAGCGGATCTCGCCGCCGCAGGCGTTCCGTCGCTTGCCCGACGAGCTCGGCACCTTCGCTTCCACGATCGCGCAGAACCGCCACCTTGATCGCCGACGACCCGACGTCGATGCCCGCCACACGCAGTTCGTTCGTCTTCACGCCAGCACCTCCACGGGTTCCGCGTCCTGTCGGCTCACCTCGCGCCACGCGAACAGCGAAGCTCCAAGGGCGCCTGTGTAGATCGAATCGGGCGAGATGTTGAGCTTCCGCTCACCGTAGTTTTCCTTCACGAGCAAGCGCAGCGCCTTGACGGCTTCCGTGTTGCGCGCGACGCCGCCCGTGAACGTGAACTCGTCCTCGATGCCGCCGGAACGCGCGAGCAACGACATCGCGCGCAGGATGATCGCGCGGTGCAGGCCGGCGAGGATGTCCTCGCGCTTTTCGCCGAGCGAGAGCCGCTCGCGCAGCTCCGCTCCAGCGAAGACCGTGCAGGTCGAGTTGATGCGCACCGTGCGGCACGACTTGCCAGCCATGGGGCCGAGCTCGTGCAGGCCGAGGTTCATCTCGTCCGCGATGTAGCCGAGGTAACGCCCGCAACCGGCCGCACAGCGGTCGTTCATCTGGAAGCTCGTGACGATGCCGTTCGCGTCGACCTGGATCGCCTTGGTGTCCTGGCCGCCGATGTCGAGCACCGTGCGCGTGCCCGGGAACATCGCGTGCGCGCCGAGCCCGTGGCACAGGATCTCGCTGCGAATGAGCTTCTCGGGGAACGGCAGGCGCTGGCGGCCGTAGCCGGTGCCGACGCCGAGGCGCTGCACGAGTTCGATCGACAGCACCTTCGTCACCGCACGCTGCAGTGCCGGGTCGCCAGCCAGCACCATCGCCTTGCGTGCATGCGACTCGAACGTGCCGACGGCTTCGGTCGAGTTCTCGGTCTCGAGGATCGCCTTGTCGAACAGGCCGACGAGCGGATCGAACGCGTGGCTGCCCTCGCGTGCGATGCCTTCGGCGAGCTCGACGTAGCGGCTGCCCGCCAGATCGCGGAAGAAATCGCTCTTGCGCGAGGCGCCGACGCGATAGAGCTCCGCGGTTTCCCCTTCCATCGTGCGCAAGATGCTCTCGAGCGCCGTGCGCGTTGCAGTGCCCATCCCGAGCCGCTCCACGTGCTGGAACAAGCTCGCGCGCAACGCCTCGAGCTGCGAGCGGTACTGCTGCTCGCGGAACGCGAGCTCAAAGCGGATCAGCAACTCGCGACGACGCTCCGCGTCGATTCCGTCGTGCTCCATCCGCCCGTCGATCAGCGAGAAGCGCGCGTTGATGAGCGCTTCGCCGAGCGCGACCTTGCAGGCCACGTCGTAGTTGCTGCGGCTGTTGGTGATGCCGCGGCCGAGGATGCGGCGTTCGCCGTCGAGCACGACCGCCTTGGTTGTCGTCGAGCCGAGATCGATGCCCACGCAGTAGTCGATCTTCATCGGCTAGGCGCCTCCCGCGCGCTTCTGCTCGATCATCTGGAAGTACGACTCGAGCCGATTCTTGATGTTCGAGGCCGAGAAGTAGCGCGGGTCGACGAGATCGCTCTCGATGAAACCGCCGGGGCGGCCCGTGCGGCGCTCGACCTCGCGCAGGATCATCAGCTGCCCCGCACTGAACGAGTTGCAGCTCTTGACCGAGTTGATCAGGAACCCGTCCGCCGAGTACTCGCGCACGTAGCGTTCGAGCATCTGCACGCGCGTCGGCAAGTTGAGGTTCGTGTAGCAGCCCATGCAGTAGTCGGCGAGCGTCTCCAGCGGACGGTTCGGGTCGTGGCGGAAGCCGTTGTCGTAGACACCGCCCACCTTCGTGTACGTGGACGCGACGACGACCGCGCCTTCCTCCGCGAACATCTGCCAGAACTTGCGGAAGCTCGTCCAGTTCGGCGGGCCCTCGACCACGAGCCGATAGCGCTCGTTCTCGATCTCGCCATCGGGCGTCACCGGTCCCTTGCCGAGCGCGATGCGCTCCTCGATCTCCGCGCGCAGCTCGCGGTAGTACAGCACGGCATCCTGCGTGCCGCGGAAGGCCGTGAAGATCGGCCCGATGTAGTAGACACCGCCGAAATACGCGTCGATCGGCGACGGACGACGCTTGGCGCTCTCGAGCACCCACACGAGATCCTCCTCCGCCTGCGCCGAGCGCGCGAGCCGCTCCTTCAGCGCTTCCTCGTCGTAGGCGCGCCCGCTGATGCGTTCGAGCGCCGGGATGACCTTCTTCTTGATCTGGTCGACGACGTACGTGCGCATCGAGTCCGTAACGACGCCGTCGCCCTGGTACGGCACGTGGAGCATTGCCACCGGCGCGTTGTACTCCTGCCCAAGCAGCTCGAACCACTTCAGGAACGTGAAGCAGCCCGTGTACGAGAGCAGCAGCAAGTCCGGATTCGGCAGGCGCTCGCCCGTCGGCCCGATGTTGCCCGACTTCAGCATGCCGATGTCGCACTTCACGTACGTGCAGACGTCCTCGCTGTGCCCAAGCTTCTCCGCGAGCCCGATGTAGTCGCGCGACTTGCCGCGCATGCCCGACTGCAGCGCGTTGATCTCCGGGAGCACCGGCAGGAGGCCGAAGCTGTCGATCAGCTCCGTCAGGTTGCCGGGCACGAAGGTGTACACGCACTTCTCGCCGCGCTCGGGCGCTTCCGCGAGCTTGCGGAAATGCTCGGCGATCATCGCCTTCTGGCGCTCCTGGCTCTGGTCCTTGAGAGCGGCGGCGGCCACGTTGCCGGGGGAAGCTTGTTTGCTCATGGTCATTCGCTCCACAACTTGATCGAGTCGGCAAAGGTGCCCGCCTGCTCGCGGATCACCTGGAACTGCCCGGTGTTTCCCGCGTACTTGAAGCTCGTCCACGGGATGCCGGCGCGCTCGATCGCGGCGACGGCCATCGGCTGGTCGAGCAACGCCGGATCGCAGAAGCTCGGCGCGCAGAAGATCACGCCCTCGGCACCGCTGCGTTCGACACGCTCGACGAGCGCCTGGCCTTTCACCTGCTCGTCGATGTAGCGGATCGGGCTTGCGATGCCCTGCTTCAGGTACGCGAGCACGAGATCACCGAGCGGATCGGCACCGTCCGCGCGCACGTCGCCGGTGATCCAGCGGTGCACCTGCACGAAGTCGTCGTCGACGATGTAGCAGCCCGCGCGCTCGAGCGTGCGCAGGAGCCCCAGCGGCGGTTGCTCGCAGAACGAGCCCGCGAGCAACACCCGCGCCTGGTCCATGCTGCGCCGGTCCTCGTCGGCGAGCACGGCCTCGCGGTACTCGCGCAGCATCACGGTGTGCTCCTCCACCGGCAGCAAGTTGCCCGCGCGCAGCAGCAGGTACAGCTCGTGCGTCGGAACGCGCCAGGGTTCTTCGATGCGCAGGGAGTACAGACCCTCGACCAGCGCACGGTTCTCGTTGTAGAGCGCGATCGACTTGCGCAGCGCCGCCGGTTCCAGCTTGCGGGCGCCGCGCTTGTGCAGCGCCTCCGCGATCTCCTCCAGCTCACGCCGGTTTCCACATCCCCGAGAGGTTGCGGATGACGTCGCAGGTCGCCGGGAAGAGCATGCCGTCGAGGCTGTCGAGCGCGCCGTTGAGGCCGAGCTCGATCGTGCTGCGTGGCAGGTGGCAGATGTAGCTCTGGTAGTACGCGTCGCCGCGGATGATCTCGAGGTCGTCGCCGGCCCCCATCACTCCGACGGGCAGCACCCCCATCGCGTGCAGCAGCTCGCGCGGCACGTAGACCGGCATGAAGCCGATCGCGAGGCCGCCCGTGCGCGCCTTCCAGTCGCTCACGGCCGTGAAACGCAGGTCGCGGTAGAGCTCCTCCGCGCGCGCGAGAAGTCGTTCGAGGCCGCTCATGAGTTGCTCCAGTTCGGCGCGCGCTTCTCGAGGAAGGCGCGGATTCCTTCGGTCGCGTCGTGCGTCGCCATCAGCTCGCGCAAGTAGCTCGCCTCGAGCCGGTCGAGCTCCGCGAAGAAGTGATCCTGATGGCGCCCGCGCAGCGCCTTGAACGCGTGAGCGAGGCTCGCCGCCGAGTGCTTCAGCAGGTGCTCGCTCGCGTACTTCAGCGCCGCCGCTTCCGGATCCTCGGCGAGCTCGTCGACGAGGCCCAAGCGCAACGCTTCTTCCGCACCGACGCTGCGCCCGCTCAGGCACAGGTCTTCCGCCGCCGCGCGCCCGATGCGTTCGGGCAGCACGAGCGAGGCCACCGGCGCGAAGACGCCGAGCACGATCTCCGGCTGGCCGAGCTTCGCGTCGGTAGCCGCGAACAGGCGCGTGCAGAAGCTCGCGAGCTCGAGCCCGCCGCCCAGGCACTGGCCCCGCACCGCCGCGAGCACCGGCACTCCACTCGCCGCGATCGCCCGGAAAAGGCCGTGGAAACTGCGCAACATGCCGGCAACGGTCTGCGGCAGGTGCTCCTGCACCGACGCCCCGAACGAGAAGTGCGGGCCCGAGTGCGAGAGCACGATCACCTTGAGCCCCGCGGCCTCGCGCGCCTCGACGAACACGCGGCACAGCGCGTCGGTCATCGCCGCATCGATCACGTTGGCCTTCGGTCGATCGAGCCGGACGATCCACAGTCCTTCGCGCCGTTCGACCTTGACGGGACTTTCGACAGTCCTGTTCACGGTTGCGCCTCCTGCAAGGGCAGTTCGAGCTGGACGTAGGGGCCGCCGACGAAGCCGCTGGCCCGGAAGAACGAGAGGACGGGAACGTCGTTGCGCGCGACCATCGTGCGCACCTTCGCGACGCCGAGCTCCGCGAAACGCGCGCGCGCGCGCTCGAGCAACGCCGAGGCCGTGCCGCGGCGCAGCGCGCGCTCGTCGACGCCGACCGCGAACACCCAGCCGCAGGCCTCGGAGCCGAACTCGACCTCGCGCACTTCGCCGAACAGATAACCGTCGAGCCCGCCGTCACCTTCCGCCGCGAGCCCGACGGTCGCGCGCGACGCTCCTGCGCCGCAGAAACGCTCGAAAGCGGCCTGCCAGTACGCCGGTTTCGCCTGCCCGCTGTGCGCCGCGTCGATGCGGATCACCTCGGGCAGGTCCGACACGACGAGCGCCCGCACGCGCGCCTCGACGGCCGTGCTCGCGCGTTCAGACTCCATGGCAGGGCGCCGCTTCGCCGTGGGCCTTCCACAGCACCGCTTCGGTCAGCTCGTCGCCCCATGGCATGCCCTGCGCCTGCAGCTGCCGCAGCAGCAGGAAATCCGGCTCGCGGCACTCCTTGTTGCCTTCGTTGAAGGCGCGGAAGCCGGCGCGTCCTTCTGTCATCATGTTGAGCCCCAGCCACGCGCGGTTGGTCTCGCGGTTGCGATCCCAGTGCTCGAGCTTGTGCTTGCGCAGGCTCTCGATCGTCTTCGACAGGCAGTGCGGCATCGTCAGCGCAAGCGACGTCACGAGCCGATCGATCTCCGTGTCGAGCAGCGACAGGTCGAGCTTCCCGCGCACGACGATTTCCTTCCCCGCCGCCGCCGCCGCGCCCGTCTTGAAGTCGCCGTAGACGATGCGCCCCATCTCGTCGATCCAGCGCTCCGTGACGACCAGCGGATTGGGCACGAACTTTCCGTCGACCACGAGCGCCGGAACGACCGACGTGAGCAAGCCCAACCGCATCGCCATCGGCGCGCTCCACGGCTCGCACAGCGTGCAGCTCTGCATCGCGCGCTCGATGCCGACGAACAGCGGCAGGAAGTCCGTGCTGCCTCCGTCAGGCGCCGAACCATGCTTCGGCCCCGCTTGCCCAAAGCGCGCGAAGTCTTGCGCGACCGAGAAGTCACAGGCCATGCCGATCTCCTGCCCACCACCGATGCGCATGCCGTTGACGCGATTGATCACCGGCTTGTCGCAGTGCAGGATCGCCGTGACCATGTCGTTGAAGAGCCGCATGTACTGGCGGTACTCCTCGGGCCGTCCGGCGTAGTACTCGGCGTATTCCTTGGTGTTTCCGCCCGTGCAGAAGGCCTTGTCCCCCGTGCCCGTGAACACCACCGCGACGCAGGCGCGATCGTTCGACGCCTCGCGCATGGCGAGGATCACGCCCTTCACCATCTCGGTGGTGTAGGAGTTGAACTGCGTCGGGTTGTCGAGCCGGATGCGGTGCGCCCACAGGCCGTCGACGGCCTTTCCGGCGGGATCGCGCACGGCGAGCTTCTCGACGACGAGTCCGGGAACGGTCGAGTGCGCAACGAGATCGTGGTTCTTGAAGTTCATCGGGATCAGGCCTGCGGGACGAGGACGATGCGGCGCGACGCCTTGTGCGCGTGCACGTCGGCGAAGCTCTGGTTGATCGAGGAAAGCGGGCGTTTTTCGGTGAACGGCAGCAGCGCGACCTTGCCCGAGAGCACGAGCTCGAGCGCCGCCGGATACAGCTCCGGCAGGCAGCCCCAGTTGCCGCTCGCCGTCGCGTCGAAGGCCATCAGGTTCGAGAGCCGCAGCTCGAGCTTTTTCGCCGTGAAGCCGACCACCCACAGGTGGCTGCCGTGCTCGACGAGCGAGAAGGCCGTGTTCTGGCCCGCGGTCGTGCCCGAGCACTCGAACAGGTTCCAGCGGTAGCTCGGGATGCCGTGGTCCTTCGCGAGCCCACGCACGGCATTGCGGATCGCCTTGAAGTCGAGCTCATCCGCACGCAGCGTCAGCGCCGCGCCATGTTGCGCCGCGAGCGCGAGCTTGCCCGCATCGATGTCGATCGCCGCGACCGTCGCTCCGCGCGCCGCCGCGATCTGCACGGCATAACCACCGACTCCACCGGCTCCCACGACGACCGCGAGATCGCCGGGCCCGAGCTTCGCGCGCTCGATCGCCTGGTACGGCGTCGTCACCGCGTCCGCGAGCACCGCCAGCGACGCGAGGTCGATTCCCGCGGGATTCTTGCGCGGATCCGCGAGGTCCGGCACCGGGCACAGGCCGAGCGCCGGCACGCGCACGTGCGTCGCGAATCCACCGTGCACGTCGTTGCCCGGGAAGATCTGCTTGGGGCAGATCGAGCCGTGCCCGCTCGCGCACGCGTCGCAGCTCCCGCAGGGCATCACCGCCGGCACGACGACCGCGCGCCCTTCCCACTCCTCCGCTCCCGGCCCGCATTCGACGACGACGCCGCTGATCTCGTGCCCCAGCGTCAACGGCAGCGCCTTGCGCGTCGGCACGCCGTCGTAGCAGTACCCCAGATCCGTGTGGCAGATGCCACAGCCCGCGACCTTGACGATCACCTCGCCGCGCGCCGGGATTTCGGTGCGTTGCTCTTCGACCATGGGCTCGCCCTGAGCCCGGAACGTCCACGCGCGAAGCACGGCCATCGGTCACCTCGACGAAGGATTTCGGTATTCCGGCTCCGAATTGACGTTGAAGCGCCGCGGACGGAAATACGCCGGCCTGCGCTC
>JAPLOE010000222.1 GCA_026692705.1 Planctomycetota bacterium
GGAAGCTCGCGATCGACAAGTACATCCGCGATAAGCGCTACGCGATCGGCACGCTGGTGGCGTTCTCGGGCGAGGTCGACGACCGCGAGTCCGCGCCGGATTCGCTCAGCGAAGCGTCGAAGCTGCTGAATCCCACGCTCAACGGCCGCGACATCCGCGAGGCCTTCAAGGGCGACGACTACCGCATCCTGCTCGTCGCCAACAAGTTCCAGACGGGCTTCGACCAGCCGCTGCTTTGCGGCATGTACGTCGACAAGCGCCTGGCCGGGATTCAGGCCGTGCAGACGCTCTCGCGGCTCAACCGCGCGCACCCGGGCAAGGACACCACGTACGTGCTGGACTTCGTCAACGATCCGGACGAGGTCCTCGCATCGTTCCAGACCTACTACGAGACGGCCGAGCTGTCGGGGACGACGGATCCCAACCTCGTGTTCGACCTCCGCTCCAAGCTGGATGCGGCAGGGCACTACGACGACAACGAGGTCGAACGCGTGGTGCGGGTCGAGCTGGATCCGAAGGCGAGGCAGGGTGAACTGGTCGCGGCACTCGAGCCCGTGTTCGATCGGCTCATGCGGCGGTACAAGGAGGCGCGCGAGAGCCTGACGCTCGCTCGCAAGCGTGCGGACAAGGCCGCCGAGACGGTGGCGCAGGAGGAGCTCGAGGCACTGGTGCTCTTCCGCAGCGACATGGGCTCCTACGTTCGGCTCTACACGTTTCTGTCGCAGATCTTCGACTACGGCCAGACGGCGCTGGAGAAGCGGGCGATCTTCTACAAGCGCCTGATCCCGCTGCTCGAATTCGAGCGAGAGCGCTCGACGATCGACCTGTCCAAGGTGCAGCTCACGCACCACGCACTGCGGGACAAGAGAACGGCGCACCTCGGGCTCGTGAGCAACGCCGGGGTGCTGATCGACCCGCTACAGGACGCCGGTGCGGGCGCCGTGCAGGAGAAGCAGAAGGCATACCTCGCCGAGCTCATCGAGCGCGTCAACGAGCTCTTCTCCGGCGACCTGACCGACAACGACAAGCTCGTCTACGTCCAGAGCGTGCTGCGCACCAAGCTGCTCGAGTCCCCCACGCTCCAGCAGCAGGCCGCCAACAACTCCAAGGAGCAGTTCGCCGCGTCCCCCGACCTCTCCAAGGGTCTCGTCGACGCCATCATGGAGTCCTACGACGCCCACACGGCGATGAGCTCCCAAGCCCTCGCCTCCAAGCCCGTGCAGGACGGCCTGCTGCGCCTGCTGCTCGACTACGCCGGCCTCTACGAGGCGCTGAAGGCACGCGGAACGGAATCGATTCCCGAGTAGTCGATTCGAGTCCTCATTCGAATGACGTGGGCAGGCGCACAGGGTCTCTTGGACGTCAAGTCGTCAATTCACGCGTCGCCGAGGTAGCCCCAGGCGGCTGCGGTGGGGTACTGGGGATTGTTGTTGATGACCTCGACGACTTCGCCCGCCGCCATGGTGAGGCCACGGGGAACCTCGACGACCGAACTGCCGGTGGTTCCGTTGGCGAAAACGGTACGGACGCGAGTGGTGTTGTTGACGGTGAGGATGGCGCCCGAGAAGTCCTGCTCGGTTCCGAGGGCGGTGATGACGAGGATCTTGCCGGTCGGGACGGTGTAGGGCTGACCCTGACGGATCTGGACGAAGTCGCGCGCCTGGATGACTGCCAGCGGCTGGTTGCGTGGCGAAAGCGTCGGCGTGGCGGGCTGCGGAGATTGGCCCATCGCGAGCATGGCGAGGCAGGCCAATCCAATGCCGGACAGCAGGGACGCGGGGTGGAGCTGAATCGTGCGCATGGCGAACTCTCTCAGTCTGGAAGGCGGGCTTCGGGGAACTCTGGCGAGGTCGCAGCTTCCCCCAGGAAGCTCGAACTGACAAGCGACCGCGCTTCCCCGACTTTGCGGCGGGCTGACTCCGCTCGCAGCGCAGCGATTCGCGCGACGACTACGGCCGTGACGAATCGGGTGCGCGACACACGCCCCGAACCTCGCTCCCCCACTACCTGCGCCCGCCGTCCGTCCGCGGGAGTTGTGCCTGAAAGGCTTCGAGTTCGGAGCGCCAGCGGGCGGCCTCGGAAGTGTCCCCCTGGGTTTCGGCGAGGGTGATGAGGCGTTCGAGGGCTTCGGCGAGGCGGATGAGGCCTTGGGGGGGGATGGAGGGTTGGCGTTGCTTCATGCCGAGGTAGCCGGAGAGGAGGAGGGCTTCGGCTTCGGGGAGCTTGGATTGGTGGAGCAGGATGGTGCCGAGCTGGACGCGGGAGTTGAAGGTGTTCCAGAGGTCGGGCTGGAGGCGCTCGCGGGTGGCGAGGGCGTCGCGGACGAGGGGCTCGGCGGCGTCGAAGGCGCGCAGGTTGAGGAGGACGTTGGCGAGGTTGGTGAGTTCGGCGGCGAGCTCGAGGCTGTCGGGGGGCAGGCCGGCGCGGTAGGAGGCGGCGAGCTCGAGGAAGAGGGCGACGGCGGAGTCGGACTTGCCGAGGGCGACGTGGACGTTGGCGAGGTCGGCGGCGGTGCCGAGGCGGCTGGGGTCGAGCGGCGGGAAGAGGCGGCGCTTGAGCGCGAGGGCTTCGGCGAGGACCGTCTCGGCTTCCTCGAGGCGGCCTTGGGCGATGGCGAGGGCACCGAGGTTGCCGAGGACGTTGGCGTGGTTGGGGTCCTCGGTGAGGTGCGCGTGGCGCTGGACCTCGAGGGCCTTGCGGCAGAGCGTCTCGGCTTCGGCGAGCTCGCCGCGTTCCCACAGGAGGAGCGAGAAGTCGTTGAGGACGCGGGCATCCGAACCATCGGCTCGATCGGCGCGCGCGGGCAGGGTCGCCAGCCATTCGCGGTAGAGGGGCTCGGCCTCGGCCGGACGTCCGCGCAGCTCGAGCAGGTTGGCGAGGCTGGCGAGCACGACGGGTTCGGCGCGGCCGTCGGCGGAGTTCGCGCGCAGGATCTGGAGCGCCTCTCGGAGCAGCGGCTCGGCCTCGGCGAGCTTGCCCTGCTGCATCTGCAGGGTGGCGATGTCGTACAGCGCGGAGGCGAGCGACGGATGCCCGTCGGGCAAGGCGGCGCGGCGGTTGAGCAGCGCTTCCTGGCAGACACGCTCGGCCTCGGCCGACCGCCCCTGCCGCTGCAGCGCGTAGGTCAGGTTGACGAGGACGTTGTGGATGTTGTCGTGGCCGACCGGCAGGGTCGCGCGCTGGAGTTCGAGCGCCTCGCGGAGGAGCGCCTCCGCCTCGTCGAAGTGGCCAAGCTCGAGCTCGGTCAGCCCGAGGCCGTTGAGCCACGCGGCGAATTCCGCGTTCTTGTCGAGCGCGTGGTCGCGGCACAGCCGCACGAGCTCGCGCTGCAGGGGCTCGGCCTCGCGGTGGCGGTTGCGGCGCTGCAGCAGCGCCGAGAACTCGCCGAGGATCTGGATCTGGATCGGGTCCGCGTTCGCGAGGATGCGGCGGCTGATCGCGAGCGCCTCGAGGTAGAGCGCCTCGGCGGACTCGGAGTCCCCGCGCGCGGCGAGCACCTGCGCGAGGCTCACCATGCAGGCCACCATGTGCGGGTGGCCCTCGGGGATCACCGCGCGCCAGATGTCGAGCGACTCGCGGAACAGGGGCTCGGCCTCCGCGAGCCGCCCCTGGGACTGCAGCAGCGAGGCGCGGTTGTTGAGCGCGAGAGCGATGCGCGGATGGATCGCGGGCAGCGTCGCGCGGCTGATGGCGAGCGATTCGGCGAACAGCTTCTCGGCCTCGTCGAACTCGAGCTGGCCCTTCAGGCAGGCGGCGAGGTTGTTGAGGCTGTTGGCGAGCTCGGGATGCCCCGCCGGCCGCGCCGCGCGGTTGATCGCGAGCGCCTCACGGTAGAGCGGCTCCGCCTCGACGTACTTGTCCTGCAGCGAGAGCAGGTGCCCGAGGCTGTTCAGGCCGTGCGCGACGGCGACATCACCGGGCGGCAGGCTCGCGCGGCGCAGCGCGAGCGCGTCGCGCAAGAGCGGCTCGGCTTCGGCGAGCCGGTTCTGCGCGACCAGCGGCTTCGCCATGTTGTCCATGGCGTCGGCGAGCGCGGGATCGCCGGGCGGCAGCACGCGCCGGAAAGTCTCGAGCGCCGCGCGCATCATCTCCTCGGATTCGGCGTTGCGGCTGAGCTGCCACAGCACCATCGCGAGCTTGTCCCGGGCCTCGGCCACGAGCTTGTCGTCACCTTGCGCTGCAGCCAGCCGCAGCCCGAGCGCGCGGCGCAAGTTGGGCTCGGCATCGCTGAAACGGCCGAGCTGCATGAGCGTTCCGCCGATCGTGTCGCGCACGCGCGCCTCGACGAGCGGTTGATCGGCGAGCGAGCCGCCATCGAGCGCGGCGACGGCGGCTTCCATGGCCTGCACGACCGTGACCTTGTCCTTCAGCGGCTCCTTCGTGACCGGATCGCGCGGCAGCTGGTTCGGATCGACGGCGGCGAGCATGTCGGTCTGGAACTTCGCCACCGCCTCGGCGATCGCGGCCTGCTTGAGCGCCTCGGTTTCCTGCCGCTTGGCCAGCGCCTCCTGCTGTTCGGCGAGCGTGCGTTGCCGCTCCGCCTCGGCGCGCGCGAGCTCGGCCTCGCGGCGCTGCTCCGCCTCCGATTCCTTCGCGAGCAACGCCTCGTCGCGCTGCTCGCTCGCCTCTTCGGCCTTCCACGCGAACGCGACGACGCCCGCGAGCAGCGCCGCCACGATCGCCGCGCCCGCGAGAACTTGGCCGCGATTGCGCCGCACGAACTTGCGCAGCCGGTAGGCCGCGCTCGGCGCGCCCGCCGTCACCGGCTCGTCGTTGAGGTGCCGCACGATGTCGGCCGCGAGCCCGTTCGCCGTCTCGTAGCGGCGCGTGCGGTCCTTCTCGAGGCACTTCATCACGATCCAGTCGATGTCGCCGCGCAGCAGCGTGCTCAGCCGCTTCGCGTCGATCCGCCGCTGCAGCGCCGTGCGCGTGCCGGTCTCGCCCAGCGACGAAATTCGCGTGCTCGGCTTGTGCGGCTCGTCCTCGCGGATCGCGCGCAACATCTCGCCGAAGCCGCTCTCGAGCAGCGTCTTGATGTCGAACGGCGTCGTGCCGGTGAGCAGCTCGTACAGCAGCACCCCGAGCGAATAGATGTCGCTGCGCGTGTCGATGTCGAGTCCCGACATCTCGGCCTGCTCCGGCGACATGTACGCGGGCGTGCCGATCATCTGGCGGTGCTCGGTGAAGAGCGTCTTGCTCGTCAACTCGCTGTTCGTCGCCTTCGCGATGCCGAAGTCGATCACCTTCGGCACCGGAACGCCGTCGTGCAGCGTGACGAGCACGTTCGAGGGCTTGATGTCGCGGTGGATGATGCCCTTCTGGTGCGCGTGCTGGATCGCTTGGCAGACCTTGGTGAAGAGCTCGAGCCGCGCGCGAGTGTCGACCTTTCCCTGGTCGCAGTACTCGAGGATCGGGATGCCCTTGATGTACTCCATCACGAAGTACGGGCGGCCCGTCTCGGTCGCGCCGGCGTCGAGCACCTTGGCGATGTTGGGATGGTCCATCATCGCGAGCGCCTGCCGCTCGGCCTCGAAGCGCGCGATCACCTGCTTGGTGTCCATCCCGAGCTTGATGATCTTGAGCGCCACGCGCCGCTTGACCGGCTCGCGCTGCTCCGCCATCCAGATCGTGCCCATGCCACCTTCGCCGATCTGCTCGAGCAGCCGATAGCGCCCGATCTGCGTGCCGGCCTGCTCCGCGACGGGCTGCGGGCGAACAGCGGGCGAGGGGAACCGCTCCGCAGTGGGCGCGGAGAGGAACTGGCCGGCCGCGGCGTCGGCCGTGAGCAGCTCCTCGACCTTAGAACGCAAGGCGGAGTCCTTGCCGCACGCACCGAGCAGGTACGTGGCGCGCTGCTCGGGCGGCAGCTCGCGGGCCTCGTTGAAGATCTCGGCAGCGGGGCGGTGCATCGCGAGGCGGTCGGGGTGGAGGGCAGTTCAGCCGGCGTCGGTCAGGTCGCGGTAGAGCACGGCACGAGCGTAGACCCACAGGCGCGCCGCGGTCCGCGGCGACATCCCGAGGGCCTCGGCGGCCTCGTCCACGCTCAGACCGGCGTAGAACCGCAGGCGCACGAGGGCTGCGGCCAGCGGGTCTTCGCTCTCCAAGCGTCCGATCGCCTCGTCGACTGCCAAGATTTCGTCGGATCCTGCGGAGGCGAGCGCGACCACGTCGGCGACCTCGTCGAGGCGCAGCGGCCTCCCGCCCCGCCGTCCGCGCGCGCGGGCGTGGTCGAGCAGGATGCGGCGCATCGCCTCGGCTGCCGCGGCATAGAAGTGCGCCCGGTTGGCCCACGGCAGCTCGCGCGGCCCGACGAGCTTGAGGTAGGCCTCGTGGACGAGCGCCGTCGCGGTCAGGGTGTGCCCGTGCGCCTCGCCGGCAAGCGCGAGCTGCCCCGCCTTGCGAAGCTGCTCGTACACGAGCGGCAGCAGGCTGTCGGCGGGGGCCTTGTCACCGCTGCTCGCTGCGAGCAGGAGTCGGGTCGCGTCCAGAGGATCGGGCGGAGACGGCGACACGGTTCGCTCAAGATACCCCGATCGATACCGACGGGCGCGCCAGACGAATGTGGGAGTTCCGGTCTCTCGGAATGCCGCTCCCCTGCCTCAGTCGAGCCACACGAATGCGGCGCCGGCGGCGAGGAGAAGGAGGACGGCGGTGGCGGCGACGAGGGGGAACCCGAAGGAGGACTCGCCTTCCTGTTCGAGGCTCTCGATCTCGCGGATCTCGGTCTGCACCTGCGCCTCGGGGAATTCGGGCGGGTGGCCGGCGCGGATCGAGGCGGAGGTGGTGAGGATGACGGCGGCCGACAGGTAGGCGTCGGAGACGAGAATGTGCTTGGCACGGTCGCGGAGGTCCGCGGGGACGTGACGGCATTCGGGGCAGGTGACCCAGGCGCCGGTCTTGAGGGCGCCGCAACGGAGGCAGACGGACTGGGACATGCGAGGGAGCGAGGGCGGCCGAGGGGAGGTCGGCGCGGGGCCCGGGAGCGGGGCCGCGACGTCGGGAAGCCCGGCGAGGCGGGAAGCCTCGGGCGGGCGACGGTTGGGACGGAACGGGAAGTTCCGGTGCCGGGGCTGCGTCGGGGGGGCGAGGCGCGTGTCCCGGTACAAGTGCAAAGGTAGCGGAAGGGACGAAAAAACTGGGCAGGAAATTCCGGGGGCTGGACTGGGGAGCGAGCGCGGGGAACGGGCGCCGCGGCCCGAGGAACGACGCGAGCAGGGGGAAAAGTGCCGGGAGAGCAGCGCGGGATGGAGCCGCAGGGGCGGGGGCGCCGATGGGGTGTGGCTTCGAGGCGGGCCCAAGGCTCACGGGCACGGTAGACTTGCGCGGCCGCCAGCCCGAGGACGCCCGTCCGAGAGGCTCGTGGGCGAGACACTTGGCCCAGAGCCAGCCAGCAAGAGAGACGCACCTTGGTCAGCACCACCCCCACCCGCCGGATGAAAGTCCTGTTCATCGACGAGTACCTGCCGCAGGAGATGCTCGGGGTCATGTGGCTCTCGCGCGCCATCAAGGACGCGGGGCACCAGTCGAAGGCGCTGTTCGTGCCGGA
The DNA here is from genome assembly GCA_026692705.1 of Planctomycetota bacterium. Lineage (GTDB taxonomy): Bacteria > Planctomycetota > UBA1135 > UBA1135 > F1-120-MAGs118. The sequence goes on from JAPLOE010000222.1 coordinate 7,547, forward strand.
CCGGGACTGGATCGAGAAGCTGAAGGCGTACAACCCTGACGTCGTCTGCTACTCGGTGACGACCGGGATGCACCTGTATCTGGCCGAGATCAACCAGCGCGTGAAGGCCGAGCTGCCGCACGTGGTGTCGGTGTTCGGCGGGCCGCACACGACGTTCACGCCGGAGTACATCGACACGCCGGGCATCGACATCATCTGCCGCGGCGAGGGTGAGGCGGCGATCGTCGAGCTGCTCGAGCGGCTGGCCGAGGGGCGCGACTACTCGGACGTGCAGAACCTGTGGGTCAAGGACGCCAAGACCGGCGAGGTCGCCAAGAACCCGGTGCGGCCGCTGGTGCAGAACCTCGACGAGCTCGGCCACCCCGACCGCGACGTGGTGTACGAGGCGGCGCCGATCTACCGCGACACCGACCGCAAAGTGTTCGTGACGCAGCGCGGCTGCCCGATGAACTGCTCGTTCTGCTTCCACCACGCGTGGAAGAAGAAGATCTACAACTCCAACAACAAGGAGTACACGCGCAAGCGCTCGGTGGACCACATCATCGAGGAGATCAAGCAGGTCCGCGCGAAATACAACCTGAAGTTCGTGCACTTCGTCGACGACATCTTCAACCTGAAGAACTCGTGGCTCGAGGAGTTCTGCGAGCGCTACCCGAAGGAAGTCGGGTTGCCGTTCGACGTCATCCTCATGGCCAACCTGACGACGGAGCGCCACATCGAGCTCCTGCGCAAGGCGGGCTGCGTGTACGCGCGCATCGCGATCGAGGCGGCGAACGACCACGTGCGCAACACGATCTTCCGCAAGAACACGACGCGCCAGCAGCTAATCAACGCGTCGCAGTGGATCACCAAGCACGGCATTCGGCTGGGTTCGCTCAACATCCTCGGCGCGCCGGGCGCGACGATCGAGGACGAGCTCGACACCGTGCGCCTCAACGTCGAGTGCGGCGTCGACCACCCGATGGTGAGCCTGATGCAGCCGTACCCGATGTTCGACATCACCGACACGACCACGCAGATGGGTTACGCGGTGTCGAGCCTCGACGAGTTCCCGGTCAACTTCCGCCGCTCGCTGCCTGTGGAGAGCGACACGAAGCGCCAGATCGAGAACCTGCACAAGCTGTTCCCGCTCGCGGTGCGCAACCCGTGGCTGGTGAAGTTCCTGCCGAGCCTGATCAAGCCGCGCTGGATGTACCGGCCGTACCTCGTGCTGTTCATGATGCACGCGGAGTACCTCGTCGCCGAGCAGGCCGGCATCTACGCGCGCGCGCAGGGCCTGAGCGGGCCGCGTTACTGGACGTGGGTCGACTTCACGTACCGCCTCGCGACCAAGGGCGTGCTGCGCATCTACCAGGTGCTCTTCAAGAGCGTCCAGCGCCGCTTCGCCTCGCGCGCCCGCGACATCCAGGTGTCGCTGCAGATGGGCGACGAGCGCGTGGTCGCGCACATGGACTGAACGCGAGCTCGCGTGGTTTCCGCTAACGTGGCGTGCCTCGTGCGCGCCACGTTCGTTTTCGGGCTGCTCGTGCTGGGTCTCGCGAGCGCGTGCTCGCAGGAGCCCGCGTCGGTCGTCGCGCGCGAAGGTCTCCCCCACCGCAGGATCGCGGGCACACGCGTCGAGCTGAGCGCGCCGCGAGGGTTCGAGCCGTCGGAGGCAGTGCACGGCATCGCGCGAGCCGATGCCAGAGCGAAACTCGGCGTGTTCGAGCTGCCCGCGCCGTTCGCGGAGACGGCGCCGGATCCGACGCAGTGGAACGACGCGGAGTTGCGGCTGGTGCGCTGGGAAGCGGCGCGGGTCGCGGGAAACGAGGCGCGGCTGTACCACCTGGAGCGCGAGCGCGACGGCGTCGCGACGAAAAGCTGGATGGTCGTGTGCGGCGACGCGACGGAGTCGCTGCTGATGGTCGCGGAGTGTGACGCGGAGCTCGCGGCGGAGCTCGAGCAGCCGCTGCGCGAGTGCCTGCTCGGCGCGAAGTGGGAACGCGAGAGCGTGCCGCAGCTTGCGTTCGAGCTCACGCCGGGCGCCGACCTCGTGCTCGTGCGCGACGACGGCACGGCGCATGTGTATGCGCCGACGGGCACGCCGTCGCCGCTGCCGGAGGGAACGCCGTTCCTGCTCGTGACGCAGGTGCCGCGTTCGGCAGCGGAAGGGCTCGAAGCGGCGTGCCGCGAGCGACTCGACGGAGCGCTCGCGACGGTCGGAGCTCAAATCGTCGCGCTTGAGAGCTCGAAGGAAGTCGCGAGCGCGGGTCGCCGCGGCTGGGAGCTCGTGGCGAGCGTCGACGGCGGGCGACTCGCGTGGATCACGCTCGTACCCGCAGGCGCCGGTGCGCTCGTGCTGCAGGGGCAGTGTCCCCTCGCGCGCCGCGAGCCGTACCTCGCGGCTTTCCGCGCGGCCGCTGCGAGCCTGACGCTGAAGTAGCTGCGCCGAATTCGAGCGCGCGCGACTTCCGGCGGCGATCCCTGTATTTTCCGCAGGTCCATGTCCGCGAATCCGTTCCGCCCCCGCACTCCCACCGCCGCCGCGCGCCGGGCGGTGTTCGATGCGTGGCTGCTCGCGCTGTTCGTGGCCTTCGTGATCGGGCAGAGCTTCTTCGCGCACGCTCCGGAAGACACGAGCCTCGCGGTCTCGGTGTTCCTGCGTTTCGCGCTGCTGTCGCAGCTCGCGGCGCTCTCTGGCGTGCTCGCGCTCGGCGTCGCGCTGCTGTCGTTCGTGGGCCTCGGCCCGCGCCTGACCTCGTGGACTTTCTCCGTGCTCGCCACGGCCTTCGTGGCGCTGCTGTTCATCGACGTGCGCGTCTACAACCTGTTCCGCTACCACCTGAACGGCTGGGTGTGGACCGTCGTGACGACGGAAGGTGTCGAGGATTCCGTGCAGCTCGGTGCGGGACTGTTCGTGACGGCCGGAGCCGCGCTCGTGGCGCTCGTGCTGGTCTTCCACGGCTTCCAACGTTGGCGCGCGGCGCACTGGGAGCGCATGTCGAGCACTCCGCGCTGGCTGCGGCCGGGTTTCTTCGCGCTGTGGATCGTGCTGCCGGTGCTCGTCGCCGAGAAGGCGCTCTACGCACGCGCCGACCTGCTCCGCGAGCGCGACATCCCGTCGCTCGCGCGCCTCGTGCCGTTCTATCCGCGCTTCACCGTCAAGCGCATGGCGCGCAACTGGTTCGGTTACGAGCTCGAGGAACGCGAGCGCGTCGAGGTGAGCTCCGAGGGCCTGCTGCTCCACTATCCGCTCGAACGCCCGCGTTTCGCGCCCGGCGGCCCGCGCCCCAACCTGCTCGTGCTGACGATCGAGTCGCTGCGCGCCGACATGCTCGACGCGACCGTGATGCCGCGCACGTGGGAATTCGCGCAGGGCGCACGGCGTTTCCTCGACCACGCCAGCAGCGGCAGCACGTCGCGCTACGGCACGTTCTCGCTCGTGTACGGCCTGCACGGCTCCTATTTCGCGCCGGTGTACGCCGAGGGCGCGTCGCCGGTGATCGTCGACAGCCTGCTCGACCTCGGCTACGAGTTCCGCATCTACGGCACGGCCTCGATGAGCTTCCCCGAGATGCGCTCGACGGCCTGGGTGCGCATCGAGGACCGCGTCGAGGACAAGTTCGAGCGGGTCGAGGGCGCGAGCCGCGACGCGGAGCTCGTGCAGCGTTTCGGCAGCTGGATGCAGGAGCGCTCGAATGCGAGCGAGCGCAAGCCGTTCTACTGCTTCGCGTTCCTCGACGCGCCGCATCAGGCCTACAACGTCGCGAGCGACCTCACGCCGTTCGAGCCCTACGCGAAGACGATCGACTACGCGAAGCTCTCGAGCGACGAGATCGCGGCGATGATGCCGCAGGTCTTCAACCGCTATCGCAACTCCGTGGCCGACGCCGACCGCAGCATCGGCCAGATGCTCGACGCGCTGCGTGCGACCGGCGAGCTCGACAACACCGTCGTCGTCATCACCGGCGACCACGGTGAGGAATTCCTCGAGCACGGCTTCTGGGGCCACACGAGCAACTACACGCGCACGCAGGTGCTCGTGCCGCTCGTGCTGCGTGGCCCCGGCATTCCTCCCGGCGAAGAGACGCGCCCGACCTGCCACGTCGATGTCGCGCCGACCCTGCTCGAGCTGCTCGGCGCCGATCCGACGCAGCGCACGAAGTGGTGCAACGGCGAGAACCTGCTCGCCCCCATCGCCGGCCGCCAGCGCATCCTCGCCGGCTGGGACACCGTCGCCGCGTGGTCCGACAGCGCGATCCTCGTGCTGCCGCTCGACTCCTACCGCGGCGGCGCCGAGGCCTACACGTACGAGTGGAAGCCTGTGCCCGACCTCGACGCGGCTTTGCGCGAGTCCGCGGTCGTGCTGCGCGACCTGTCCGAGGCCTGCCGTCGCTTCCTGCGCTGACTCGCGCACCCCTACGACGCGGCGCACGCGCCGAACGGGCCTCGCTACGCAGTGCTTGACGGAGCTCCACTCCGTGATGGGCATGGGGAAAATGGCGGTTCTGGCCTTGATTGCCTGCGGTGAATGACGGCACGTGAGCGCGGAGTGCTCGACCTCGCACAACGCCCGAGCCCGACGCTCGCGATCGCCCTCGTCCACTCCCACCAAGGAGGTGGAGTCATGAAACTGCAATTCCGGGGCCTCTGGCCCGTTGGCGCCGCTGCGGCGCTCCTGCTCTCATCGGTCGCGCGCGCCCAGACGCCGCTCGACCTCTCCGATCCGATCTTCTGCGGCAACTACCCGCAAGACGTCGTGGCCGCGGACCTCGATGGCGACGGCGTGATCGAGTTCGCGACGACGCTGCGCTCGCCGCCGCACATCGCCGTGCTGCACAAGGGCTTCGGGCCCAAGTACTCCAATCCCGTGTACTTCCCGCTGGTCGGCGCGCGCTATCCGATCGGGCTCGTCGCTCCGGACATCGACGGCGACGGCCTGCTCGACCTCGCCGCGGTCTCGCGGGATACCGACGAGCTGTTCGTCCTGCACAACCTCGGCGCCGCGCACTACGTCGTGTTCGAGCGCATCCCGGTGGGCGATGGCCCGAACGAGATCGAGGTCAACGACCTCGACGGCGATGGTGACCTCGACTTCGTGGTCGCCAACGGGCTGAGCAACTCGGTGAGCGTGGTGCTCAACCTCGGCGCCGGCACGTTCAGCGTCCTGCCGGAAGTGCCGATCGGCGCGTCGCCGCGGAGCCTCGCGGTGGGCTGCTTCGGCTTCGCACGCGGTGCGCTGCGCCTGGCGGACGTCGCGGTCGCAGACCACGACAGCCACGCGATCAGCGTGCTGCGCAACACGGGTGCCGGTGTGCTGGAGCTCAACGAGACCCTGACGATCCCCGGCTACTCGCACCCCGAGGGCCTCGTGATCGCCGACTTCAACGCGGACGGCTTCGATGACCTCGCCGCCTGCTACAGCGGCTTCGGCCTGCACAAGGTCGCGCTGTTCTACCGCAACGCGACGGCCTTCGAGCCGGCGGTGCTCTTCAACGTCGGCGCGACCCATCCGACGCACCTCGTCGCCGAGGACTTCGACCGCGACGGCCGCAAGGACCTCGCGTTCGTCTGCTCGGCGAGCAACTGCGTCACGCTCCTGCGCCAGCACGAGGACGGCGCGTTCCTGCTGGCGGGCGCGTGGACTCTGCCCGGCAGCGGCGCGAACCACCTGACCGCAGCGGACCTCGACGCGAGCGGCTATCCCGACCTCGTCGCGACGATCGACGACGGCAACCTGCTGCAGCCGCTCCTCAACGGGTTCGAAAACCCGCGCATCTACGGCTACGGCGCGCCCAACTCCGTCGGGCTCGGTGCCGAACTCGGTTGGACCGGCGTTCCGAACGTGAGCGCCGGCAACTTCGCCCTCACGGTTCTGGGTGCCCCGCCCGAGCGGGCCGGCATCTTCCTGCGTGGCCTCACGGGCGACCTGCGCCCCTTCCACGCCGGATACCTCTGCATCGCGCCGCCGATCGTGCGCATGGGCGCACCGGTCATCGTGCGCGACGACGGCAACGCCGAGTTCGTGTTCGACTTCGCGGGCGAGCCCTACGGCACGGGACTGACCGCGCTCGAGCCCGGCTCCGCGTGGAACTTCCAGTTCTGGTACCGCGACACGCTCAAGGGCCTGCCGACGAGCAACCTCACCAACGGAGTCCGCGCGATCTTCCTGCCCTGATTCCTGCACGCAACTTCCCGAGCCTCTGGCCCGGGAGCTGCAACGGCGCCGGCCGGGGGCTACGAGGTCCCGACCGGCGCCGCCTCGTCACTGGCCTAGCGCGCCCCGGCATCGATCCAGCGCGCGACGAGATCGACATCCGCCGCCGCCGGCTGCGCTTCCTTCGACGGAGGCATGTGGTCCTCATCGTCGAGCGGAAGGCGCATGCGCCGCACGAGCTCGCTGGCGGCGGAATCGCCGCGCTTCAGCGGGCCGTGGCATTCGACGCACAAGGCCTGCATCAGCGGCAGCACGTCGCGCTCGAACGTCGGGGACGCGCTCGGAGGAACCGACGGCGTGCTCGGCTCTTGCGGAGCGGTCGCTGTGCGCGTGAGCAGCTCGGTGAGGTAGCCCTCGCCGTGCACGAGCTCGCCGCCGAAGTGGCCAGCCACCGAAACCGATAGCGCGGCCGCAAACAGCCCGGCGCGGCGCGCGAGGCCCGAACCCCAGCCGGCGACGAGCGCGAAGACGGCGCTCGCGATGCCGGTCCAGCGGTGCAGGTCGAGGGTCTCGGCGACGGTGCGGCCGAGCGGTTCCGCGTCAGCGTGGACCCAGCCGGTGAGCGCGGCCGCGAGCGCACCGACGGCGCCGAAGCGGGCGAGCGTGCGCACGAGCGCGGCGCGGCGCTCGTCCGGCGCACGCAACTCGAGCAGCTCGAGCAACGCCGCCAGCGCGAGCAAGGCGACGGGAAAGTGCAGCACCGCGAGGTGCAGGCGTCCGAACGTGGCGTAGAGGGCTTCGCTGGTCACGGGCGCGCATCCTAGGAAGCAAAGCGGCGCGCGGGGAGTCGCTGAAACGTTGCGCGGGGGCACGGAGCCCCCTGCTCCATGCCCCCGCGGGTTCGGCGCGGGCTCCGCGCGTGGCGGAGTCCGCGTGCGGAACGCGCTCAGGTCTGCATCAGGCCTTCGCGGATCGCGAGGCGCGCGAGCTCGGCCGTCGAGTGGCAGTCGAGCTTGCGCTGCAGGTTCTCGCGGTGCTTCTTGGCGGTGCCGAGGCTGATCGCGAGCTCGCGGGCGACGTCCTTGTTGCTCTTGCCGAGCGCGAGCAGCTGGAACACCTCGCGCTCGCGCGCGGTGAGCGTCGAGAGGCGGCTCGCCCCACCGGGCTCGATCGGATCGCCGCGGCGCATGCGCGCCACGAGTCCACCGGCGACCTTCGGGCTCAGGTACGGGCGACCTTCGCTGACGGTCTCGATGCCGAGCAGCAGCTCGGACGGATCGGAGTCCTTCGAGAGGTAGCCATCGGCACCGGCGCGCATCGCCTGGTCGACGAAGCTCTCGCCCTCGTGGTGCGTCAGCATCAGGATGCGCACCTTGGGATGCGCCTCGCGGATCGGGCGGATCGCGTCGAGGCCCGAGAGCCCCGGCATCGAGATGTCGAGCAGCACGACGTCCGGCAAGAGCAACGCGATGCGGTCGATCGCGGTGCGCGCGTCGCCGCAGTCACCGATGACGGTGATGCGCTCGCTGGACGACAGCAGGCTCTTGAAGGCGGCGCGAAGGATGTTCTGGTCGTCCACCAGGAACACCTTGATCTTCTGGCCGATGCGGGAGTTGGGCGCTTCGAGCATGGTGGCATTCATCGGGGGTTCGGCAGCCGGATCTCGAAACGCGCACCGCCCAGGGAGCTGGTGAGCGCGTCGATGGTGCCGCCGTGTTCCTCGACCACCTTGCGGCAGAACGCGAGGCCCAGCCCCGTGCCCTTGGCCTTGGTGGTCGAGAAGGGTTTGAAGAGGGAGAGCTTGAGACTCTCGGCGATGCCGGGACCGTTGTCCTCGACAGCGACGAGAGCGCCGCCGGGAACGGCGCGTGCGCTGATCGCGACCCGTGCGCCGTCGCCGACGGCCTCGAGCGCGTTGCGGATCAGGTTGGTCAGGACCTCATCGACGAGCTGGCGATCGGCGCGCAGCTTGAGGCCCGGCTGGACCTCGATGCGCACGTCGCCGCCGCGCTTCAGGATCTCGGGCCGCTGGCTCTTGACCGCGGTGTCGACGAGCTCGCGCAGGTCGAATTCGGTGAGGCGCAGGTCGAGCGGCTTGGTGAACGACAGCGTGCGGCGCATCAGCGCCTCGAGCCGCTGCATGCGCGTCACGAGGTCCTCGAGCACCGCGCGATCGTCCTCGCCGAGCTGCTTGGACACCGCGCGCAACGCGACGTTGACGGCGGTGATCGGGTTCTTGATCTCGTGCGCGAGCATCGCCGCGTTCTCGCCGATCGTCGCCAGCGCGCGCAGCATGGCCAGCTCGGCGCGCTGGGCGCGCTTGAGCTCGCTGATGTTGCGGCCCTCGGGGATCAGCAGCACGACCTGGCCATCGGCGTCGTGCACCGGCTTGAGCGAGAAGTCGACGGTGACGAGCTCGCCCTCGGGGCCGCGCAACTGCGCCTCGAAGCGCACGAACTCGCCCTTGGCGGCCTCCTCGACGGCTTGCTTGACGCGCTCGGCACCGGGCTCCGACACGCCCCACCAGGCCGTGTCCCAGAACTTGCGGCCGATCGCGTCCTGACGCTGGCCACCGACGGCGTCGAGCGAGGTCTGGTTGACCTCGAGCACGGTGCCGTCGACCCGCAGCAGGCCCATGTACTGGTAGGAACTGTCGAAGATCGCGCGGAAGCGGCGCTCGCTCTCGGCCAGCGCGAGCTCGGCCGTCTTGCGCTGCGTGATGTCGCGGAAGGAGCCGATGAACAGCGGTTCGCCGCCCGGCATCTCCGCGCGCGCGACCGACAGCTCGATCGTGATCGCGCGGCCGTTCTTGTGGAGCACCTCGAAATCGCGCGTGCGATTGAGGATGCCCGTCACGCCGGTGCTCGCGTAGTGCGCGAGGTAGCTGTCGTGCCGCGAGCGGTGCGGCTCGGGCATCAGCATCTTGATGTTGCGGCCGTAGAGTTCCTCGGGGCTGTACCCGAAGATCTTCTCCACCGACGCGCTGGCGGTGACGATCGTCCCGCGAATGTCGATGGCGATCGTGGGGTCGAGCACCGCCGCGAGCAGCGCCCGGTACAGGACTTCCGGAGAGGCGTTGGCGGCCTGGGGAGCCGGACCGCCCTTCGGTTTGGGGGAAGACTCTTCCACGCGTGTCACAGCTCGTTCCTTGGACGCAGTCTTTCTCTGCGAACCCTTGGGTCGCGACAGCGGCGCTGAGCCACTGCCTGAAGGGTCTTGGAGGGGTGCGCGGAACATAGCACAGGGGCGGATCGAGCCGGGATCCAAGTGCATGCTAGGCGAGCCCGATCGGCCCGCGCTGGGACCAAGTGCGTACCGTTTCGCGGAGATGGACGTACCGGGTGAGGCGCGGGCGCCATGCGCAGGTCCGTGCTTCTGGGTAATCGCGAGAAAGGCCTGCGTCACGCGTACGCCAAACGGCCCGCGCGTGCGCAGAGCAGTTCGGTCGTACAAGGAGCGCATGAAGCTTCTCTGCGGCATCGATTTCTCGGAGGGTTCGCTGTGCGCCGCGCGAGTTGCGGCACGACTGGCCGGGGCGTTTGGGGCGCAGCTCGCGCTGCTGCATGCACCACAGTTGCCAATGCTCGCACTGCGACCCGAAGCGGGCGCGCGCGACGGCGAGTTGGCGCGGCGGCGGACGATGCTGGCGAGCCTCGCGACCGAGCTGGAGCCGCTCGCGAAGGCGCAGGTGCTCTCGGAGGTCATCGAAGGGCTGCCCGAGGAAACGCTCGCGGCGGCGGCGAGTCGATTGGGAGTCGTGCTGATCGTGATCGGCGCCACCGGCGACCGGCCGCGCGCGGAATGGAACCTCGGCAGCACGGCCGCCCGCACGATCAAGGGACTGGGCCTGCCGGTGCTCGTCGTGCGCGAGGAAGCGAGCATCGAGCGCTGGCTCGCCGGGCGCGGAGCGCTGCGCGTGCTCGTCGGAGCCGACGGGCGCGACGGCCAATTGCCGCCGCTCGAGCTGCTCGAGACGTTGCGCGGCGCGGGGCCGGTCGAAGCGAGCGCGGGGCACGTCTACTCGCCGGGTGAAGAACGCCGGCGCCAAGCGAGCGAGGAGCACGAGCGGGCGCTCGCCGCCAGAATCGGCAAAAAGGCTGCGGAATCCGGCATCCGGCGCGTGCGCGTCGCCGCGGGCTTCGGTCGCGTCGCGGAGCACCTGCTCGAACTCGCCAACGCCGAAGGTGCGGAGCTGCTCGTGATCGGCACGCACCGCAGGCAGGGCTGGGACAGGCTCGTGCACGGCTCGGTGTCGCTCGACATCGTCGCCAGCTCGCGCGTGAACGCGCTGGTGGTGCCGCTGCTGCCGAGCGTGCCCGCCGTCGCGGTCGGAACGCCGCGGCGCGTGCTCGTCCCGATCGATTTCTCGCCGCTCTCGCTGCCGGCACTGCACTGGGCCGCGCGCCTCCTGCCTACGGGCGGACGCCTGCAGCTCGTGCACGTCGCGGCGCCGTACGTCTCGGCCGTCGTCGAGCTCGGCGCCTACGCGCCGCTGCCGCCGCCGAGCCCCGCGGAACTCGCGCGCGACCAGGGCGACGTCGAGCGCCGCCTGCGCGAGCTCATCCCGTCGGAAATCGCTGCACGTGGCCTCGAATTCGACGTCGAGGCCGCGACCGGCTTCGACGCGGCCGCGGCGATCGTCGACTGCGCGGCGCGGCTGGGCTCCGACCTGATCTGCATGCCCACGCACGGCCGCTCGGGCCTGTCGCGCGCGCTGCTGGGCTCGATCGCGCAGGGTGTGCTGCGCCGCTCCCCCATTCCGGTGCTCGTCGTGCCGCCTCCGGACCGCCGTCCACGCTCGTCATGAAAGAGAGCGAGGCCGCCCCGGCCTGAACCGGAGCGGCCTCTACGGAGGGGGCAAGAGCCGAGGCTAGAAGTGCGTCACCTGGAAGGCGGACGTCGCGGAGAAGCGACCGCCCGAACCCGGGTCACGGACGAACCACTGGCCGAAGAGCGGGGTGCCGACGAGCGCGGGATCGTTGGGGATTTGCAGCACGACCGAGCGCCAGCCGTTGCCGGCGCCGACGCCGTTGAGCGGGCCGACGCGGCGGAACTGGGTCGCGGGCGAGAAGCCGAGGTAGGCCGTCGCTTCGCCGAAGGGCGTGCCGGGGCTCGACTGCACGTCGAGCACGAGGCCGGAGAAGCCGCCGCCGAGGCCACGCTCGACACCGACCGTGAAGCGGTCGTTGCCGATCAGCGCCGGCGAGAGCGCGACCATCTGGGGCGCGAAGAAGCCCGAGCCGAGCGTCGGAGCGCCGAGGAACTGCGGCTGGCGCGCGGAACCGGCGTACAGCGTCGGGTGCGCGAACGGTCCGGTCGCGTTGGCGACGCGCGGGTCGGTCAGCGGGCGCTTGAGGAAGGCCGCGAGCGCCTGCTGCTGTTGCGGCGAGAGCCCGAGCGGGTGGATCAGCGGGTCCTTGTTGGGACCGTTGAAGTCGCCGCCGCGGTTGTAGAACGCGACCACGTCCTCGATCGTCTGCGCGGAACCGTTGTGGAAGTACGGGCCGCGGAGCTCGACGTTGCGCAGGCTCGGCACGCGCATGCGGCCCATGTCCGGCGCGTTGCCGGTGACGGCCATGCGGCCGGTGTCCTCGGCCTGCGGGCGCACGCCGATGTAGCGGAAGGTCTGGTTGGTGAACAGGTTGCCCGCGTGGCAGACGACGCAGCCGTTGGCGGGGTTGGTGAAGACGCCCTGGCCCTGCAGCTCGAGCTGCGTCAGCGCGCCCGGGTTGCCGCCGAAGAAGGCGTCGATCGGCGCCTGGTTCGAGAACAGCGTGCGCTCGTAGCTCGCGATCGCCATGGCGATGCGCACGGCGGTGATGTCGGGCGTGCCGAACACCTGCTGGAAGATCGCGGGGTAGTCACGGCCGTTGATGAAGGTCGTCCAGCTCGCCGGGATGTTCGTGGCGAGCGCGAGCGGGCGCGAGGTCGCGATGCGCGTCGTGACGTCGCCCCACGTGCGGCCGACGTGGCCCATCTCGATCGAGTTGACGATCGGACCGACCGACTGGCTCTCGAGCGCGGCGCCGCCGTTGAGCACCACCTGACCGCTGACGGGGTCGGTGAACGTGCCCGTGGCGCGGCCGTCCCAGAACAGCACGGGCGCGTAGGCGGCGTTGACCGCCGAGGGCGCCTTGCGAGCCGTGACCTGCGTGCGCAGGCCGAAGCTCGGGCTCGACTGGAAGCGGCCGTCGGCGAGGCTGTTGACGATGCCGGGCGAGCCGTGGATGTCGTCGGGGGAGCCGAACAGGCCGTCGGGGCCGGGGTTGACGTTGTTGGGAGCGGCGAAGACCGAGCGCGGGTCCGAGCCACCCTTCTCCGGGATGTGGCAGGTCGCGCAGGCCACCGTCTTGGTCGACGAGAGCTGCTCATCCCAGTACAGCAGGCCGCCGAGCGAGATCTTCTCGGGCGTCTGCGGGTTGGCCGGCGGCGGCGGAGGCGGCGGGCCCAGCGGCGGCGGCGGGCCTTGCGCGAAGGCACCGGCGGCCGTGGAGGCGACGAAAATCAGCGCGAGTGAGAGTCGAGAAGTCATCGAGGGGGTCTCCAAGAACCTTCCATTCAAACCGAAGCAGGGGAGTTCGGCTCACCTTCGACCGGCGGAGCACCGCGGCGGCGTCCGCGAGGAGAAACGGGAGATCCGGCGGCGCCACGGCGCTGCCGGCGTTCGTTGCGAGCCCGCGGAGCGGCGCCTTCGCCGTCCCGGGGCTGGGGGCGACCTTGCGGTTCACCTTGGGGAGCGCCGGGACGGCGGCCCTGGGGTTGGCCCTGAGGCTGACCCTGCGGCGGCATCGGCGGCTGGCCCTGGGGTTGACCGTGCGGCTGGCCCTGCGGGCGGCCTTGGCCGCGCGGACCGTGCTCGCCCTGACCTTCGCCGGGCTGGCCCTGAGGTTGACCTTGGCCGGGGCGACCCTGCGGCGGACCGAGCGGCGGGCGCTGGCCGGGGCCGAGCGGGCCACGACCGGGACCGAGGGCCGGCGGGAACGGGCGCATGCCACCGGGCCCCTGGGGGCCTTGGCCCTGCGGACGACCCTGGGGACCTTGACCGCGCGGACCCTGGCCCTGAGGCCCCTGACCCTGCGGGCCCTGACCGCGGGGACCTTGCCCCTGCGGACCTAGCTCGCCGCGACCCTGTTCGCCACGGCCCATCCCGCCGCGACCCATTTCCCCGCGACCCTGCGGACCGCGCGGCCCCATCGGCGAGTAGCCGGGACGGCGCTGGCCTTCGTCGCCCATGCCCGGACCGCCTTCCGGGCGGAAGCCGCCGCGCGGACCCATGCCCTGCGGAACCTGCTGCTGCGGAGCGAACGGCGCTCCGCCGTGGGGCTGGTAGGGCGAGGACTGCGGCGCGCAGTCGGGGCAAGCACCTTGCTGTTGGCGCGGCTCGTGCTCGCGGCCTTGGCCACGCGCGGGACCGGCACATCCGAAGGCGATCGAGAGGGCGAACAGCGAGAGCGTGAGGGAGGTCTTCATGGCGGTGGTCGGCGTGGGAACGGGCGGAGAGCGCGCGCCCCACGGGACACACCATCGCGCCGAGGTCTAACGCAACTCTGAAGCGCGCGAGGAATTTCGGATATTCTCGCGGGCGGGTCGCTTCAGGATTTCGCAAGGTTCGGGGACGATCGTCAGCCCGGTCGGAGCCCCGAGTGAGCCATCGCATTCTTGTCGTCGAGGACGATCCCAAGCTCGGGCTCCAGATCACGCAGCACCTGAAGGAGGCGGGATTCGAGCCGCACTGGCTGGAGCGCGGTGACGCGGCGCTCGCCGTCGAGCCGCGCGACTACGCGCTCGTGATCCTCGATCTCATGTTGCCCGGCGCGTTCGGCCTCGACGTGCTCAAGCACTTGCGGCGGCATTCGGACCTGCCCGTGCTCGTGCTGTCGGCGAAGAATGACACCGCGGTCAAGGTGCGCGCGCTCGAGCTGGGCGCCGACGATTACGTGACGAAACCCTTCTGGCCGGAAGAGCTGCTCGCGCGCGTCACGGCGCGGCTGCGGCGGCCGGCGCTGGCGCGCAACGGAACGATCTCGTTCGGTGGACTCGAGCTCGACGTCGACGGGCGCACGCTGAAGGTCGACGGTGCGCCGATCGAGCTGACGCGCGTCGAGTTCGAGATGCTGCTCGCGCTCGCGCGGCGGCCGGGGCAGGCGCTCTCGCGCGCGTGGCTCGCGGAAAACGTGCTCGATCCCGAGCGCGACGGGACCGAACGCACGCTCGACGTGCACGTCTCGCGGCTGCGCAAGAAGCTTGGGACTCGCGGTGCGCTCGTCGCGACCGTGTGGGGCGTCGGCTATCGCCTCGACGCACCGGAGGGCACGTGAAGCTGCGCGCGCGCCTCGCGCTGGTCGTGCTCGTCACCGCACTGCCGGTGATCGGCGGCATCGTGTTCCTGCAGCAGCGCATGCAGTGGAGCGCTGCCGAGCAGTCGCTCGCCGACTATGCCCTCGATCGCATGCAGGGCGGCGGGCGCGAGGCCTGCGAGATTGCGCCGGAGGCCTTTCCGCTGTGGCAAGGCGGGCGACAGCCCGAGCGCGGGCCGGAACGCCTGCCGGGTCCGCGGGGAGCGCCGCCGCGCCCGCGGCTGGGAGGCCCGCCGGATCCGCTGCAGCGTGGACCCGAAGTGCCGCCGCGTGGGCCGGCGGAACCGATCAACCCGGACGTGCGCACGGAACTGTGGGCCTACGCGCCGGATTTCACGTCGCGCAACCGCGAGGCGCCGACGTTCCCGGGCGAGGTGCGCGAGGCGCTGCTCGCCGGCGAGAGCCACGCGAGCGTCGAATGGTTCGTGCCGGAGCGCAACGGAATCGCGGTCGGCGTCCGCATGCCCTGGGACAGCGGCCCGTGCGCGTTCATCCTCGTGCGGCGCTCGCGCGTCAGCCCGCCGGGAGCGCAACGCGACCTGCTGATCGGCACGGCGACGCTGCTCGCGGTGCTGCTCGGCGCCGTGATGGTCGGAGCGGGTCCGGTCGTGGCGCGCGTGCGCAGGCTGACGGCGCAGGTGCGCGCGTCGGCGGCCGCGCGGTACGCGACTCCGGCGGAGGTTTCCGGCTCCGACGAGATCACCGACCTCGCGCGCGCCTTCAATTCCGCCGCGGACGAAGTGCGCGGGAGCATCGAGACGATCGAGAACCGCGAGCGCACGCTGCGGCAGTTCCTCGAGAACACCACGCACGACGTGATGGTGCCGCTGACGGTGCTGCAGGGGCACCTGACGGCGTTGCGCCGGCGCTTCGAGAATGCGCAGGGCGAGGAGCGCGGCGTCGTGCTCGAGGCGCTGCAGGAAGCGCACTACATGGCGTCGCTGATCCACAACCTCTCGGCGGCCGCGCGGCTCGAGAGCGGCAAGGTCGAGCTCGAGCGCCACCGCGTCGACCTCGCGGCGCTGGTCGAGCGCGCCGTCGCGCGCCATGCGCCGATCGCACGCGCGCGTGGGCTCGCGCTCGAGCACGCCGTCCCGCCGGAGCCGGTCGCGACCTCGGGCGACGTCACGCTGCTCGAGCAGGCCGTGTCGAACCTGATCCACAACGCGGTGCGCTACGTCGAGCCCGGTGGCCACGTCGCGGTCGTGCTCGAGGCGCGCGAGGGCCGTTTCGCGCTGCGCGTGCTCGACGACGGCCCGGGAATTCCCGCGGAACTGCGCTCGCGCGTGTTCGAGCGCGCGTTCCGGGCCGACGGCGCGCGCTCGCGCCATCCCGATGGCCTCGGCCTCGGCCTGTCGATCGCGCGCGACGTGCTCGAACGGCACGGGTTCGAGCTCGAGCTGCGCCAGCCGTCCGAGCGCGGCACCGAGTTCGAGATCCGCGGGCCGCTCGCGAGCTGAGCGGCGTTTTCCGCGTTCTTCAGAGCGCTTCGGAGACGGCGCGCGCGATGTCGAGCGTCGTCACGATGCCGACGAGCTTGCCCCTGTCGACGACCATCGCGCGATGGATGTGCTCCTTCACGAACAGCGCGCAGATCTGCTTGAGCGGCATGTCCGGCGCGATCGAGACGACCTCGGTGCTCATCAGCTCCGACACGGTCGCCGTCTGCAGCACGTCGGGGCTGTAGTCCTCCATCGAGAAGGCCAGTTCCTCCTCGTCGTAGTCGTCGTTCGACGCGTCCCCCATCGGGTACTCGCCGCCCGAGCCCTCGAGCCGCCCGTTGCGCAGGTTCTCGGGCCGTGCGACGTCGAAGGCCGACATCACGCCGACCAGCCGACCGTTGCGGTCGACCACCGGTGCGCCACTGATGTGGAGCTCGGCGAAGCTCGTCACGGCTTCCTCGACCGTCGTGCCCGGTTCGAGCTTGAAGACGTTGCAGCGCATGATGTCGCGCGCTTTCAGCGTGCCCAGTGCATTCTTGGTGGTGTTCATGGTGGCCCTCCGCGGTCCTCCTCGAACCTAGACGCACGAACTCCCCGCCGCGTCCGCGCGCGCGACGTAGGTTGGGCCGGAACGACTGCGTAGGAGCCGCGCTCAGCGCTTCGCCGACTGCGCATCGACGTAGGCCTTCGCGCGCTCGATGTAGGCCGGATTCTTGAGGCCGACGGCCTGCGCTTCCGCGAGCGCCGCGTCCCAGGCCACGCCTTCGTCGAGCACGCGGTAGGCGACCCACAGGGCGCCGACGCGGTTGCCCGAGGCGCAGTGCAGGAGCGACGGAGTCTCGCTCGATTGCCGCAGCAGCTCGCGCCCCTTCGCGTAGGTCGCGTCGTCGAGCTCCGTCGGAGTCGCGAACGGCAGCTCGACGTACTCGAGGCCGAGCTCGCCCGCGCGCGCCTTCTCGTCAAAGTCCTTGAGCTCACCCGGCTTGCGCAGCGAGATCACGCGGCGCGTGCCGGCCTTCGAGCCGGC
>JAPLOE010000223.1 GCA_026692705.1 Planctomycetota bacterium
ATCGCAGCGGGGCACGCACGATCCTGCGCGCGATGTGCTCGCGTCCGCGGGCGCCGACGGAGCTGCTGCGCGAGCTCGGGCTCGAGCAGGTCGACGACGCGGCGGCGCTCGAGCGCTGGTGCCGCGAGGCGCTGGTCGGCAAGGAACGCGTGATCGCCGACGTGCGCGCCGGCAACGAGAAGGCGCTGGGAGCGTTGATCGGCCCGGTGATGAAGCTTTCCGGCGGCAAGGCCAACGCGCAGGCCGTGCGCGAGATGCTCGTCCGACTGGTGGCGGAGCTCGCGCCGTGAGCGAGAAGCGCGTGCCCGTCGATCAGCTCGTCGACCGCACCCTCATCCGCAAGGACGGCCGACCGCCGACGCCGGCGGAGCTGCGTGCGGCGCTTCCGGCCGGCTGGAAGCTCGATGACGACGGCGAGCACGCGGTGCGCGACCTGCGGCTCTTCTTCAGCCAGAGCTGGGTGCTCGTGCTCGGCCTCGTGATGTTCGGCGCCGCGGGCATCGGCCTGTTCGCGTCGACGTTCCCACGCGGCGAGCGCGCGCTGGTGCGCGTCGCGATCCTGCTCGTCGTGATGGTCGTGATCGGCGGCGTGATCGGTCCGCTCGTCACGCGTGCGCTGATGCGGCGCGCGGGCAAGGACCCCGAGTAGCGTCGGGGCGCCTCGCGCTCACTTCTGCTCGGACGGCGGCGTTTCCACTGCCGGCGCGGGCGCTGGCGCAGGCGCGGGTGCCGCCGGAGTGGTCACCGTCGTCACGGGCGTCGACAAGATCGACGTGCTGCTGCCGACACCGAAGAACATCACGACGATCGCGAGGAAACCGATCAGCAAAACCCCGACGCCGATCGCGATCGCGATGTAGGCCCCGGCGTTCGAACGCCCTTCGCGCGGAGAGTCGCCCACGGCCCGCCTACTCTCCGAGGGTCCAGCTGCCGCTCGCGCCGAGCTTGCCCTGGAACGAGAGCGTCTGGTTCATCTCGAAGGCCTGATTCTCCATCTCGAAGCGCGACACGTTCGCCATCTTCGCCGCGACGGCGCAGTCGAGCTCGAACGAGTGCGCGCGGCCGGCCGCGGCGTCCCACAGGATCTCGCCCTCCACCTGGAACGTGAGCGCGAGCTCCATCGTCGACGAGTGGCCCTCGCCGCCGCTCTCCGCCTTCTCGGCCTTGGTCTTCATCTCGCCCTCGAGCGCGATCACGGCGTACTTGCCGCCGTCGACTTCACGCAGGCCCTTGAACGTGGCCTCGAGCTTGCCCTCCATGTTGTCGCGCAGGTCGCGGCTGAGCTTCTCGTCGTCCTCGTCGTCGCTCTCTTCCTTGAGCGCGAGGTCGCCGCCGGGATCGCTCATCGAACGGAACGCGTCCGCGTCGAGTTCCCACTTGTCGCCCTCGGCGACGTCACCCGAAGGCAGGCACACGCGCAGGTCGGTGTCCTCGACGAGCCCCTCGAGCAGGCCGTCGTCGCCACCGTCGCCTTCCCACGTCGTCTCGAACTTGCTGTCTTCCTCGTTCCAGGCGAAGCGCACGGTCTTGCCGCTGAGCTCGCTCGTCTCTTCCTTGGTGTCGGACTCGGCCTCGCCCTCGCCGCCGCTCGACGACTCGACGTTCTTGCCGGAGAGCTCGACGAACTTGCGCGTGAACTTCGCCGGGCGGCCGCTGCCGGCCTCCTCGTGCGTGTCGAGGAACTGCAGCTTGGTGGTCGACTCCATGCTGATCTCGACCTCGCCGAGCTCCTCGGGCGGAATCTCCTCGCCGCCGATCGAGACCGACATCTCGTCGAGGTCGAGCGCGAGCTTGCTCTCGAAGCTCTTCTCCACCTTCTGGCCCTTCTCGGCGCGGAAGGAGAACTTCTGGGCCGCCGGCAGGGAGGCGCACAGCGGGACGAGAGCGAGCACGGCGAAGGGCGACAGGCGCATCAGGAACATCTTTCCGCGGAAGGCCGCGATTGGGTTCGGACGGCCCAGATCCTAGCGCGCGCTGCGCCAAACTCGGCCAGAGTCGCGCCGCCGCCCCCGGTCGCCCTCGCGGTCCCCCGCTTGAGCCGCTCTGCCGCCGCGCAACCGCGTGCGACTGAAAAATGGGAACTCCTCCCCAGCCTCGCGGAGTCGGGGTATGGTCCATCCGTAGCGAGACAACCGCTTTTCAGGGCCGGTCACGGCGACGGGTGTCTCGTTCCCCCCAGTTCCTTTCGCACGAGGAAACAGGAGTCCTTACTGCAATGCGATCTACCCTTCTCTCGCTCGCTGCCGCCGCACTGGTCGGCCTGAGCACTCAGGCTTCGGCCCAGACCATCGGCTGCGAAGTCGGCTCCGCCAACGGCGGCATCTTCCCCACGACCGGCACGGGCGGCGGCGGCACGTACCCGACGATCCTCCCGCCCAGCTCCCCGGCCTTCACGCTCAACGTGGCGACCCTTCCCCCCGGCGCGACCTGCGTGACCGAAGTGAAGCTCATCGGCCTCACCCACACGTGGATGTCGGACTGCCACTTCACGCTGACCGACCCTTCGGGCGTCGAGCACAACCTGTTCGTCCAGCAGGGCGGCGGCTGTGACTTCTCCGGCAACTACTCGATCCAGGCGGGCTGCACGGGCGGCACCGCTTGGCCGGCGACCTGCGTCAACCCGGTTCCGATCGGCGCCTACGACCAGCACTTCGGCACGTGGCCGAGCGGCACGAACAACATCTTCAACACCCCGCTCAACTCGATCGCTGCCGCGACGGGCGCGTGGACGCTGAAGGCCTACGACTGGGTCGGTGGTGACTCGGGCACGCTGGCGTCCTTCGACGTGTGCTTCGGCACGCCGCAGCTGCCCGCCGCCCCGACCGCCGCCCCGGCGCTCACGGCTCCGGCCGCCGCCGCCAGCGTGTTCGGACCCAACATCAGCCTGAGCTGGGCCAACGCCGACTGCGCGACCGGCCACGACATCGACGTCGACGGCACGATCTTCTCCAACGTGACCTCGCCGTTCGTGTTCGCCTCGACGCCGGGTCTCCACACCTGGACCGTCCGCGGCAAGAACGCCTCGGGCAACGGCCCCTGGGCCGCCTCGCGCCAGTTCACGGACCTCGGCTCGCTGCCCACGCCCTGCAGCGGCACGAACCTGAACACGATCTTCCTCGGCACGAACGGTGGTTCGGTCGGTGGCGCGGTGTTCTTTGACCTCAACGTCACCAACGCGGCCGGCATCAACGTCTCGCAGATCGACGTCAACACGACGACGATCGCGGGCACCTCGGTCGGCATGACGGTCTACATCAAGACCGGCTCCTACGTCGGCTTCGAGACCAACCAGGGCGCGTTCACCGTGGCCGCGGTCGGCGGCGGCATCACCGCGGGCACCGACCAGCACACGCTGATCGAGTTCCCTGACTTCGTCCTCGCCCCGGGTACGTACGGCGTCGCGCTGGTCGCCAACGGCTTCGGGCACCGCTACACGAACGGCACGGGTGCGAACCAGATCTACAGCAACGCTGACGTCACGCTCACGGCCGGCAAGGCCATGAACGTTCCGTTCACCGGCACGCCGTTCTCGCCCCGCGTGTTCAACGGCACGCTGCGCTACAACTGCACGCCGCCGATCCCGCCGGTCGTCACGTACTGCACCGCCGGTACGACGACGAACGGCTGCCTCGCGTCGATCTCGGCCAGCGCTCAGCCGAGCGTCACGGCCGCCAACGCCTGCAACATCTCGGTCGCCAGCGTCGAAGGCCAGAAGTCCGGCCTGATCTTCTACTCGATCACCGGTCAGTCGGCCTCGGCGTGGAATGCCTCGAGCTTCCTGTGCGTCAAGGCTCCGACGCAGCGCACCGGCACCCAGGTGTCCGGCGGCACGGTCGGCGCTTGCGACGGCGCGCTGACGCTCAACTGGAACACCTTCCAGGCGGCGAACCCCGGTGCCCTCGGCAACCCCTGGTCGGCCGGCAACAAGGTCCAGGTCCAGGCGTGGTTCCGCGACCCGCCGGCTGGCAAGTCGACGAACCTCTCCAACGCGATCGAACTCACCTACGTCCCGTAGTTGCCAAGATCGCGGACCCGCCCTGCGCGCTGCGTAGCAGCGCTCGGGGGATCCCTTGCCGGAGAGCCCACTGGGCTCTCCGGTTTCGTTTCGGCCAAGCCCGAAACGAACCAGGGCTTACCCCACCTCAGCCGCGCCAAGCACGCGCGTTGCCGCCCTGGACTTGGAGGCGCACTCGGTCGAGGCGCCCAATCGGGAGTCCGAACTTCGGCCCACCTCGGCGGAAACTTGGACCCCATAGGAATTTGCTGCCCATCGCCCCCGTTTTTCGCGCGGCGCAGTATTCTCGACGAGGTGTCGGGACAACCGGATTTCAGGACCGGTTACGGCGACGGGGGTCCCGGCCCACGGTTCTCTGCGTTCAAGGAAACAGGAGTCCTTACTGCAATGCGTTTCCATCTTCTCTCTTTCGCGGCCGTCGCGCTGGCCGGCCTGAGCACTCAGGCCGTCGCGCAGACGATCGGTTGCGAGCTCGGTGGCGCCGGTGGCGCCTTCCCGACGTCCGGCACGGGTGACGGCACCTTCCAGACTGTCCTTCCGACCTTCCCCTTCAGCAGCTCGCTCAACGTGGCGACGCTTCCTCCCGGCGCGACGTGCGTCACGGAAGTCAAGCTGAACACGATGGCCCACACGTTCTCGGGCGACACGCACTTCGTGCTGACCGCTCCCTCGGGCCAGAAGATCAACCTGTTCTGCCGTCAGGGCGGTGGCAACGACTGGGGCGGCAGCTACTCGATCAACTCGGTCGAGCAGGCCAACGCGCTCCCGGCCGGCACGCCGATTCCCTCGTCGACGTTCTCCCAGAACTTCGGCACGTGGACGGGCGGCAACTTCGGCATCGACAACGTGGCGCTCTCCAACGTCCCGGCCCAGACCGGAACCTGGACGCTCACGATCTACGACTGGGCCGGTGGCGACGTCGGCACGCTCACTACGTGGGACGTCTGCTTCGGCACGCCTCCGCCGGTTCCGCCGCCCAGCGCGGCTCCCGCGCTGACCGCTCCCGCCGCGAACGCGAACGTGACCGGCCTGTTCGTGAACCTGACCTGGGGTACCGTCCTCGGCGCGACGAGCTATGAAGTCGACGTCGACGGCACGATCTTCGCCGCCGCCGGCACCTCGCTGGCCTTCCAGTCGACCGCCGGCCTGCACAACTGGACCGCGCGCGGGATCAACGCGAGCGGCGCCGGCCCGTGGGCCGCTTCGCGCGCGTTCACGGACACGGGACTCACCGCCCCGACGCTCTCGACACCGGCCGCCAACGCCGCGCTGTTCGGGCCCAACGTCAACTTCACGTGGGTCGCCGTGAGCGGCGCGTCGAGCTACGACATCGACATCGACGGCAACGTGTTCAACACGCTGACGAACTCGTTCGCGATTACGAACTCGACGGCGGGCGCGCACACCTGGACGGTCCGCGCGAAGTGGCTCGGCAACACGCTCGTCGGCCCCTACGCCGTCGCGCGCACGTTCAACGACCTCGGCGTCGCGCCGACGCCGTGCAACGGCACGCAGCTCACCACGGTTCCGTTCACGGGCGGCAACGGCTTGGGCGCGAACAGCGTGGTGTACTTCGACATCAACGTGCTCAACGCGGCTGGCATCACGGTCTCGCAGCTCAAGTCCAACATCACGGGCACTGTGGGCATCGTCTTCGGCATGGAGATCTACACTCGTCCTGGCACCTACGTCGGCTTCGAGCAGACTGCGGTGGGCTGGACCCTGACGGCGACCGGTGGCGGCGTCGGCGTCGGCACGAACGGCGCGGGCGGCTCGCTCGTCGAGTTCCCTGACTTCGCGATCCCGCCGGGCGTCACGGGCTTCGCGATGCGCGTCACGGGCACGGGCACGGGCCACACCTACACCAACGGCAACGGCACGAACCAGACCTACACCAACGCCGACATGACCATCACGCTCGGCAAGTCGCAGGGCACGCTGTTCAGCAGCGCGCCGATCACCCCGCGCATCTGGAACGGCACGGTGATCTACAACTGCGTCTACACGCCGCAGATCGTCACGTACTGCACCAGCGGCACGACGACCAACGGCTGCGCCGCTGCGATCTCGGCCAACAACCAGCCGAGCGTCACGGCCGCCAACGCCTGCAACATCTCGGTCGCCAACGTCGAAGGCCAGAAGTCCGGCCTGATCTTCTACTCGATCACCGGACAGAACGCCGGCACGTGGAACGCCACGAGCTTCCTGTGCGTGAAGTCGCCGACGCAGCGCACCGGCACCCAGACCTCGGGTGGGACCGTCGGCGCTTGCGACGGCAGCCTCGCGCTCGACTGGAACGCCTTCCAGGCGGCGGCCCCGGGTGCGCTCGGCAACCCGTGGTCGGCGGGCAACAAGGTGCAGGTCCAGGCGTGGTTCCGCGACCCGCCGGCTGGCAAGTCCACGAACCTTTCGAACGCGATCGAACTCACCTACGTTCCGTAGTTGCCAAGATCGCGGACCCGCCCTGCGCGCTGCGTAGCAGCGCTCGGGGGATCCCTTACCGGAGAGCCCACTGGGCTCTCCGGTTTCGTTTCGGCCGAGCCCGAAACGA
>JAPLOE010000224.1:0-30125 GCA_026692705.1 Planctomycetota bacterium
TGTAACCGGCATAGAACGGGGCGTATTCGGTCGTTTCCATGCCCCAAGTCTGGCGTCACGGCGCGCCGCGCGCGAGCGGTCGATCGCGTAGAATCCTCGCCCCTTGGACCTCTGCCTCGTTCACCCCGAGATCCCGCACAACACCGGCTGCGCGGCGCGCCTGTGCGCGGCGACGCACAACGTGCTGCACTTGGTCGAGCCGCTCGGCTTCAGCCTCGAGGACCGCTACCTCAAGCGTGCCGGGCTCGACTACTGGCCGCAGGTCGAGCTCGTAGTGCACCGCGACTGGAATGCGCTCGTGGCGCACCTGGGCGCGAAATCGGCGCGGCCCGTCGCGGAACGCCTGCGGCTCTTCACCGCGCGCGGCGGCACGAGCCTGTTCGCGACGCCGTTCGAGCCCGATGACGTGCTCGTGTTCGGCTGCGAGAGCAAGGGCTTGCCGCAGGAGCTGATCGACGCATTTCCGACGCGCCGCGTGTACGTGCCCGTCGCGCGGGGCGTGCGCAGCCTGAACCTCGCGAACGTCGCCTGCCTCGGCCTGTACACCGCGATGGTGCGCGCCGGAGTGCCGCTGCCCGACAACGACGGCACGTACGAGGCGCATCCGCTGGCGAACGAGGACATCTGGCCGCTGTCGCGCGCGCGACGTTCGGATTGACGGCGATGCAGCTTCGCAAGCCCAAGCGCGACGACCGTCTCGAGGTCGAGGTCGAGCGCATCGACGAACGTGGGCAGGGTGTCGGCCGTGCGCTGCACGAGTCGGGCGAGTACCGCGTCGCGTTGCGGCGCGCGCTGCCCGGAGAGCGCGTGGCGGCGCAGGTGCTGCGGCGTCGCGGCGATCGCATCGAAGGCCGGCTGCTGGAGGTGCTGCGCGCGAGCGAAGAACGTTCGACGCCGCCCTGTGGGCACTACGGAGCCTGCGGCGGCTGTTCCCTGCAGGATTTGGCCTATTCCGGCCAGTTGCGCGCGAAGCGAGAGCTGGTCGAGCTCGCCCTCGCGAACGCCGGCCTGCATGTGCCGGTCGAGCCTGTGCTCGGGGCCGCGTCGCCGCTGCGGTACCGCAACAAGATGGACTTCACGTTCGGCACGCGCCGCTGGGTCGAGGTCGGCGAGGCCGAAGGCGCGACGCGCGACTTCGCGCTCGGGCTGCACCCGCGCGAGCAGTTCCGCAAGGTGCTCGACATCGAGCGCTGCGAGATCCAGCCGCAGGCCTTCGACCGCATTCTCGCGACGGCACGTCGGCTCGCGCTCGAGCAGGCGTTGCCGGCCTGGGATCTCGTGAAGCACGAAGGCCTGCTGCGGCATGTCGTGTTGCGCACGAGCGTCGCGACAGGCGAGATTCTCGTGCAGATCACGACGTCGAGCGAAGCGCCGGAGCTCGTGCAGCCGTACGTGGCGGCCTTGCTCGCCGCGCATCCGGAGATCACGACGCTCGTCCAAGCGATCAACTCGCGCGGCGCGACCGTCGCCTACGGCGAGCGCGAGCTCGTGCTGCATGGGCCCGGTTCTATCCGCGAGCGCCTCGCGGGGCTCGTGTACCGAGTTTCCGCCGCGAGCTTCTTCCAGACCAACACCGCGCAGGCCGAGCGGCTCGTCGAGGTCGTGCTCGAGGAGACCGCACCCGCGGCGCACGAGCGTGGGCTCGATCTGTATTGCGGCGCCGGAACGCTGACGCTGCCGCTCGCGCGGCGTTGCGCGCACGTGCACGGCGTCGAGCTGGTCGAGGCCGCGGTCGCCGACGGGCGGCGAAACGCCGAGGAAAATGGCCTTGGCAACGTCGAGTTCAGCGCGGGCGACGTGCTCGCGTGGTTCGAGTCGAAGGGCGCGCTCGAGTGCGACTTCGTCGTCGTCGACCCGCCGCGCGCGGGGCTGCACGCCAAGGTCGTCGAGCTGCTCGCGCGTGTACCCGCGCGGCGGCTGGTGTACGTGTCGTGCCACATCGGCTCGGCGGCGCGCGATCTCGCGGCGCTTGCACCCCACGGCTGGAACGTCACGCGCGTGCGGCCCGTCGACCTGTTCCCGCAGACGCCTCACGTGGAGACGGTGCTCACGCTGGAGCGTGTCTCGTGACGCCCACGCCGCCTCCCGAGGCCGTGCGCCGCTTCGATCCGCGGCGCGGGCTGTGCCCGGAGTGCGCCTTCGTGCGCCAGATCGTGTCGGCCAAGGGCTCGGTGTTCTGGATGTGCGAGAAGGCCCGCGAGAACGAGCGCTATCCCCGGTACCCGGTACAACCCAGGCTGGTCTGCGAAGGCTTCGAGCCGAGCGCGCGGCCGCGGCAGTAGAAAAGCGAGCGCGCAGCGGGCTAGAGTCCGCTCCTGCGATGGCGCACGAACTGATCGTGACCCAGGGCGCGTTCCTCGCAGCGGCGCCCGACCTGCTCGACCCGAACTTCATGCATTCGGTCGTGCTCATGTGCAGCCATTCCGACGAAGGCGCTTACGGGCTCGTGCTCAATCGCCCGAGCAACTTCCGCGCGCTCGAAGTGCTCGGCAGCCACGAGACGCTGAGCCGCAGCACGCTGCGCGTGTACGTCGGCGGCCCGGTGAGCCTCGACACGCTGCAGATCCTGCACCGCGCGCCCGACGTGATCCAAGGTGGCGTGCCGCTCGTGCCGGGCCTGTGGATCGGAGGCGAGCTCGACGACATCGGCCGCCTGTGCCTCGACGATCCCACGCGCGCGGAGCGCGACGTGCGGCTGTACCTCGGCTACGCGGGCTGGGGCGCGGGGCAGCTCGAGAGCGAGCTCACCAGCGGTTCGTGGCTGCCGACGCCCGGCAAGCTCGAGCGCATCTTCCAGTTCGACGTCGAACGCCTGTGGCGCGACGTCATCAGCGATCTCGGCCCGGAGTTCCGCGCACTCGCGTTCGAACCTCCCGAGCCCGAATGGAATTGAACGACCCAGGCGCGAGCCGGCCGGAATTCTGCGCACGAGCTGCGCGCCTTGCACCATGAACACCACGCAACCTGTTTCGACTTCCAAGCGCCGTCGTTGGCCCCTCGTGCTCGGTGGGGTGCTGCTGCTCCTCGTGCTCATCGTCGCGCTCGCGCCATCGATGCTCTCCGGTTTCGTGGCCTCGAAGGTGAGCGACACGTTCGCGGCCGAGCGCGAAGGCAAGCTCGAGATCGGAGCGCTGTCGCTCGGCTGGACCGGGCGGCAGAATGTCGAGAACGTGCGCCTCGTCGCACCGGATGGCAGCGAAGTCGCGAAGGTCTCGCTCGACCTTCCGTCGCTGCTCGATCTGGCGAGTGGTGGCGGTCAGCAGGTCGGCCGTGTCGTCGTCAACGCGAGCGCGAACCTCGTCGCCGACGACGCGGGCGTCACCAACCTCGACCGCGCGCTCGCGCTGCGAAAGGATGCGGAAAAGCCGAAGGATTCCGGCTCCGGCGAGGAATCGGGAGACCTCGGGGAGCTGCTCGCGAAGCTCGACCTCGAGCTCGAGGTGCGCGTCGACCGCGCGCAGTGGTCGGATGCGCGCACGCGCGCCGCCGGCGTACCGTTCGCGGTCGAGAATCTGGTCGCGCTCGTGACCGTCAAGCCCGGCCAGCCGGTCGTGACCAAGGTCGAGGGCAAACTCTCCGGCGAACAACCCGGCAGCATCCTCGTCAACGCGACGGTGCGCGAGCCGCTCGCGGGATCGGGGCTCAACCCGAAGCTGCAGTTCGAGGTCGAAGCGCAGCTCGACGCGTTGCCGAGCGCGTTCATCGATGCGCTGGCGCAGCAGCCGGGCCTGCTCGCGACGGCGTTCGGGCCGCAATTCAAGGTGGCGGCGAGCGCGAAGGGCACGCTGGAGGCCGGCACGCTCGGACTCGACGTGTCAGGGCCGCGCGGCAGCGTCGTGTTCCAGGGCGCGCTCGCGGGCGGCATTCTCGGACGCGACGAACCGGCGACGCTGCAGGTCGCGCTGCGGCCCGAGGCGACCGAATTGCGCCGCCTGATCGCGGGTTTCGCGCCGGAAGGGCTCACGCTCGAGGCGCTGACGGAGCCGCAAGTCGATGTGGCTCTCCGTGGCCTGCGCATCAACGTGCAGCAGGTGCTCGACGCGGCGACGAACGGCGGCGACGTCAAGTCGGCGGCGATCGGCGCGAGCGAGTTCGAGCTCAGCGCGCGCACGCAGGGCTGGAAGGCCGGCGGAACGCTGGTGCCGCTCGAACAGGGTGTTTCTCTCGATGGAATTCGCGTCGACGTCAAGCTCACGCCGCAGGAGGCCGCGCGCGTGCTCACGGCGCAATTCGAGACGCAACTCGGTGCCGGAGCGAGTGGTTTCGTCTCGGTGCAGGCGCGGATCGATGACCTCGCGAAGTTCCTCGCGAGCGAGCCGGCGAAGCTCATCGAGGCGACGAAGGGCGACGAGCCGCCGTTCGATGTCACGCTGAGCGTGCAGCAGGTGGCGCCGGCGACGCTTGCTGCGTTTGCGCCGAAGGGCATCGACGTCGCGGAGCTGCTCGGGCGCGCGCTCGACGTGCGTGTCGATGTCACGAACCGTCGCGGTCGGCGCGAGGCGCAAGTGCGCGCGACGTCGCCGACGCTTGCGGTCGAGCTCGCGGCGTGGATGGAGCAGGGTGCGCTCGTCAGCGTCGGCGACCAACCGTGGATGATTCGTCTCACGCCGCCGGAGGGCGCGTTGGCTCGCGCTGCTGCGGTCTTCCTGCCTCCGGAACTCCGCGTCGCGCCTGGCAAGAGCGTGGTCGTGAAGGTTGCGCCCGGCCTGCGCGTGCCCGTGAAGTCGCTCGGCGCCGAGAAGGACGTGGTGCTCGCGTTGCTGCGCGGGACGACGGCGAAACTCGATGTCGAGGTCGACGCGCTCGACGTGGCCGAAGCGAGCGGTCGCTGGATCGACCTGCGCACGCTGCAGATCGGCGCCGAGGTCGCGCAGGGCGCGGACAAGGCACCGCTACGGGTGACCTTCGGGGCGAAGCTGGCCTCTCAGCCGAGCGCGTCGATCTATCTCAAGGCAGCGGTTCCGCAGGCGGGCGCCTTCGAGGGCCTGACGAACTTGTTCGCGATCCCCGTGCTCGATGTCGAATTCATCGGCGACGATCTGCCTCTCGCGCTCGCCGATGGCCCGACTGCGGGTCCGGATTCGCTCGCGGCGCGGTTGGGCAAGCTCGCCGACGTCGCGCTGCGCGCCAAGGTGCTGCAGAAGGGCTCCGAGCCGCTCGCGGCGAACGTCGTGCTCGACGCGAAGTTCGAGAAGGCGCAGCTGGGGCTCGTGGCGGACGCGAAGGTGACGGATCCGTTCGAGCTCAACGGGCCGCGCGCGCCGGGCACGCTGCCGCCGCTCGAGGCGAAGCTGCGTGCGACGGGCCTGCGTTCGCTGCAGGCCTTCCTTCCCGCGGAATTCGCCGAGACGGTGGTGGAACTCACCGGCGACACGCTCGACGCCGAGGTCGCGGTGCGCACGGCGAGTGCGGACGACCTCACGCTCACGGCCAACGTCGCCGCGGAACGCATCTCGGCGAAGGCCGGCCTCGGCCTTTCCAAGGGCCAGCTCACGCTGCAAGGCGCGCCGATCGAGCTCGTCGTGCGCGCGACGCCGGCGATTTTGCAACGCCACGCGGGTCCGAGCCTGCCTGCGGGTGCGGCGCTCGTGTTCCTCGACACGGATCCGGCGCTGCGTGTCGGCGTGACGGCGCTGGACGTGCCGATCGGGCGCATGCAGGCGGCGGAAGGCAAGGAACCCGCGTCGCTGGCGGACGTGCTGCGCGCGAGCGTGGCGAAGGTGCTCGTCGAGCTGCCGGCGCTCGAATACACGCAACCGCCGCTCAAGGCCGGCGCGAGCGCGACCAAGGTCGAGCTGCGCGAGATGGCCGTCGACGCGAACCTCGCGAGCGGCAAGCCCGCGACGGTCGATGTGCGCGGCAAGGTCGGCGGCGCGCAGGCCGGGCAGATCGCGCTGCACGCGGTCGCGGCCGACATCGGCGGCTTCGTGGGGCGCGCGGAAGGCGCTCCGTTGCCGGCGATTTCGGTCGAAGGTGGCCTCGCGGGCTTCCCGACCGCGCTGATCGACTCGATCGCGGCGCAGGATGGTTTGCTCGTCGACGTGCTCGGTCCGCTCGTCGAGGCGAACGTGCGCGGCGCGTACCCGAGCTCGACCGATCCGCTGACGGCCGAGCTGCGCAGCGCGAACGCTTCCCTCAAGCTCGTGGCGCGCATGAACGAGGGCGTGATCATCGCGGTGGACCAGCAAGGCCTCGACGCGTCGTTGCCGCTCTCGCCGCTCTTCTCCAAGCGCATCATCGGCAACCTCGTGCCGCTGATGGTCAACGCGAGCAAGCCCGAGGGCGCGAGCCCGGTCGGCCTGCGCGTGCGGCAGTTCCAGCTCCCGCTCGACGGCGACCTGCGCAAGGTGAACGGCACGGTCGAGCTCGATCTCGGCCAGATTTCCTACGAGTTCCTGCCGGGACTCGCGTCGTCGCTCGATGCCTTCGGCGTCGGCGACTTCGCGCGCAAGACGACGAACCTGAAGCCGCTCTCGATCCCGATCAAGAACGGCATCGCGGGCTACACGGCGCTGCCGGTGTCGATCAACGGCGTCGAGTATCCGTTCACGGGCACGTACGACCTCGCGAAGGGCGAGATGAAGTTCGCGGCCTCGTTGCCGCTGAGCGTGCTGGGCAAGTCGCTCACGAAGGAGCTCGACAAGGTGCGCGACTACGTCGACCCGAACCTGCTCGTGCCGATCGAGATCGGCGGAGCGTGGAACAAGCCTTCGGTCGGGCTCGGCAGCGGCTTCGTCGAGAAGGTGCTCAAGGACGCGGCCGGTGGCGCGCTCAAGAACGGCCTCGACGACCTGTTCGGCAAGAAGAAGGACAAGAAGAAGGACTGAGGATGCTCGCACGCACGCTCGCAGCGCTGGGTATTGCCGTCGCACTCGGTCTCGCGACTTTCGGGTCGTCGGGATGCACCGCGAGAACGTCCGTGACGTTCGAGGTGCGCGCGCCGGCGGGCGAGAAGGCGGACGCGGCGGCTCTCGAACTGGTCGAGAAGGTGCTCGCGGAGCGGTTGAAGCAGTTCGAGCCCGCGCTCGTCGGCGTGCAGGTGAGCGCGGCTGGGGACGCGGTGCTCGTTGAACTGCGTGCGGAGCCCAATCCGGAGCAAGTCGCGGCATTGGAGGCGCGTGTGGAGACGAGTGGCGCCTTCGCGATCTTGCCCGTTGTGCAGCCCGATTCGCTCGAGCCGGGTGCGGCGGACCAGCGCGAGACCATGCTCGAATGGCGCGCAGCTCATCCCGAAGGAACGGCCGCAGAGTTCAACGCCACGCCGCCGGAGCTCGGTGGGCCGCTGCCGACATTCCGCTGGTTTTCGTATCGCCAGACTCCGGAGCGCTGGTTGTGCTGCGATGTCACCGGCCTCGCGAGCCCGGCGACGCGCTTCACCGAGTCCGATCTCGATCCCGCGGGCCTTCGGCGCGGACGCGCCCCGACGGGGTACCCGTGCATT
Source organism: Planctomycetota bacterium (assembly GCA_026692705.1). GTDB lineage: Bacteria > Planctomycetota > UBA1135 > UBA1135 > F1-120-MAGs118. Next base: position 7,442 of record JAPLOE010000224.1, read on the forward strand.
TACGCGGAGCCGCTCCCTGTGCGAGCGGCTCACCTACTCACATTGACGACACCGTGGGTGGATGGGCAGATCGCGTGCGTGCTTGGGGATGAGCTGCTCACTGCGGCCTTCCTGACTTCGGCGCTAGGCGGCTCGTTCCCGCTGGAGGATCGGTTTACCGAACCCGAGCGCGACGCGCTGCTCGACGTGCTGCGCGCCGCCGCGCTCCACGGGCGGCTGCCGTTCAAGCCGGTCCTGAAGCGCGTGATGCCGACGGCGAAGTGATCAGGTCTTGGGCGCGCACTCGAGCGCCGCGTCGAGCAGCGGGTGCTCGGGCGTGTCCTTGCGCCAGCCGGCCATCACCGGGAACTCGATCTTCGGCGACGTGAGCGGCACGCTCGTGATGCCGGGAGCGTTCGGGCCCTTCTCGTCGAGCCACGGGAGCAGCGAAAAGCCCAGTTCCGCGGCCACGAAACCGAGGATCGACTCCGCGGTGCTCGCCGAGAGCATGTGGCGCGGCGTGACGCCGTGCTCCGCGAGCGCCGCGAGCTGCAGCTCGTGCCCGAGCATGCCCGGCGTGTAGCTGATGAACGTCTCGTCGGCCAAGTGCGCGACCGTCAGGCGCGCCTTCTTCGCGAGTTTGTGCGCGCTCGGCAGCACGACGAATCCACGCAACGTGCCGACGCGCAAGGTCGCCACGTCGTCGGGCCACTTCGGCAGGTAGTCGACGAGCAGGTCCGCCGAGCCGTCGCGCAGGCGACCGACGTCGATGTGCGCGGCCTCGACGAGCTCGACACGCGCGTCCTTGGCCTTGCGGCGCAGCTGCTGGATCCAGCGCGGCATCAGGTGGCGCACGAGCAGCGGCGCCGCGTGGATCACGAGCCTGCCGCTCTCCTCGCCCGACTGCACGGCGCGCAGCACGCTCGGCAACCCCTCGAAGAACGGCGCGACGAAACGGTAGAGCCGCTCGCCCGCCGGAGTGAGCTGCATGCGGTCCTTGCCGACGCGCTCGAACAGCTCGAGGCCGACATCACCCTCGAGCTTCTTCACCTGCTGGTGCACCGCCGGCTGCGTGATCGGGTAGGGGAACGCCCGCGCCGCCCGCGCATATCCGCCGGTCTTCGCGACCCAGTAGAAACCCTCGAGGCGGTGCAGCGAGATCACGGCGCGCCGACCTCGCGTCCGAGCTTGGTGGCAACGACCTTCGCGATGTTGCCGAGCAGCGCGTGCCCGTCGCGGTCGTCGACCCAGCGCTGCCCGACTTCGTCGTAGTTGTAATGCCACGCGCGCGCGCCCGCGGCGAACCACACCTGCGAGGCCGCGGCCTGACGGTTGAGCACGTACCGCGCGCCATCCTTGAACTGCAGGCTGACGACGCCGTCGGTGGTGGAGTAGTCGAGCTCGTCGGGGTCGAAGTCCTCGAGCCACTTCGCGACTCGCTTCAGGCAATCATCGACTCGCTTGGTGTAGAGCTGCTTGTCCATGGCGGCAGAGGATAGCGGCTAGCGGCGCTGGCGAGGACGCGCGGCGCCCGGCGCACGCTTGCGCGCGTCCTTGCCGCTTCCGGCGCGTTTCTCGAGCGCCGCGCGCGACTTGCTCGCGGCCCACGAGCAGATCGGGCACTGCGCGAGGTCGTGGCGCAGCGCCGGGCAGTGCTCGCGGCCGAAGTAGATGATCTGCAGGTGCAGCCGTTCCCAGCTTTCCGGCGGGAAAAGCGCCTTCAGGTCGCGTTCGGTGCGTTCGACGCTCGAGCCGTCCGACAGGCCCCAGCGCTCCGCGAGCCGATGGATGTGGGTATCGACGGGAAACGCCGGCGCGCCGAAGGCGTGGCTCATCACGACGCCCGCCGTCTTGTGGCCGACACCCGGCAGCTCCTCGAGTTCCTCGAAGGAACGCGGCACTTCGCCCTTGTGGCGCTCGACCAGGATCCGCGAGAGCTCCCAGATCGCGCTCGCCTTCTGCGGCGACAGCCCGCACGGCTTGATGAGCGCGCGGATCTCGTCCTTGGAGAGCTCGAGCATCTTCTGCGGCGTGCGCGCGCGTGCGAACAAGGCCGGAGTCGTCTGGTTGACGCGCACGTCGGTGCACTGCGCCGACAGCAGCACCGCCACGAGCAGCGTGTACGGGTCGGTGTGGTCGAGCGGAACCGCCGGATGGGGGTAGAGCTCGTCGAGCTGCCGGGCGATCGCACGCGCCTTCTCCTCGCGTTTCGTGCCGCTCTCCCGTTGCATGGCCTCGGAATGGTAGCGTGTCGGCGCGCGACGCCACGCCGTCGCTCCTCCAAAGCCTTGAACACGCAAGCTGACATCGACGCCTTCCTCGCCGGCGCACCGCACGCGGTCGTCGGAGCCTCGACCGACCGCACGAAGTACGGCAACAAGGTGCTGCGCTGTTACCAGCAGAACGGGCGGCCCGTGCACGTCGTGCATCCGCGCGAGCGCGAGATCGAGGGCGTGAGCTGCGTGGCGAGCGTCGCCGACCTGCCCGCGGGCGTGCACGGACTCTCGATCATCACGCCGCCGGCCATCACCGAGCAGGTCGTGCAGGCCGCGATCGCGAAGGGCATCCGCCACCTGTGGATGCAGCCGGGCGCCGAGAGCGCGAAGGCGATCGAGCTCGCGCAGGCCGCGGGACTGGGCGTGATCGCGGGCGGGCCGTGCCTGCTCGTCGTGCTGCATTTCCGCGAGTGAGCCACGGGTCATGGAAGAGCACGTGAGCCTGCGCCGCGCGACGCTCGCGGGCGCCGTCGCGATCCTGACCTTCGCGATCACATCGCTCGCGTTCAACCCGATCGTCGTCGACGAGACGCTCGGCTCCGGTGCGGTGCTCGCCGGGATGCCGCCGTATCCGCCCGGGCATCCGCACATTTACTTCTACGAGCGCGCCTTCAGCCTCGGGAACCACGTCACGTCCTGGGCGCTGCAACTCGGCTTCGAGCGCGACTGGATCTCGGCCGCGCGCAACACGCTCGCGCTGTTCCTCGCGTTGTTTGCGCCCTATTGCGCGGCCCTCGCGCTCACGCGGCACTGGGCGCTCGCCGCGGGCGCAGCGATCTTCGCCGCGCTCGAGGCGCCGACGGCCTACGACGGCCTCTATCCGGTGCTCGTCTATCCGGACATCTACAGCCACGGCCAAATCGGGCAGTCGCTCGCGGTGCTGGTCGCCGCCGCCTGGGCCGGAGGAGCGACTCGCACGGCGGCGCTGCTCACCGGGCTCATGCCGATGCTGCATGCGGGCGTCGTCGCGCCGTTGTGGATCTTCACGCTGCTGTACCTGGGCTTCTCGCGCAGTCGCGCACGCGGCACCGAGCTGAGGCGCGCGCTCGCGGGTGGAGCCGTGGGCCTCGCGCTCAACGCCGCGTTCTACGCGTGGACCCGCTGGAAAGCCTCGGCTTTCGAGGCGATTCCGCCGTACTTCGCGCCCGGCGACGACACCGCGGCGCGCAACTTCGTCGAGCTCACCGACTTCCATCGCCAGCTGCCCGATCTCACGCGCTTCGGCTACGCGGTGCACTTCATCGTGTTCGCGATGCTCGCGTTCGCGCTGCTGCGTGGCGGACGCGAGCTCGGCGAGCGCTCGAACGGCCCGGCGGCGGCCGCGCGCTGGCTGGTGGTGTTCGCAGGCGTCGCGTGGCTCTACACGTTCGGCTGCGCGGCGGCGCAGGCGCTCGGAGTGCTGCCGTATCCGCTGCTGATGTCGATGCCGTCGCGCGTGAGCAACCTCTCGACGATCCTGCTCGGTCCGTTCGTGGTCGGCGTGGCCGCGAGCGCGCTCGAGCGCCTCGAGAAGGCCGAGCGGGGCGCGTTCTGGGTCGGCGTCGGCAGCGTCGGCGTCGCCGCGAGCGTGTGGATCCTGCAGCGCGGACCGTGGGAAGTGCGCGATCAGGTCGGCATGGTCGCCTTCGGGCTCGCAGCTGGTGCGGGCCTGTGGGCCCTGCGCGGTTCGCGCCGCGATTTCCTGTGGGCTTGCGTCGCGAGCGGTGTGCTCGCGGGCGTGCTGCTCGCGCTCTATCCGCACCCTGCGCGCCACTGGGCCTTCTTCGGTGGGATCGTGGTTGCGCTGACGTCGATGACGCTTGGCGGAGCGCTCGCGCGCTCGCAGCCGGTGCTCGCGAACTCCGGTGCGGCCTTCGCGCTGTGCGGAGGCCTGCTCGCCGCCGCGGTGAACCTGCCAGGCCGCTGGGTGGACTTCGGCAAGAACTGGCGCTGCGACGTGCTCTCTCGCTTCGACCGCGAGATGATCGCGTGGATGAAGGCCAACGTCGCGCCGGACGAGCCGGTGCTGACCGCGGCCTGGGTGCGGCTCGAGGTGCAGCAGAAGACCGGGCATCCGGTGCTCGCCGAGACCGAGACGCTGTGGATGCTCACGTACATGCCCGAGCTCGGCTCGGCCGTCGCGCCGCTGTTCGCGGACCTGTACGAGATCGACTACTCGCGCGCCCGCGACGTGCTCGCGCTCTCCGGCGGCGGCCGCTTCAAGCTCACCAATCCCTACTGGTCGATGGTGTGGCGCGATCGCACGCCGGAGCGCTGGACCGAGCTCGCGAACAAGTACGACTTCGAGCTCGTCGTCTCGCCCGAGGACACGCAACTCGCGCTGCCGAAGGTCGTCGACGGCAACGTCTGGGACCTCTACCGCATCCCGCGGCATTGAGAGTCGCCGCGCGCGCGTCAGGCGCTCTCGCCGACCGCGACGGCCGCGGAAATGCCGGCGTCGTGCGTGATCGTGATGTGGATGCGCGTGATGCCCTTCGCCTGCGCGATGCGCGCCGTCTCGCCGTGCAGCAAGACGGTGGGGGCCTGTCCCGGCGGGCGCACGACCTCGATGTCGATCCAGCGCACGCCCTTGGCCCAGCCGGTGCCGAGCAGCTTCATCACGGCTTCCTTCACCGCAAAACGGCCGGCGTAGCTCGAGTAGCGCGTGACCTTCTTGCGTTCGCAGTAGGCGCGTTCGCCGGCGGTGAAGAGCCGCGCCAGCGCGCGCTCGCCGTAGCGCTCGATCGTGGCCTGCATGCGCCCGATCTGCGCGATGTCCATGCCCAGCCCGACGATGGCCATCAGCTGAACAGCGAGCGCAGTGCGCCGTCGATGTCCGCGTACTTGAAGGCGTAGCCCGACTTGAGCGCCCGCTCCGGCACGCAACGCTGGCTGGCGGTGAGCACCTTTTCGACGTCGCCGAACATCAGGCGCAGCATGAAGGGCGGCACCGGGAAGATCGCGGGGCGGTGGAGAGCGCGCCCCAGCGCCTTCGTGAACACCTTGTTCGTGCACGCGCCCGGAGCGACGCCGTTGAGCGGGCCCACGACCGTCTCGTCGCGCAGCGCGTGCTGCACGAGCCCGCACAGGTCGTCGACGTGGATCCAACTCATCCAGTGCGCGCCGGAGCCGATCGGCCCACCGAGCCCGAGCTTGAACGGCGGCAGCATCTGCTTGAGCGCGCCCCCGTTGCCGAGCACGACGCCGATGCGCAGGTTGACGACGCGCACGCCGAACTCGCTCGCGCGGTTCGCCTCGCGTTCCCAGGCCGTGCAGACTTCCGCGAGGAAATCGCCGCCCGGTTTCGCGCTCTCGGGCAGCAGCCGCTCGCCCTGATCGCCGTAGATGCCGATCGCCGACGCACTCACGAGCACCTTGGGCTTCTGCGCGCTCTTCGCGATCGCATCGACGAGCTTCTTCGTGCCGTCGACGCGGCTCGCGCGAATCTCGGCCTTGACGGCGTCGTTCCAGCGCTTGCCCGCGACCGGCTCGCCCGCGAGGTTGACGACCGCGTCGAAGCCCGAGAGGTCGCTGGGCAGCGTGCTGTACTCGACCCCCGCGATCACCGGCCGGTTCTGCGGCGAGCGCGTGACGATCGTGACCTTCGCGCCGCGGTCGACGAGCAGCTGCCGCAACCGCGTTCCGACGAAACCCGTTCCGCCCGTGATCAGGATGCGCTGGCTCATGGCGACGAGCCTCGGGCCGGAGCCCGCCGCTTTCAAGCCCTGCGCGCGAACAACGGCGCTCAGGCCGGCTCGAGCTCGAACAGGGCCGCTTTTTCCGCGACTTCCGCACCGTCGGACGCGAGCACACGCACGATGCGCGCGCGCGCAGGCAGCCCGGCGGTCGGTTGGTAGGTGACGAGCGTGAAGGTCTTCATCACCTCGATCAGCCCGAGCGGCTTGCCAGTCTCGATCACGTCGCCGGCCTCCGCGAGCGCGGGCTCACCCGGCGCCGCGCGATGCCAGAAACGGCCCGCGGACGGCGAGCGGAACGTCGGTGCGCCCTTCGATTCCTGTGCGGCGGCGCTCGCCTGCGCGACGCCGGCACCTTCGAGCGGACGCAGGCGGTAGAGCAGCGTGCCGTAGCCGACCGGAGCGTGCACCCGCTCGTGCACGGGTCCATCGACGACACCGGCGACGTCCTGCGGCACTACCAGATCGAACGCACGGCCGAGCGTGATGAGCACTCCTGCCTTCGCGCCCGCGAGCAGCGCTCCACCGGGCGCGACCGCTTCGGTGAAGTGGCCGACGGACGGCGCTTCGAGCAGGACGTGCTCGCCATCGCGGCGAACGCGCAGCGTGAGGATCTCGCGGGTCATGCGCGCGGCTCCCAGAGCGCAGCGTGGTCGTGCAGCGACCAGATGCGCGGGTTCTTGAGTCGGCGGTAGCCGATCGACTGGTACGAGGATTCGGCGAACAGCTCGAGCCACTGGCGCAGCTCGCCGGTGCTGACGAGCTCGTCGGTGTCCATCTGCGCGGCGGACTTGTAGGGCGACATGTCGCCTTCGATGCGCGCCTCGGTGTCGCGCATGCCGGCCTCGATCTCCGCGCGTTCCTTGGGATCCTGCGCGAGGATCTCGAAGTTGTCGTCGAGCTTGGTGTTGTAGGCCGCGATCGCGAGCGTGCGGCCTTCCATCACGCTCTGGCGCGCGAGCACGGTCGAGAGCTGCACGACAGGCTCGTACGGCAGGCCCGCGAGCGCGTAGTAGCCGGCGCCCGAGGCCTTGCGCATCAGTACCGTGAACATCGGCACCGTGTTCGTGCTGTTCGAGTAGATCAGGCTCGAGCCGTACCCGAGCAGGCCCAACCGCTCGGCCTCGACGCCGATGTCGAAGCCCGAGATGTCCTGCAGCCACACGAGCGGAATGCCATCGTCGTTGCAGGCGCGCGAAAACGCCGCGAGCTTCGCGATGCCTTCCTTGTAGAGGATTCCGCAGGGCTTCTTGCGGCCCTTGTGCTCGGGATCGTCGATCACGCCCTGGCGGTTGGCGACGAAGCCCATGTAGAGCCCGTTCACGCGCCCGATGCCGACCACCATCTCGCGGCCACGCTCGGGGCAGAACTCCCAGAACAGCGAACGGTCGACGACGCGCGCGAGCACCTCGTCGGCGTCGTAGGTCATGCGGTGGTCCTGCGGGAACAGCCCCGCGAGCTCCGCCGTCGGCTGCTGCGGTTCCGCCGGTTCCGCGCCGTGGCGATAGAACGCCGCGCCGCTCGACGGCAGCCGCTCGATGTCGGCACGGATCAGCGCGAGCGCCGTCTCGTCGTCGGGCACACGCACGTCCGCGCAAGCCGACTGGTGCACGTGCACCTCGGGGCCGCCGATGTCGAGGCTCGACAGGTGCAGGCTCTTCGCGCCCTTGATGAGCGCCGCGCCCGCGATGACCATGTAGGCCTGCTCGGTCATGTACACGCGGTCGGAGATGATCGGCATGTAGCCGCCGCCCGCGATGCAATCGCCGAAAACACCGGCAATTTGCGGCACTCCGGCCGCCGACAGCAGGCTGTTCATCTTGAAGATGTGGCCCGCGCCCGTGCGCCCGGGGAAGGTCGCCGACTGCTCGGGCAGGTACAGGCCACTGCAGTCGACGAGGTAGACGACCGGCAGCCGCAGCCGCAGCGCCATCTGCTGCGCGCGCTCGATCTTCTCCGGAGAGAGCGGCCACCACGAGCCCGACGCGACCGTGTTGTCGTTCGCGATCACCATCGTCCAGCGCCCGGCGACCTTCACGTAGGCCGTCACGACGCCCGCGGCCGGCGACTCGAGCTTGCCGAACTTGCGGCCGTGGTTGACGAACGTGAGCACCTCGAACACGCGCGTGCCTTCGTCCTTGAGCCGCTCGATGCGCTCGCGCGCCGTCAGCTTGCCCTTCTTGTGCACTCGCGCGACGTACTCCGCGCCCCAGCCTTCGGCGATCTTCGCTCGCTTCTGCTGCAGCGCCTGATCGAGCGCCGCCATGCCGGTGCGGTTGCGCTCGAAAGAAGCCGCGTCGAGGAACGCCTCGCGCGGTCGACCGATCGGGATCAGCGGGACCTTGGCCATGTTCGTGAGCTTCCTAGCGGGTCGCGGCGGGCCAGCCGGGGATCGAGCGCGTGTCGTACGTGCCGGAGCGGAACTCGCGTGAGTCGAGCACCGCGAGGTGCAGCGGCAACGTCGTCGCCACGCCCTCGATGCGCGCTCGGCGCAGGCACGCGAGCAACGTCTCGATCGCAGCCTCGCGCGTCGGCGCGTGCGCGATCACCTTCGCGATCAGCGAGTCGTAGTAGGGCGACACCGCGTCGCCCGCCTGCATGTGCGTGTCGACGCGGATCGTGCCCGGGCCGACGTCGCGCGGGAAATCGAACGCAGCGAGCGTGCCCGGCGCCGGGCGGAAGCCGTTGGACGGGTCCTCGGCGTTGATGCGCACTTCGATCGCGCTGCCAGCGAATTTCACGCCTTCCTGCGCGAGCGGCAGGCGCCCGTTGGCGGCGACGTGCAGCTGCAACTTGACGAGATCGAGCCCGCTGAGGAGCTCGCTCACGCCGTGTTCGACCTGCAGGCGCGTATTCATCTCCATGAAGTAGATCGAGCCGTCGTCCGCGCGCAGGAACTCGATCGTTCCGGCGCCGACGTACCCGATCGACTGCGCCGCGCGCACCGCGATCCCGCCGATGCGCGCGCGTGTCGCCGCGTCGATCACCGGGCTCGGGCTCTCCTCGACGAGCTTCTGGTGGTTGCGCTGCACCGAGCACTCGCGCTCGCCGACGTGGATGCAGTTGCCGAAACGATCGGCCATCACCTGCACCTCGATGTGGCGCCCGCCTTCGAGGTACTTCTCGAGGTACAGCGCTCCGCTGCCGAAGGCCGCTTCCGCTTCCGCCGCGGCCTGCACGTAGGCGGTGCGGAGCTGCGCCTCGTCGAAGCACTTGCGCATGCCGCGCCCGCCACCACCCGCGTCGGCCTTGAGGATCACGGGATACCCCGCCTCACGCGCGCAGACGACCGCTTCTTCGACCGAGGTGAGCAACCCGATCGAACCGGGGATCACCGGCACTCCCGCGGCGCGCATCGCGGCCTTCGCGGGCGCCTTGCGGCCCATGACCTCCATGGCGGAGCTCGGCGGCCCGATGAACGTGATGCCGTGCTGCTCGCACAACGCCGCGAAGCGCGGGTTCTCGCTCAGGAAGCCCCAGCCGGGATGCAACGCGGCGCAGTGCGTCTGAAGCGCCGCCTGCACGACGCGGTCCATGCGCAGGTAGCTCTCGCGCGAGGCCGAGGGGCCGAGGCACACGACCTCGTCCATGCAGTCGAGCCAGCGGGCGCCGAAGTCGGATTCCGACGCGACGCCGACGGGGGAGATCTCGAGGTCCCGGCACGCGCGCGCGACGCGCACGGCCACTTCGCCGCGGTTGGCGATCAGGAGGCGTCGGAACATGGGCGGAAAGAGGGTAGCAGCGGGGACGCGAGATTGCGCCCGGCGAGCGCGGGCCGACGGTGACGCCGGGTCCGCGAGCGACTACCTTGGCGGTCCGATGATCGCTTTCGCCCTCGTCCTGGCGCTCGTGAGCCTGCGCGCGGGCCCCGACGTCGCCGCCGAGCTGGCCCGGCTCTCGTCCGAATCGGCCCGCGAGCGCGCCGAGGCCGAGCGCTGGCTCGCCGCCCACCTTCAACCTGAGGACTTCCCGGCGCTGGCGAGCGCCGCCCGCGCGGGCCGCCTCGAGGAGCGCACGCGGCTCGCCCGCGCGCTCGGCTCCGACCCGCGCCACTTCGAGCTCGCGGTGTTGTGCCTCGTCGACACCGATCCGGAGCTCGCGAGCCTCGGCGACGAGGCGCTGGTCGCGCTCGCGACCTTGTGGTTCGGCGACGAGCTCGACCCATGGTCCGCCGACCGGGTCGCGCTCGAGATCGCCGGCCGCTCGCGCGGGCTGGTGTCGATCGAACCCGCCGCCGCGCCGCCCGCGGAAACGCTCGAGCGCCTCGCGCGCCACGCACCGACCTTCCACACCGACCGCGCCAGCGACGTCACGCTCGGGCTCTCGATCTCGCCGGCGCTGTACGCCGACATGCTCGGCGGCAAGCTGATCTCGCGCACGGAGCCGGGCGTCGTGCGCGCCGGTTCCTTCGAGCGCGCGCTCGCGCACACGCTCGTCGACCTGCGCATCGGCTTCGAGGGCCACGGTTTTGGCGGCGAGCATCCGTTCCTGCGGCTGGGCTACGGCGCGGACCTCGGCTCGCGCAAGACGCCGGCCTTGATCGCGGAGTGGTGCCGCGACGTGCTGCTCTTTCCCGATCGCCCACGCGGCCAAGGTGCGGCCGCCGCGCTCGCCGGTTGCGGCTGGCCGGCGCCGCTCGCGTGGCTCGAGCGCCGCTGGTTTTCGGTGGGGGACCGCAACGCGCTCGTCGGCCTGTGCATCGCCGCGGGGCGTGGGCGCGTGACGCCGCGGCTCGCGACGCCGGCGCTGGTCGAGAAGCTCCTGCGTGAAGTGGCCGAGCAACGCTCGCGCGACGGAGCGTTCGATGCGTCCAGTCGGCGCGTGCGTTTCGCGCTCGAGCATTTCCCGCCGCTTTCAGGCGATGGAACCGACCTCGCGGCCAAGGTCGCGTCGATCGAATTGCCCGGCAACGACGGAGCCGCGTTCACGGCCTGCGTGCTGGCCGCGATGGGTTCTGCGCCCGCAGAACGTGTCGCCGCGGCACGCGCGCAGCTCTCGCAGCCGCTCGTGGCCGGTGACGAGAGCGCGGCGCTGCTGCGGCTCACGTTGCTGCGCCTCGTCGCCCGCACCACGCGCGGAAACGAGGCCGAATTCGAGCTCGCGCTCTCGCCCGAGCTGCTCGCGCGCGTCGTGCGCGAGCGCGCCGGGCCGCAATTCCTCGAGTGGGCGCAGGCCGCGGGCGCCAAGCCGCCGCGCACGCTCACGTCGGCGGACTTTGCGGGCCGGCTCGGCGAGCGCGAGCTCGCGCTGGCGATCGAATGGCTCGCGCTCGCTCCCGCGACGCGCCCCGCGGCCGTGGACTTGCTGCAGCGTTGGCTAGGCGGCCCGTTCAGCGACGCGACCCTCGCCCGCCAGCTCTCGGCCCGCGCGCGCCTCGGCGAACACGATTCGCTGCGCACGCTGCTCGCCGAAGTCGCCAAGGGCACGAAAAGCGACACCAAGGCGCGTCTCGAGCGCCTCGAACTGCTCGCCGAACTCGCCAGCGACGCCCAGGTGAAGGCCACGGTCGAGTCGTTGCTCGCGATCGGCATCTGGCAGGACGCCGACTGGGAACTGGCCGGCGCCGTCGCGGGCCTCGAGCCCGGCGCAGCCCTGCGCGAGCGCCTCGTCAACTACGGGATCGGCGCCGCCGCCGCCGAGAAACGCTCCAACCCGCCCTGGCTCGCCGCCTACGAGCGCCTGCTCACCACCCTCGCCTCGCGCGGCGAAGACACGCTCGCCAACGAGCTGCGCCTCAAGCTGCGCAGCGCCCTCCGCTCCTCCCCGCGCCACCCACTCTTCCGCGCCCTCGAATCCGGCGCCTGGCCCGAGCTCCCCGGCCCACGCCCCCTCTCCCTCGAAGCCCTCGACCTCGGCCCCTGAACGCGTTTCCCGGTCCCGTCGCGCGCGAGCAGCGAGCGACCGAACGGTGCGGGAGCCGCGGAGAATTGGCTTGGGTCTTGGAAAGGCTGCGGTCGATGCCGCATCCTGTCCGGGTCCCAGGCCAGAACCGTCGATGAGTGCATCCCAATCCGCCCCGAGCGCCGCTCCGCTGCCGATCGGCAACCCTGACGAGTCCCGCAAGGTCCCGGTCACCCGCGAGGAGCTGGTGATCGCGAGCGCGCCGGGGTCGCAGCATGCCGAGCAGTTCCGCGCGCTGCGCAACTCGCTGGTGGCGCTCAACCCCGACGGGGCCTCGCGCACGGTCGTGCTGACGAGCGCGCTGCGGGGTGAGGGCAAGAGCGTCGCGACGCTGAACCTCGCGCTGGCGCTGGCCGAGCTGCCGAGCGTGCGGGTGCTCGCGATCGACGCCTGCCTGCGTTGATCCGCCCGACGTCGGTGCAGGGCGTCTCGATCGTCGGCCCCGGCGCCGCGCCGCGCAACCCGAGCGAACTGCTCGCGAGCGACCGCATGCGCACGCTGCTGCGCACGCTCAAGCAGCGCTTCAGCTACGTCCTGATCGACACGCCCGAGGCGACGACGACCTCCGACGCGAACCTGCTCGGCGCCATGGCCGACGGCGTGGTCGTGGTCGTGCGCCTGGGTTCGACGCCCAAGAGCTACGTCGAGCAGACCTGCCGCACGCTCGAGTCGCTCGGCGCCAACCTGCTCGGCACGTGCCTGACCGGCGCGCAGGTGCCGAACACGGCGAAGAAGTAGCGAGCTCTCAGAAGAGCAGCTGCTGCACGGCCTTCGCGGCCGCAGGACGGGGAACCGGCTGCCCGACGCGGCCGGGCGAGCGCTTCCCGAGCGCGAACGGCTTGCCCGCACGCGCCGCACGGATCAGGCCGGTGATGTGCTCACGCTCCCACTCGAGCGCCCGCGCGAAGTCCGGATAGGCCCGCTCGCGCACGCGGAACTGCGGACCGTGGATGATGCGGCGGTGGCCGTCGTGGGCCGGGCGGTCGAGCACCGCGTGCAGCAGCTCGTGGAAGACGATGTAGCGCACCATCCAGCGCGGCACGTCGGCGGAATCGAGCACCGGATGCAGGCGCACCACGCGGTCGACGGGGTCGTAACTGCCCAGGCGCAGCGAGCGCCGCGAACGCGACGCCTGCGCGCGCCCCCAGCCGATCGGCGGCCACTTGCGGCCCGCTTCCTCGGCAAACTCGGTCTTCTCGAGCTCCGACGCGAGCTGCGCCAGGTCGTGGTGCGCGCCGCGCGGCTCGAGCTTGCGCCCCCGCGGCGCCTCGTGCGCCAGCTCGCGCACCCGCTCGTCGATCCACACGTCCAGCGTGCGCGTCGCCTTCCGCGCGCGCTTGCCCGAGCGCATCCACGTCGCCAGCGCCTCACGCACGTCGCGCGGCGCCGCGCCGAAGAACTTCGAGAGCGTCACCAGCGTCTTGCCGCGCACCTTCTGCACGCGCACCACCTGATGCCGCGCCCGCCCGTACCGCACGCGCACCTCGGTCCCCAACTCGTCGGTCAGGAACTCCTGCCAGTCGCTCTCCTCGAAGACGACCGCGCGCCGCGCCAAGTGTTCCTCTTGCGCCGCCTGCGGGACGTGGGAAGTCGTCGCCATCGCTGCGAACTCGTTTGTACGCCCGCGCCGCGATCCGCACTAGCCCGGAGGAGAAGAAGCGCACTGGGAGATGAAGGAGGGAACCGACGCCGGATACGAGGCAGCCCTCGAAGGAGAACCGAGCCCAGAAACTGAAGAAGGCATCCGGATCGGAAGGGGGGCAGAAGGAACACCAGGAAGCCAAGGCAAGCGCCGCGGGCGCCCGATCGATCCCCGAGTGCTTCGCCGGATCGTCGACGGATCGACCGCGCTCTCCCGGCGCACCGACGACGCCCGTCCCCACCTCCAGCGGGAGAAGACACCCCATGCGCAGCCGCGGAACCAAGGCCGCCCGAGCATGGGGCCAGCCCCGCAAGCCGGCCGAGCCTTGGCCGAAGGTGCTCTAGCGCCCCGAGTTCGCGCCGCTTCGCTCCTCGCCCGCGTTCGGGGAAGCCTGGGCTGCGTGGGTCGAGCACTGCAGGACCGCTGGCGCCAAGGCCCGAGATCCCGCGGGGCCGCGAGCCGCCGCGATGTTCGGCGAGGCCCTCGAGGCGGGGCCGGAGCGCTACGCCGTGGCGCAGCGCCGCGCGATCGCCGGGAACTAGATGGGGCCGCACGTCGACGCGCAGGAGCGCGGCGTGGGCCGCCCGCGGGGCGAGCAGCCGCTCTCGCGGTCGGAGGCGGCTACGGACGCGACCGAGCGCGCCACCCGCGAGTACCTCGGGCGCGTCGCCGCCGATCCGGGGATGGCGGCCGGCCTCGGGTTCGAAGGCGCAGAGGAGCGCTCCGCCGAGGTCGTCGGGGTGGGTGATCAGGAACACGAACGGAGGACCGCATGAGCACGAATCTCGTCACGTCGCAGCCGGCTTCGCCTGCGCTTCACCAGCTCGCGATCGCGTCGATGAGCTCGTCGCCTGCCGCGACCTCGCTCGGCGCGATCGAGCAGGCGCACAGGTACTTCTCGGGGCTCTATGCCGAGCTCTGGAAGCCCGCGAAGAACGCCGCCCTCGCGTGGGGCGTCGTGCTCGCTGACGCCACGCCGGAGGAGATCTCCGCCGCAGCGATCGCATGGACCCAGGACACGAACTCGAGGGACGATCGGGGCAACCTGCTCTCGAAGTTCCCCCCGAAGCCCGTCGAGCTGCTCGCGCACGTGCGCCGGCAGCGCGCGGCCGCGGATCGCGTGCGCCGCGAGAAGGAGGAGCAGCTCGCGCGCGCGCGGCGGTGGGTGGAGGACCTCGAGCACGCGCGAGAGCGCGGCACGCTGGAGACGATGGGCGCGCGCGAGCGGCGAATGCTCGAGACGAACGCGGCGGAGGCGGCCCGGTTCCTCGACGCGCACGAGCGCGGGCGCGCCGCGGGTCCGAGGCCGATCGAGCCGAGGCCCGCGCAGGGCAAGCCGGCATCGCAGCGAGGCGGCGCGTGCGGGCCGCTGTCCACCGTGGTCGCGGTGGTAATGCTGGGGCTCCTGTTCGGTCTCTGGGCCGGGCGCTTCGACGGCGTGCGGGACGCGAGGGACGCAGCAGTCGAGGGCGTGGTCGCAACTGCGCGCTCCGCGGCTAGCCAGTGGTGCCCCGACGGTCGCACGACCGTGATCCTGGCCGCCATCACGAAGGACTGAGACACCCATGACGAACCCCATCCGCACCACCAACGGCAACCTCCAGTCGGTCAGCACCCGCAAGGTCGCGATCGAGACCACGGCGCAGTGGATCCAGCGCCACTGGTACAACGTCGCGGGCGAGTGGGAGGGCGGCCTCTTCCCGCTCACCGACACGCTCGTCACCGAGTGGAAGGACTCGAGCGGCACGACCCGCTCGTCGACGACCACGCGCACCACGGGCGAGTCGGACAACGACTTCTACAACCGCCACACGGCCGACGCCTCCACGGCGATGGTCGCCAACCCGCCGGTGCCCTAGTGCGCAGAACCTATGCACCGGTCGCGAGCGTCCGACAAGGCCACGCTCCGATCACCCCTGAGGCCGCCCGCGCAGCGTTCAAGCGCGCGGTCGGCCGACGCCGCGAAGTCACCGTGCACGGCGAGGCTCGCTCGCAGGTGACCGTGCGCGAGAGCGGCGCGGTCGTCTCCCGCTGCATGTTCCTGCACTGGCGGCGCGCCGGCTGGCTTGTCCAGGTGTCGCACGAGCGTGGCGAGTCGCGCTTCATGCGCGGAGACTACTTCGAGGAGGACTGATGCCGCGCGGCCGATCGATGGAGGAGCTCGAGCGCGAGCTCGGGGCGATGGAGTTCGCGGTGCACGGCGCGCCGCAGACGCAGGGCTCGATGAAGGGAATCGTGCGCGGGAAGCGCGCGATCCTCGTGCACGACAAGGCCGGGCTCGTCCCTTGGCGCAGTTCGATCGCCGCCGTGGCGCGCGCGAAGGGGTGGGGGAGAGGCGCGCTGCTCGACGGTGCCATCGAGCTGGAGCAGGTGTTTGTGCTCGCTCGGCCGGCGTCGCACTTCCGCTCGGACGGATCGTTGCGGCCCGACGCGCCGCCCTACCGCACAAGGCGCCAGCGGACCTCGACAAGCTCGAGCGCGCAGTTGGCGACGCGCTCACCAAGGTCGTGTGGTTCGACGACCGGCGCATCGTCAGCGCGCCACACAGGAAGGTCTACGGCGATCGCCCCGGCGTCGCGCTGCGCATCCCCAGGCTGACGCCCGAGCTGTTCGACGCGCGCGCCGCGGCGAAGCCGCGCACCACGAGGAAGTCCGCATGAGCAGCGCACCCAAGTCGGCGCTCTTCGACCTGAACGAGGAGCGCGAGGAGCCCGCGGTCGACGCGCCGCCCTGCCCGAAGTGCAACGGCGGCATCCGGCTCGAGTCGAAGCCGGCCAGCGCGCCCGTCTGGCACCGGTACTTCTGCCCGCGGTGCAACATCGGCGCCGGGGGCGACTCCAAGGACGAGGCGCTCGAAACGTGGCTCAAGGCGTGCACGGGCTGAAAGTGGTGAATCACATGGGCCGGCACGCCAGTTGAAAGTTAACGTATACCATACATGTACCCCTTGATTCTCGACTAGGCAAGGGTCGGAGAGCGCGGGGTAAGCTCGGACGCATGACACTCGCAATCCTCTGGTGGATCAGCGCAGCTGCCGCGGGGCCGGTCGCCCTCGCGGGAGTTTCGCTCATCGCCATCGCCGCGATCTTCGGCGCGGCAGCCGACAAGAAAGACAGCAAGAACTAGCGGCATCGGTCCGCAGCTCCTGCTGTAGCAGCTCACGCTGAGAAACTCGGGCGTCGCGCAAGCGGCGCCCGAGTTCTGTTCGGCTGGGCACTGAGTATCGTCGGTCACATCCACCGCGGAATCCGTGGTACAGCAGCAGAAGCCCGTGGCGATGAAGCGAGGCGCGAACGTCCGGGCGGTGCGGCCTGAGTAGGCCGCGATCGGCGCGGCGGCGCGATGAAGTGGGCGGGGGAGCTCGTATTCGTCGGTCCAGCGATGACGCACAAACTCGTCGGCATCGAGCAGATTGACGACGAACGCTGACACGTGCACCTTCGAACGATGCGCCTGGGCGTCCTGCCGCGAGATCGCGAACGGAACTGCCAGTACGTCAAGAGTTCGAATAGCACGTGTCACCCATGTGCCCGGGCAAGAGTGTTACCCATGTGCTGGTTTGCACACCATCCTCGACGTCCTCGTAGCCCAGTACCGAATCCGGTCTGACGAGAGATCAAATCCGGAGACCTCCGCCAACTTTCAGCGAAAACTCGACGATCCGCGCCACGATCTTGACTCCGCGAAGGACAAGCATGCCGACAAAGCGCTCCGACTCGCGCTCGACGCCCTCCATCACGGACTCAGCCGAAGGTCGCGATTCTGGGCCAGTCTCTTTATCCGTGGCCGCTTTCAGGGCAATTTCCAGATTCTGGTCGAGCGCGCACAGAGAAGACTCGACGACTCGCTCGCCCAAGAGAGGCTCCGCCACCGGCTGAAATTGATCCGTTCCTTGAATCAAAATTTCCACATCCTCAAGGGTCGTGATGCTCTTGCCGAGCAGCTGTCTTACCAGATCGAGCAGCCCAGGATTGTCTCGAAGATCCGCCGGTCGAAGCCGGATAATGATCTTGCGTGTCATGGCTCGACCTCCAATGCCGCAGTCTGCTCGCACCGGACGGAATCGAGGACAAGCCCGTGACCGCCACGAGCCCGATGAACCGCGTCGGCGAGCCTCACGAGTTCGGCGACTGTGCTCACGACCTCGTCGTCCGACACGTCGCTCGGAAGCTCGATAACAAGCTCCAGCGCATCGGATCGTCCCGAGGCAGCCGAAGTGTCGGCGTAGCCGCGCACCGAGTCGAAGAAGCTCGATGAAATCGGTCGATCTAGAACCAGGAAGCGCCTGAACTCCATGAGCTTCTGGTAGGCCCCTACGATGAATGCACGTGCCGCGTCATCGCCAACCGAGTGTGCAAGCCGCGCGGCACGCACGACATCCACCGATAGCTGCTCCTCCCGAAACTGGTACTTCCCATCGCTGTCACCAAGGGCGGCCGTAACGACGCTCAAAGTGTGCAACCCGGCCCTGACAATCCTGTATGCCCTAAGCATCTGAGCAGCGAGTGCACCGTCCGGACCAATTCGAGTAAGCTCCTCGAGCTCCACACTCGAACGATCGCCGAGCGGCCTCGAAAATCGCGCTCCGTGCTCCGCATAGATACGATCCAAGATCTGGTCCGTGCGGTCCGCTAGGGAATCACCGGCTTCCCGAATTTCTGGGATCATGTTGCCAATCGACAACTCAAGCTTACGGTCACGATAATTCAGTTTCGCGCCGATATCCTCTGCAGCGGCGATAACCAATTTAAGCAATGGCTCTACGTTTTTCTCGCCTTCCGGCCAGTTACGCCCCAGTTCCGGCAACACGGCGCGTAGACACCGGCCGGCGAATGCGGCTTGCGCGCGCATTGGCAATCCGGCAATATGGTGGAAGTCAAATTGTTGCTCGTCCATTTGCGCCTCTTCGCTTGCGTAGCGTTCCTGTATCGGGATTGTAGCAAAACACGACCGCTCCGTCATCGTGTCGGGCGCGGTTCTTTTGTGCCATCAACGTAAGGACCCACCTTGGGACCTGCGCAGGGCCCGGGAGTCGCCAGTCCATCGAACTCGTCCTCCTTCACTGAGCGTGAACGGGCGGAGCGTCGACCTGGTGAAGGCATAGCTATGGAGGATCTCGTCGTCCGGTGCAGCTCCGCCAGATCTTTGCCCAAAATTCGCGGCGCAGTACTGTTAGTCACGGCAAGGAGGCCTGGCGCTCACAGCTTGAATGTACGACAAGAGGCGCTCCATTTTCAATTGGATCTGCGACTTTGAGTAGGGTTACATGCACGCCAAGCCACTCCCTTTCTTGCGTGCTCAATCGGCCTCGCCGGCGTGTTCGCACCACGATACGCCTCTGGGCACATGGCAGTGATCAATGTGAAACTTCGCCATTACTGAGGGGGCGCAAAGACGGCATCGCGCCGGAACTCAGAGCGGTTAGCTCGATACCAGATCCCCACTTCGACTTCGACGTCGCACGGAATGAGCTTCTTGATTGACTTGATCAGATCCATCCCGAACAAAACCGCGTAGATCTTGACAATGTTGAGGTCGGAGGCGTCCCGGAGTGGTGCGATTCCGATCGAATTGGACCGCAGGTCGACAACGCGCCGAATCGACTCAGACGCATGCACAGTCCTCGACCAGTCGTCATACAGGACTTCGTATGCTGCGGCATATCCAACGAGCTTGCACATCTGCTTGATGCTCTTGGGGCCGCCGAACAGTGCGTGCCATTTCACTCTCGCCTGCGCCTCAAGCCCCTTTCCACTCATTTGCTTGCGTACGTCTTCCATGTTCTTTCCGCTCATGCAGGCGTCGAGCTGAGCTGCTTCACGGCTCGCGTTTTCGTTCGTCGCCAAGATCCAATCTGCACCTTCCGACAAGGCAAGCGTCCGGAGTGCATCGTTCTCTGAAGTGCCGCTGATGCGCGACGCCAAGAAGTAACGACTATGAGCCCAATCGCAATAGAGAAATGCCCGACTGCGCTTCCCACGATCCTCATCGTTGAGCAGAAGATACCTAATGCTCGACACGCACTCGAACATGCTGCGAATAGACACTTTCGAGGCATTCGTCCAGCCGAAGCGTACTTGACATTCGATAGCAGATAAGTGCTGAAGTCCTAGCCTGAAAAGGCAGACGACCACCATCATCTCAACCCCTTCGTCGATGCTCAGCGCTCCGGACTTGGAGTTGAGAAGATCCTTCAGCTTGGCGGTACCAAGGTTCCTCAGCCGAGCGATGAGATCCGCCACCCTGGCGAGTTCGGCCGTGAGCGCAGGGTTGGAAGTCAGATCTGACAGGACATCGGGATCGGGAGCTTTCATGGCGTCAATACCCCGCGCCTCGACGTACAGGAGCAATCGAGTCGACGGCATCCCGCTTACCCGCCCGGGAGAACGCGAACACCCCGACCACCGTGCAGAACACGAGCCAGCCCCAAGGGAGGCGCTCGGTCACCGGAAGCGCGGGAGGCGCCGGCTCTGCAGGCGGAAGCTTCACGATGCTGCTCGGTTGGCCGCGGCACGACCACCGCACGACGCCGACGACCTGCGGCGGCTGCTGCTCGGACTTGGCGTCGAGACCGCCCGCCAGAGCGAGCATCGCGACTGCGAACAGCACGGCACCGAGCGTTCTTCGGATCCACGTGAGCATGTCAGGCGTTTCCCGTCTTGCGGCGCCGCGACTCGCGTAGCCCTGCCCATGAGAGGCCGAAGACGTCGAGCAGGTAAATCAGGATGGCGATGTTGGCTTCCATGGATCTTGTGATGAGTTGGGATGTGCAGCGGTGGAGAGGCATTGTCCGTTCCCGGGTGCCACGAAATACTGGAACCCGCGATGCGCGGCGGCAACCGAAACGGACACTCGATCTTCGACTACGTGTCGCCGTTCCCCTTCGTCGACTTCCCGAAGTCGCCGAGGGACAGGGATATGTAGGGAGCCCCTTGAGAACTGCTTCCGTCCCCGTAGAACACGACGCCGAACGAGAACGCTCCGTAGCCGGCGATCGGGAACGACAAACCCGTGCCGATGGCGCCGCCCGTCGCGTTTTCGCCACTACCGCTCGGGTTGACCGCACCACCTAGTGTCAACTGAAACGCTAGCGCGCTTAGACCTTTGCTGAGGTACTTGGTCTCCTCTCTAGCCAAGTCCGCGATGTTGTATGGACGCCAGTTTATCGCGATCGAAGGGATGGCGACCGCTTCGAGGTCTGGACGTATCGCGATTAGCGGTTCCACGGAGAAGAAGATGGATCCGTCGACGAAGTACTCCCAACTGCCTTCTTCGACCAATTGTAGCTGCTGAACGTCCAGTCGCCGCTGCTCAACTTGCTGAGCTAGGAACAACGCGGACTCCTCGCCCGGAACAACAGGCGGGAGCTCGGCGCTGGTTGTTGGATCTGCTGGCCGTGTCTTGCCCAAGAAGATCATGCCCATAGCTTTGTCGAAGTCTGGGACGTCTTTGAATTTCCCACTCCACCAGGCGTCTACGATCTGCTGCGCAAGTTCTCGCCGGAGAACAGGGAGTCTCGTCTCAAACTCTGGGTTGCCCTTCTTGTCGACTGCCTTGATCACTGTTAAGCGCGCGATCACCCCCTCCGACTGGAGCGTCGCAAGGCTGGCTGCGTCAGGTTGCATGCCAACGGACTGCGCCACGTGCTTCCGAACTTCTGGAAAGCTGTCGAACAGCGCGCAGACACGATGAGGCACCGATCGAGCGGTATTCAGGTCGCTCACCGCCCTATTGAGGTCATCCTGCGCTGTGCGGGATGTGCTGCCGTTCTTGAGATAATGGGCAGCGCTCGGCGTAAGCCGAACCGTAGAACAAGCCGCGCTCATCAGGATCAGCGCGGGAACCAACAGCATGCTTTGCGAGAGCCTCATGTTTGGATCCTTGGTGCAATGAGAGTGGAGAGTCTAACCTCGGGCGATCGCGAAGGGCGAGACCTGAACGTGTCCTCTCGTGGGAGAGGGTTTGATCGAGCGCGCGCGTAGGAGTCGCCCACACGAGGCGTCCTGCCTAGCAAAACGGCGAAAGCATGCGTGGGGGCGGCGGGCGATAGGGCTCACGGCTTCTTCTCGGCGGCGAGCCAATGCTCGATCGCTTCCTGCCGCTGCTCGATTCGGTCGAGCGAGTGGAAGGCGACGTAGGCGGCGCTGAAGACCAGGGTGCTGAGGAGGCACTCGATCATCGCCCGCCACTCGCCGTTGAAGATGCACCAGACGGCCAAGCAGGCACAGATGCAGGCGATGGTGACGAACGTGGTCGCGAGTTGGGTCAGCGCAGGCGAGCGGGGCTCGCTGATGGGTGTGTTCATGGAGTCACGCGCTCGGCGGAAGTCCGTGCAGCTTGCGCTCCATGCGCTCCAGCGCGGAGCAGATCACGGAGGTAGCGAGGAACTGGCTGCCGCTGATCAGCGCGGCAACGATGATCCACCAAGAGACGCCCTCTCCCTTGGGCTTGTCGAGGCTCCAGAGGAAGGTGATCGGGGCGGATGCGAAGGCAAGAAACGCGAGGAACCCGAAGGTCCCTGCGACGAAGCCGAGGAGGCTGGTCGGTGGCGAACTCGGCGCGCCATCGCTGGCGATCGGCGCGGTTGAACTGGGCTCGGCGGCCGCCTTCGCAGCTGACTCGGATCGCTCCTGCGGCGACGGCCGAACTACGCCGATGATCACCGCAAGCAAGCCGATCGCCGCGATGACGTAGACGAAGGTCTCCATGGCGTGCTCCTAGTAGCCGCCCGGAGGGTAGACCTCCGACACGATGCCGGCGCGGAACACGACGCGGCGCGGATCCTGTCCGGCAATCCTACGGTAGTGCCACGTCTCGCCGCCGTCTCCGGGCGTGACGCTCACGGGGTTTCCCCAGGCAACCACGACTGCACGCTCAGGAATGCCGGCGCTCACGACGCCGCGAGTGATCTCGTTGGCCGTGCTGCGTTCGACACCCCAGCGTGCGCACAACTCGTCGAGAACTGCGAACCGCGTCGACTCCACTTTGTCGATCTCCATGGGGTCGACGGTGTGCGCGCCGCTGGACTTCCGATACTCGGCAACGAGTTCTGCGTCGGTGGCGATCGGGATGAGCCGCGTGTCGATCGGCTTGTAGGTGGCACAGGACGCGCAGGCGATCGCCAGCGCGAGGGCGAGCTTCTTCATGCGAGTGGGCGGCGCAGCGGCCGCGCGGGGACTACGCCGGGGGGCAGGCGTCACGTTGATCCTAGC
>JAPLOE010000224.1:30175-36232 GCA_026692705.1 Planctomycetota bacterium
GGGCGGGGGGGATAGACGGAGTCGTTGGTCCGCCGAGACGCCGGGCGCGCGGGCCAACAGCGCGAGTGGGCGCGAGGTTCCGGGGCCGCGAGACCAGCCGGTGTCCAGATCGGACCGCATCAGGCGCGTGATCCTCGAGTCGTGAGCAAGGTCGGTCTGGGTTCAATCCCGCGTTCCCCGCTCGGCGCGGCAGCGCAGTCAGACCGTGGAGGGCTCACCCGCGCACCGGCGTCGTCCGTCCGGTTCCAGCTGCCGCACGTTGCCCGCTTGCCCCTTCCGTTCTTCGTGTCTCTGGCGGCCGGGGCTCCGCTTCCGAGCATTCCATGGCGTCCTGGTTCCCGCCCTCCGCTGCCGCGTTCCGACTCCCGGTGTGCGGCAACTGCTCTAGCGCGCTCGAACAAAAGCGCCCCGGGCCGAACGCGGGTGCGTTCGGCCCGGGGCGAGGAGAAAGAGCGACCCGAGATCAGTTGCCGATCGAGATGTCGCGGTTGGTGATCTGGCCTTCGCCGACGCGCACCTGCACTTCGCTCTGGGCCTGTTCGACGATCTGGTTGATCGCGTCGCCGGCGGCGCCCGAGGAGCGCGAGGCGGTCATGCGGTAGTCGCCGGGGCGCACGTGCGTGAACTCGTAGCGGCCTTCGGCGTCGGTGCGAGCGGTGTACTGGTCCTGGGCGGCCATGGAGAACAGATTGACGACGCAGCGCTGGCCGGGCTTGCCGGTGGCGTCGACGACCTTGCCCTGCACGCTGCCGCCGGCGTAGAGCTGCACCTGGCCGATGTCGTTGGTGGCGCCTTCGACGACCACGATGTCCGCGGCCCAGCCCGAGGCGTACTCGGGGTGCTCGAGCTGCAGGCGGTAGCGGCCGGGGTTCAGGAGCTTGATCTCGAACAGGCCGTCGGCGCCGGTGCGGACCTTCCGCTCGGTGGTGCGCGAGGCGACCATGTTCTCGAGGAACGGGTCCATCGCCATCGCTTCGGGCAGGTCGCCGTCGCGCGAGGTGACGGTCGCACCCGAGATGCCCTTGCCGGCGCCGCCGTCGACGAGGCGACCCTTGATCGTGCCGCCCTTGGAGAGCTGGATCGTGACCGGGGGCTGCTGGGCACCGTCGACGACCGAGAAGGTGTCGGAGACCTTCGAGGCGTAGCCGCTGGCCGTGACCTTGATGGCGAAGTTGCCCGGGTCGACGCCGACCAGCGTGAAGGAGCCGTCTTCCGAGCCCTTGACCGTCTCGCGCACTTCCGTGGGCTCGTAGCTCACCGGAGCGCTGCCCTGGATCGGCACGGCGGTGTTGACGTGCAGCAGGCTGACCTTGAAGTCGCGGATCGGTTGGTTGGTGGTGGCGTCGACCACGCGGCCGGGGATCGCGCCCTGCTTGATCATCTCGATCTGCACGTTCAGGTCGTCCGCGGCGACGCGCGTCTGGCGCGCCATGCGGTAGCCCTTGGCCTGCACCATCAGGATGAACGAGCTCATCGCGAGCCCGTCGATCTGGAAGTTGCCGTTCTCGTCGGTGAGCACGTCACCACGCGACGACACGTTCGAGCCGTAGTTGATCGCGTACACCTTGGCGCCCGCGATGCCCTCGTTGCCCGGGCCGAAGACGCGGCCGGCGATCGGGTGGCCGAGGTTGAGCGTGAAACTGCGCTCGACGACTTCGCCCGGCGTGCCGGCGAACATCACGTCGTGGTGGATCTGGCGCTCGAAGCCGTCCGCCCAGGCCGACACGATGCGCGGGCCGGCGGAGATGTTGCGGAACTCGTAGTAGCCCTGCGCATCGGTCTTGACCGTCAGGCGGTCGGGGCTCGCCATCTCGATGCCCATCATGTAGGCCGAGTCGACGTCGACGATCGCGTTGGGCAGCGGGCCGCCCTGGAAGTCGGAGACGTAGCCCTTGAAGACCGAGCCCTGCGCGAGCACGAGGTCGGGGGCGCGCACTTCACCGGTCTTGGGGACGCGCAGGCCCTCTTCCTGCACCGAGGCGTACTCGGGGTGCGAGGCCATCAGGTAGTAGCTGCGCGCCGGGTCGACGCCGCGGAACACGTAGGCGCCCTTGGCGTCGGTGGTGGTCGTGAGGAACTTGCCGCTCGCCTCGCGGTTGGAGAACCAGTCCATCGCGATCGACTCGCCCATCAGGGCGTCGAGCGAGATCTTGACCGTCGCGCCCTCGACCGCGGCGCCCGCCGGGTTGAGCACGACGCCAACGACACGCGCGTTGCCCGTGGTCGGCTCCTCGATCTCGGTCGACTCTTCCGCGGTCGGCTCCTCGGTCGCGACCTCGCGCGCGGGCTCGGCGGGCGCGTTGACGCGTTCGGGACCGTTCGTGGGCTCGGCCGCCACCGGGGTCTTCTCGGGCGTGACCGCGACGATGTCCTGCTCCCCCTGGGGGGTGCGGTTGAACATCACGACGGTGATCGCCGCAAAGATGGCGAGGACGACGAGGAGGAGGAGCGCGACTTTCTTCATGGTCTGTGGAGAGTTTTCTTGGGGGCCCGCCGGCTTGGCGAGCCCGCGGCGGGGCGGTTTCCGGGGTGCCGGATCGCCTGCGCCGTGGTTGGAGCCATTGGACGACGGTGGGGTGCCTTGGATTCCCGTGGGGGGCCGAAAGTGGGACGGAACGGGGGCGCGCTACTTGGGGGCGGGGCTGGCCGGAGGCTTGGCGGGGGTGCCCAGCGAGGGGTCCTCGTCGAGCATCGGCCCCGGCCAGAAGGCCTCGCGGCGGATCTGCCAGGCGAGGAAGTAGGCGAAAACGACCAGCTCGAACTCGAGCTTGCGGAAGACCTCGATCTCCATCGAGCGGCCGATCAGGCCGCCGGAGAGGCGGGCGAGCTCGCCGGTGCGCGGGGCCTGGATCGTCCAGCCGGTGCGCAGGCCCGAGAGCGGCAGCACGCGCAGCGGGCGCGAGCCGGTGTGCAGCACGATTTCGCGGCGCAGGAAGCTCGAACGCAGCGACGACCCCAGCCACTCGCGGCCGCCGGTCCAGAGCGAAAACTGCGAGCGCAGGATGCCCGGGTCGCGGCGGAAGTGCAGGACCTCGCCCTTGATCGGGCTCCACTCGCCGCGGTCGATCATGCCCCAGCGGTTGCGGCGCACGGTGAGCACGCCGACCTCGCCTTCCGGGCCGGTCAGGCGGTGGGTCGTGGTCCACAGGCCCGACACGCGGGTCTGGTAGGTGGCGATGGGTTCGGCCATGGGTTGGGGGCGGAAAGTCTAGATCGGGCGGGGGCCCAATCCAGCCTGAGCCGGCAGGGAGCGCTCTGGACCCCGGATGGGTCAGCAGGCGCCGGCCAGGGCCCGAAGCCGCTGGACGGTGGCCACGAGGATCTCGAGCGCGGCCTCGACCTCGGCCACGGTCGTCGTCCGCGCGAGCGACAGGCGCACGCTGGAGGAGGCCTGGGCGCTGTCGAGGCCCATGGCGACGAGCACGTGGGACGGGCGGTGGCGCGAGGAGGAGCAGGCGGCGCCGGTCGAGACGCACAGGCCCTCGTCGGAGGCGAGCCCGACCAGCGCCTCGCCGGAAATGCCGGGGAAGCGCAGGTTCGATGTGTTGGCGACGCGCCGGGCGCCGGCGCCGTGCACGAGGGTGCCGGGCAGGCGGCGGCAGAGCTCGCCCTCGAGCCGGTCGCGCAGGGCGGCGAGGCGCTGGGGGCCGTCGCCGGCGAGCCAGTCGCGCGCGAGCGTCGCCGCGCGGCCGAAGCCGACGATGCCCGGGACGTTCTCGGTGCCTCCGCGGCGTTCGGCTTCCTGCGGGCCGCCGCGCAGGAGCGGCTCGAGCTCGAGGCCGCGCCGCACGTACAACGCGCCGACGCCCTTGGGGCCGTGCAGCTTGTGCGCGCTGAAGGAAGCAAGGTCGCAGCCGAGTGCCTCGAGGTCGAGCGGCAGCTTGCCGCAGGCCTGCACGGCGTCGACGTGGAACCACGCTCCGACTTCGTGGGCGCGCGCCGCGACGCCCGTGAGGTCGTGGATCACGCCGGTCTCGTTGTTGACGGCCATCACGCTCACCAGCGCGGTGCGTTCGTCGAGCGCGGCGCACAGCTCGCGCGGATCGAGCCGGCCCTCGCCGTCGACGCCGATGCGCACGACCTCGAGGCCCGAGCGTTCCGCGGCGGCGAGCGGCTCGAGCACCGCGGGATGCTCGACCGTGGTCGTCACCACACGCCGCCGCGCCGGGTCGCGCGCGAGCGCCGCGTGGATCGCGGTGTTGTTGCTCTCGGTCGCGCCGGACGTGAACACGATGCGCCCGGGAGAGCCGGCGCCGAGCAGGCGCGCGAGCGCGGCGCGTGCGGCCGCAAGCGCCTTCGCAGCGGCCTCGCCTTGGCTGTGCAGGCTCGACGGATTGCCGAAATGCTCGGCAAAACAGGGCCACATCGCCGCGAGCACCTCGGGCGCGGGTGCGGTGGTCGCGTTGTTGTCGAAGTAGATCGTCACGGCCTGCGGGCGGCCGCGGTCGGCGCGCCGGGCAATCTCAGAGACCGTGAAGCCATTCACGGTCTCGCCGTCCGGCGCCGTCAGGCGACGGCGCAACCAGCATCCTGAGAGCTCGCAAACTCATTTCTTCACGAGCTCTCAGAAGAGCGCGCTCACCTTGGCGGGCAGCGGCTGGCCGGTGATCACGCAGGGCTCGCAGTAGTTGTTGCCGGGGCCCGGCACCACGCGGCAGCCTTCGCAGTCGGTCAGCTTGCAGGTGGCGGCGGCGAGGCGCGCGCGCTGCTCCTCGAGCGCGGAGATGCGCTCCTTCAGCAGCCGATCCTGCTCGGCGAGGGCCTCGCGCACGCGCTTCAGGTACAGCGGACGGTCGGCGGCGTTCTCGCGCGTCGCCATCAGCACGCGGATGCGGTCGAGGTGCAGGCCGAGCTCCTGCAGGTCGCGGATCATGTTGAGGCGGTGCAGGTCCGTCTCGCGGTAGTAGCGGAAGCCGCCTTGGCTGCGGTGCGCCGGCTGGAGGAGGCCGAGCTCCTCGTAGTAGCGCAGCGTGCGCAGGTTGGTGCCGGCGATGCGGGCGAAGTCGCCGATCTTCAGGAGCTCGGGCCCCGGCGGTAGAGAGTCGCGCTCGGTCATGGTGCGTGGAGGGAGTCGGGTGGCGCGCGTTGGGAAGGGGTCGCGTGCGTGGGGAAGGCTACCCCAACTCTCTCGTGATGGTCCAATTCCTGCCCGGAACGGCCCGCGCGGGGCCGGGAAGGGCCCCCGGGCGGGCTGGCGCTTGATTTCCGCCCCCCGTTGAACGAATCCTCTCGGCCCGCTCGATCCAGCTCCTCCGCCGCCGTCGCGGCCCGGCGAGCGGCTCGACGGCAACCAATTCCATGATCTTCGACCCCCTGTACCTGCTCCTCACCCTTCCCGCCCTGGCCTTCAGCCTGTGGGCCCAGTGGAAGGTCAAGTCCACCTTCACCAAGTACCAGCGCGTCGGCGTCTCATCGCGCATGAGCGGCGCCGAAGCGGCCGCGGCGGTGTTGCGCGCGAGCGGACTGCCCGGGCTGACGGTCGAGCGCCATCAGGGCTTCCTGTCCGACCACTACGACCCGACGACGCGCACGCTGCGGCTCTCGCCGGACGTGTACGACGGCGCTTCGGTGTCGTCGGTCGCGGTCGCGGCCCACGAGGCCGGTCACGCGCTGCAGCACGCGGCGAACTACGGCCCGCTGACGCTGCGTTCGAAGCTCGTGCCCATCGTGCAGTACGGCTCGGCGCTGTGGTACCTGCCGTTCATCCTCGGCGCGTTCATGAACATGACCGGGTTGATGTGGGTCGGCATCGCGCTGTTCTCCGGCGTCGTGCTGTTCCAGCTCGTGACGCTGCCGACGGAATTTGACGCCTCCAAGCGCGCGCGAGCGGTGCTCGTGTCGACGGGCATCGTCTCGTCCTTCGAGGAGGAAGAGGGCGTCGGTCGTGTGCTCAACGCCGCGGCGATGACCTACGTGGCCGCGCTGGTCGCGTCGATGATGCAGCTCCTGTACATGATCCTGCGCGCGCAGGGCAGCCGCGACTAGCTGCGAGAAATACGGAGCCCGCGCGAAATACGGAGCCAGAGCAGTTTTTTCTGCAAACTGCGGCCTGCGTCG
>JAPLOE010000225.1 GCA_026692705.1 Planctomycetota bacterium
GAGCCCGCGCCGGCCGGATCGTGGTGCGTGTGCGCTCGCACGTCGCGCGCGATCTCCTCGTGGCACTGCGTGCAGGCGCGATCGCCGCGCAGCTCCGGCTCGATCATCCCGTGCACGTCTCCGGAGTGCATCGTGTGGCACGAACCGCACGTGAGTTCGCCGCCCTTCACGCACGGCGACTGCGTGATGCCGAGGTACTCGTAGGCCGAGAGCCGCGCGGTCCCGTCATTCCAGAAGCGCTCCTCGAAGAGCTTCGGCCGGTCGGCGCGCACCGAAGGCGTCGCACGCGTCACGGGTTCGACGTGGCCATCGAGTGTCCCACCCGGCCGGAACGTCAGCCCCGTCGGGAGGTACTGGTCGAGCTTCGCGATCGGCTCCGGCAAGCGCTGCGAATGGCACTGCCCACACAGCGCGAGCGACTCCTCCTGCCCGATCTTTTCCGGCGAAACGATCGCGACGTCGCGCTCGTCGCCGAGTTGCGCCGCATAACGCTCGACCGGCGACTGCATGCGCCGCACGTGCTCTTCACCAGGCCCGTGGCACGCCTCGCACGCGATGCCAAGGTCCGCGACGCGCGACTCGAACGCGCGCGGCTCGTCCTCCAGACGCGGCAGCGGCCCGGTGTTGTGGCAGAAGATGCAGTTGTCGTTCCAGCTCGCGGCGTGCGCGCTCCAGTTCCTGTCGTCGGGCCCGAGGAACACGCCGTTCAAGTGCATCCAGCGTTGCTCCCCCACGTGCCACAGAATCGGCAGGCGCCGGTATTCGCCGCCGGTCGCGGCGCCGACGAGCTCGAAATACTGCTGGTAACGGTTCGAGCCGACGCACAACGCCACGCGCGCCTCACGCTCGCGCTCGCCGTCGGGAATCCGCATCCAGAACTCGCCGTCGCGCTCGAACGGCACCGCGTCGCGGCCGTAGAAGCGCACCTTCGTCCCGTCGAAGCGCCCGAGCACGGCCTCGCGCGTCGGCAGCTGCGTCATCGTCGCGTGGTACGTGCGCGCCCAGCTCGAGTGGTGCTCGGGATGGCACGCCGCGCAGGACGCCGCACCCTCGTAGTCCGCCGCTCGCTCGCGCAGCGGCGCGTTCGCCGCGAGCTCGACCGGATCCGGCCCCAACGCGAGCGCCGCGGCGACCGCGAGAGGCGCCGCGACCAGCGCGAGGGCGAGCGAGAGGACCTTGGCCACGCGCGAGATCCTAGTGAGCGCTCGCGACGTCGCGGAAGGGCGCGCCGACCGCCGGTTGCACAGCGGGGTAGGTTTCCAGGTCCACCTCCCTGCCCATGCCCCGCCTTCCCCTCGTCGCCGCCCTCCTGGCCGCGCTGGTGCCCTGCGCCCGCGCGCAATTGGAATTTCCTTCCAGGTCTCCACGCAAGCCGCCGCTCGACTCGCTCGTGCGGCAGCGCGCCCCGGACTTCGCTCCGACTCCGGTCGCGCCCCGCGCCACGCCCGAGTTCGCGCCCGAGCCCGGCGCGCCGCGCAAGCAGGCCACGCGCGCGCTCGAGCGCGATCGCGAGCAGGTCCGCATCCTCCCCGACGAGCACGGCCTGTGGGCGCGCGGCGCCAACTACAAGCTGCGTTTCGAGCCCGGCCGCGCCACTTTCGTGCCGTTCCTCGCGTCCCACTCCCCGCGCAACTTCCCGATCGACTTCTCGGTGCGGCGCGTGTCCGTCGCCGGCCAGCCGCTGCACCTCGTTCCGGACGCGAAGCCGCAGGCGACCGACCTGCGGGTCGAGCTCGACCACGGCGCCTTCACCGAGCGCTGGGACCTCGCGCCGCGCTCCGTCGAGCATTCCTTCGTCTTCGCCGAGCTCCAGCACCGCGGCAAGCTCGAGCTCGAGCTCGACGTCACCACCGAGCTCGCCGCACGCGAGACCGTCGACGGCTTCGAGTTCTCGAACGAGTTCGGCCACGCGCTCTACGGCCGCGCCGTCGCGCTCGACGCCTCCGGCGCGCGGCTCGCGCTCGACACCGAGCTGCGCGACGGCGTCCTGCGCCTCACGGTGCCCGCGGGTTTCGTCTCGCGCGCCACGCTGCCGCTCGTGATCGATCCCGTGCTCGCCTCCTTCGGCATCGAGGCGACGCCCACCGACACGCTCTCGCCGGACGTGACGTACGACACGACCGGAACGGCGATCCTGTACTGCTGGGAGGAGATCTTCAGCGCCTCCGACCACGACGTGTGGGCCGACGCCTACGATCCCGCGGGCAATCCGCTCTACCGCGGCGAGTGGATCGACGCGACCGCGACCTACTGGGGCCGCCCGCGCAGCGCGAGCAACGGCGCGACGAACCGCTTCCTCATCGTCGCGCACACGATCAACACGACCACCGGCCGCGTCGAGGTCTGGGGCCGCACGCGGAGCGTCACTTCCACGCTGATTTCCGCGCAGTTCAAGATCCTCGGCAACGCGGGCTACGACGTGCTCTACCCCGACGTCGGTGGCGATCCGTACCCGACCGGCCCGAGCTACTTCCTCGTCGCCTACGAGCGCATCTACGCCCCCGGAGTCGACCAGGACGTCAACGCGCGCCTCGTCACCGCCAACGCGACGCTGCAGGGCGGCGTGATCGGCGTCGATCAGAGCGTCAACACGTACGACATCGAGATCTCCGTCTCCAAGAGCAACTCCTCCGACGCCTGGAACCTCGCGTGGCAGCGCGCGAGCCCCGCCGGCGGCAACGACATCCTCGGCGCGCGCGTCGCCTGGGACGGCGTCGTCGTCGCGCCCACGTTCCCCGTCGCCGTCGGCCCTCTCGACACGACGGCAACTTCCTCGGCCAGGACCAGCGCACGCCCTCGATCGACAGCGACGGCACGCACTTCGCGGTCTCCTACTCCGAGCTCTATTCGACCTCGCAGACCGACTACGACGTCTACGTGAGCGAGGTGCTCTTCAACGGCATCTCGATGACCGCCCTGCAGGCGCACCAGCCCGTATTCCAGACCGACGGCGCCGAGATCGAGGCCCAGATCACGAGCCCCGAGAGCTCCAACCCCGCGCAGTCGACCCACGACTTCACGCTCGCCTGGCACCGCGAGCCCGACTTCTACTTCTTCGCCAGCGACGACATCCTCGGCGCCACCTTCCGCGGCACCACCGGCGGCTCCGTCGCCTCCTTCTGCGACGGCGCCACCATCCAGTGCCCCTGCGGCAACGGCACCTCCACCGTCGGCGGCTGCCCCAACTCCTCCACCACCGCCGGCGCGCGCCTCGCCTGGAGCGGCCAGCCCTCGACCACCACCGACTCGCTCCAGCTCTTCGTCGCCGGCCTCCCGCCCAACACCACCAGCCTCTTCTTCCAAGGCGCCAACTCCATCAACGGCGCTCTCGGCAGCGTCAACGGCGACGGCATCCGCTGCGCCGGCACCCCCATGCGCCGCCTCGCCCTCTCGCTCGCGAGCCCCTCCGGCGGCGCACTCTTCCCCGCCGCCGGCCAGCTCCCGCTGAGCCTCGCCGGCTCCATCCCTCCCGCCGGCACGACGGTCATCTACCAAGTCTGGTACCGCAACCCCGCCCCCTTCTGCGGCCCCTCGACCACCAACCTCTCGAACGCTCTCGTGGTGGCTTGGACGCCGTGATGGGGCGGCGGTTCCGAGGTTCATCGCCGCCGCGCCGTGACGGAGTGAATCCAGGTCGACAAAGAACTGGCCGATCGAACGCCACGGCTACTGTCCACCTATCGCAGTTCGAAGGGCGTTCCTTGCGCAAGTTGCCTCGGTCTCATTAGCCTCGACTCACGGTCCAGGACAGCTGGATCGGTACATGACCTCAAGCCGCGATCCGATGAAACCGCACCCTTGGTGGTGGGACGAGATCTTGGAGCACGCGGCGACAATGGACGACTACCCCGCATGCCTGAAGCAGCGGCTACCCGACGCCGTCGCCGTCCTCCGGCAGGAGCTTGGAGAGATCGACGGGCGACCCGACCTCGCGGAGGACTTGCGCCTCTGGCGAGTTCAGATGAATCAGGCCGCGTGGACCCGCCACTGGCTGGTGTGGCTAGCCGACACGCTTCGACGTCTCAGCGTGCGTCCGAACTACGCGGCTCTGCAAAGAAGACTTCGGAGCCCGCGCGGTTTCGCGGAGGCCACAGACGTGGTCGAAGTTGCCGAGTTGTGTGATACAGCAGGGCTCGAAGTCCAGTTCGATCCCAAGGTTGTTGCTCGCGGCAAGAATCGAACACCAGACCTCCTGGTCACCGCCCCCAAGCACGCGGACGCCGTGTTCGTTGAAGTTACAACACTTCACGCCCCCAAAGGCCTGCGCGAAGCGAACGGGGCGATGGACCGAGTGCATTACACGCTCGCAAGCGTGCTCCCACTCTTGCACGCTGGTCGTTGCGACCGTGTACCCGCGCCTGCAGAGTTTCCGACGATCTCGGATGGGGTCGCGCGCGCCGCTCAGCGCGCCCGCGAGTCGGGTCGAGTCGAAGTGCTCAGTATCCCGGGACTATTGCTAGCCGGACTCGCACGAGAAGACGCCTCGGAGGCACTCGCTGTGTGGGCCCAGTCGAATGGGTTGAAACCTCTGCAGTTTTCAGGCCCGTACGTCGAGACACGCGAGCCCTGGCGCGTCGTGAACGCACTCCGTGAAAAGGCCCGACAATTGCCGGAAGACCAATCTGGCGTCGTGGTGATCAACAATCAGCGAGTTCGGCCGGACGCCCCCTTCGGATCCGACGACCTCGGAGATCGAGCCGAGGTGATGGACGCTCTAAGGTCGCTGCCCCACGTTCTGTGTTTGGTGCTGTGCGCTGCAAATTGGTCGGTGGTGACGCCTCCAGGCGACGGCCGCCATCGGCCGCCGTGGAGCAGGACTGCCATGCGGCAACCGTACGAATTGCGGAAGTTCGACTACGAATTCCTTTTGAACCCCGCCTTCAACCGCCGGAAACCGACGTCGGTGATCGCGCACCTGTCCAGGGAGTTCTCGCGGCGCCACCAATTCTGGGCTCAGCGAAGGTCCGCCGCGCCAACTTAGCGAACTTGGCTCGTCGAAGTTGTGCTTGGTCAGATCGGAGCCTGTGCAGCTTCGAGCTTCCTCCAACCGACCGCTCCGCGGATGCTCGACCGGCTCCCGGCCACGAACACCGCCTAGCTCCGACTTGCGGAGCGAACTGCTGCGGCGCGGTGTTTTCGCTCAGGGATCCGGCGAGGTCGGTTGCGAACGAAGCAGCGCCAGGAGCCGCCGGAGTTCCGCCAGACCCTCCGCGTTGCAGTACCCTTCGCCATTTGCAGCCGGAAAGCTCGTATACACGTCGATGCACTGTTTCCGCACGGACTCGAGCTCCGGATCGCGAAACTCGGAACTTGTGAAGTCGTCCCAGTCGTAGGCTCCTCCCGTGCCTTCCAAGAAGTCCTGAATGCACTGAGCAACCTCTTCCCGGGACATGTCGGGCCGCTTCATGACTTGCGAAACGCGCCACAGGCAAAGGAGCAGCTGTGTCTCCAGGCTGCTCCACCACTTCCGAAGACGATCGCTCATCGCGCTTCAGCAACCCGCAAGAAGATCTCGCCATCCGTGAAGGGCCGACCGTCGGGCCAGCTGGCCCCGAGACGGATGCGCCACTCGCCAGGCTCGTCGAACTTCAAGGGCAGCTCGTACACCCCGAAGTCGCCAACGGCCGTCGCTCGCCCCGCCTCGGCGCGGACGGGCGCGTCGACCGGGTGGTACGTGAACGAGATCACCTTGGTGTTTTCCAGCTCCGATTGAAGCGGATCGAACTTGATGCGCACCCACGCCTCGCCGACGACCGTAGGCGAGAACGACTCGACGGAGAACGGCCCTTCCGTGCGCACGAACGGCGCTGGGCGTTCGACGCGGCGCTCCTCGGAGCAGCCGATCGCGAGAAGGCACAACAACGAAGTCGTGCGGAGGCGTTGCGTGCTCATTCCTCAACCCTGCGATTTCTCCCCGCTCACCCCTTCGGCAGCCAGCCGGCGACGTCGCGCAGGAGGACGATGGCGACGGCCATCAGGCTCTCGCCGGCGATGAGGCCGGAGGCGATGGGGACGACGAGCTTGTTGGCGAGGGTCTTCCAGGTGCGGCGGACGAGCTCGGCGAGCAGGCCGCCGAGGAACATGGCGAAGCCGTTGCTGGCGGGGATCACCATGGCGATCCCCAAACCCGACGGAGAAGGAATGAACGGGCGCAGGGGCTTGGGGGCGAGCTTCTCGAGCAGCGCGAGCGCGATGCCGAGCGCGGCGCCGATCAGGATGCCGAGCCGGGCCTCGGGGCCGAGGACGCTGAGGCCGTTGACGAAGATCTCGGAGACGCCGGCCCAGACGAGGCAGCTCGGTGCGGGCCAATCCTCGCCGCCGAGCTTCGAGGGATCGGGGATCAGCAGGTTGAACGCGGGCACGATCAGGAGCGAGCCGGCGACGACGCCGAAGAGCTGGGCGCGGAACTGCGCGCGCGGGTTGCCGCCGAGCAGCCAGCCGGTCTTGAGCGTGGTGAGCAGGTCCGCGGCGTGCAGGCCGATGCCGCCGGTGACGTTGGCGCTCATGATGTTGCCCGCGAGGTTGCCGGGCGTGAGAGCGCCGAAGATGCCCTGCGTGACGGGGCCGAGCGCCTTGGTCGGCGTGACGTCGGTGTCGCCGGTGACGCGCGCGGCGATGAAGCCCATCACGACCGCGAGCGGCACTGCGATGACGCCCGCCCACCACGGGATCTGGAACAGGTACACCATCAGCGCGACGACGATCGGCGCGAGCACGACGAAGCCGGCCGGGAACCACCACGACGGGCACTCGACCTCGTCGATCGGATCGCTCGGCCCCTTGTTGCGGCTGAAAATGCGCGTCATGCCGCTGAACGAGCGCACGACGCTCCTCCAGTCGAACAGGAACGACGCGAGGCCCGAGGCGACGAGCATCGACGCGCCCGGCCACACGGTCCACTGGACGATGTTCTTGTAGAGGTCCTTGTCGACGGTCTCCTTGATGACGCCGTCCGCGACCATCGCGGGCGCGAGCACGCCATAGGTGAGCACGCTGCCCAAGAGCAGCGACCAAGCGGTGCGGAAGCTCATCAGCGCACCGGCGCCGACGAGCACGACCTCGGTCTTGAGCTCGATCGTCCACGTGGCCGCGTTCTTGCCCGCGACCTTGAAGCCCAGCGGGATCTTGGCCGGCACGTTGAACGGCATCCAGTCGGCCTTGACGTCGCGCACCCAGGCGAGCACGGCCGCGACCGCCGCCGCGATGCCCAGCGCGCGCGCCTTCTGCGAGCCCTCGCCACTCGCCGCACCGGCGCCGGCCGTCGCGTGCAGCGTCTCGAGCGTCTCCGCCGTCGCCGTGCCGGTCGGGAACGCGAGCTGCTCCTTGTTGATCAGCTGGCGCTTGATCGGAATCGCCGCAAAGACACCGAGCGCCGCGATCACCGCGAACCACAGGATCATCGGCAGCGTGTCGGGCCGCTTCAGGCTCTCGTGCGTCACGATCATCATCAGCAACGCGCCGTAGGCCGCCATGTTGCCGCCGCCGGTCATGTAGCCCGCACCCGAAGCGACGGTCGTGAGCGCGTTGTTCTCGAGCGCGGTCAGCGGCTTGTCGGTGAGCTTCGCGAGGCTCGCGAGCCGGAACACCGAGAACGCGAGGATCCCGGCCGTGATCGTGACGCCCATCGACCAGCCCGTCTTGAAGAAGACGTACAGGTTCGAGAGGCACATCACGCCGCCGATCAGCATGCCGACGACGACCGCTCGCACGGTGAGCTGCGGCTCGCCGCGCTTGTAGGTGCGTTTGAGCCATTCGCGCTCGGGGTCGGCGCTCGCTGCCTTCGGTTCGCTCGGTTCGGGCTTCAGGACAGACTCCGTTTCGTTTCCGTGGGACGCCCGCGTTGCCGCGGCGCGACGCGAGGTTACGGGAGGCTTCACCGGGCTGCCATCCGTGGTAGCTTCTCCACGGGTACTTCCCTTCCCTCCCGGCCCTGACACGGAGCTTTCCCATGTCCGTTCGCCGCCTCGCGTTCCTCTCGGCCACGCTTCTCGCCGCCCCCGCCCTCGCCGGCACGCGCTACGTCGACGTCAACGCCACGGGCGCCAACAACGGCACGAGCTGGGCCGACGCCTACTCCGGCGTCAGCGGCCTCAGGATCGCGCTCTCCGTCGCTCTCCCCGGCGACGAGATCTGGGTCGCCGATGGCACGTACAAGCCGAGCACGAACGGCAATCGCAACAACTCCTTCCTGCTGAAGAACGGCGTCACGGTCTACGGCGGCTTCGCCGGCGGCGAGACGAGCCTCGCGCAGCGCAACTTCGTCGCCAACGTGACGATCCTCTCCGGCGACCTCGCGGGCAACGATGGCTCGATCGTCTTCTCCGACAACACGTTCCACATCTTCGTCGCCGGGAGCACCGTCGACTCCACCAGCATCTACGACGGCTTCACGGTGCGCGGCGGCTACGCGGCCTCCCATCAGACCGACACCGGGGGCGCGCTGTTCTGTTTCTCCGGCGGGAGCCCGACGCTGCGCAACTGCACCTTCGTCGCCAACAACAGCATCTACCTCGGCGGAGCGGTCTATGTCGATGCTTCGAGCCCGACTTTCCTCGGCTGCACGTTCGATGGCAACAAGGCCGACATCCCGGGTGGCTTCTTCGGCACCCACTTCGGTGGCGCCGTCTACATCGACGAGAGCTCCAACGTCACGTTCGACCGCTGCGTGTTCAAGAACAACACGGCCCAGCACGGGGGAGCGCTTCTCGCCAGTGGGTCGCTGAGCACCCTGAACTGCTCCAACTCGCTGTTCATCGGCAACACGTCGACCGAAATCGGCGCGGGCGCGATCGGCAGCTCGGCCGCGATCACCCGGATCCGCAACTGCACCGTGGTCGGCAACTTCTCGAAGGGGTCGACCTCCAGCGCCATCTCCTTCTCCGGCGTCCCGACGATCGCCAATTGCATCGTCCTGCAGAACACGGGCGACATCCCCGCACAGATCGCGCCGGCCGGACTGGCCGTGACCCATTCGCTCGTCGTCCCGGCCTACGCTGGCACCGGCACCGGCAACATCTCGACGCCTCCGACGTTCGCCGCGTGCGGGCCCTACCCGTACCGCCTCGCCGCGGGTTCGGCCGGCATCGACGCGGGCTCGAACGCCGGCGCGGCCGCGGGATTCCCGTTCGACCTCGGCGGCTCGCCGCGTTTCGTCGACGTGTACTCGGTCGCCAACACGGGCGTCGGAACCGGCGCGATCGTCGACATGGGCTGCTATGAGGCCGACGTCGATTGCAACTCGAACGGCATCCCCGATGCGTGTGACCTGCTGAGCGGAACCTCGCTCGACGCCAACGCCAACGGCGTTCCCGACGAGTGCGAATGCCAGGGCGCCACGCCGCCGTCCACGTACTGCACGGCCAAGCGCAACTCGCTGTTTTGCATCCCCTCGATCGGTTTCTCGGGTTTCCCGAGCGCGACGAACTTCGGACCGTTCCTGATCACCGCCTCGAACGTGCTCAACCAGAAGTCGGGCCTGCTCTTCTACGGATACACGCAGCAGGCGGTGCCGCTCCTCGGTGGCACGCTGTGCATCGGCTCGCCCCTGCGCCGCACGCCCACGCAGCTCTCCGGCGGCACGGCCACCGGCGCGAACTGCACCGGCACGTATTCGTTCGACTTCAACGCCTTCATCGCGAGCGGCGTCGACCCGCTGATCCAGAACTTCGGACAGGCCGTGTCCGCCCAGTGGTGGTCGCGCGACCCGCAGGACCCGTTCCTGACGGGCCTGACGAACGCGCTGCAGTTCACGATCTGCCAATAGGAGCCGCGCCGGCGGAACGCAGGACGCCCGGGGAGCGTGGGGCGACGGCCCAAGCCCTGCGGAAACGGGCCGTCCGTAGTACCTTCTCCGCAGGCAGTTCCCCGCCCTTGCCTGCTCAGACCAGGAGCTTCCATGTCCGTTCGCCGCCTCGCGTTCCTCTCGGCCACGCTTCTCGCCGCCCCCGCCCTCGCCGGCACGCGCTACGTCGACATCAACGCCACGGGCGCCAACAACGGCACTAGCTGGGCCGATGCCTTCTCCGGCCCCGGAGGTGTCCAGACTGGCATGATCTTCGCCGCCCCTGGCGACGAAGTGTGGGTCGCTGATGGCACCTACAAGCCGACTTCGAACGGCAATCGCCTCGACGCCTTCACGCTGAAGAACGGCGTCACGGTCTACGGCGGCTTCGCCGGCGGCGAGACGAGCCTCGCGCAGCGCAACGTCGCCGCCAACGTGACCGTCCTCTCGGGCGACCTCGCCGGCAACGATGGCGCGGGAGTGTTCACGGACAACACGTTCCACCTGTTCGTCGCCGGGAGCAACGTCAATTCCACCAGCGTCTACGACGGCTTCACGGTGCGCGGCGGCTACGCGGCCTTCCATCAGACCGACTGCGGTGGCGCGCTGTACTGTTTCTCCGGCGGGAGCCCGACGCTGCGCAACTGCACCTTCGTCGCCAACCGCACCATCTACCTCGGCGGGGCGGTGTACGTCGAAGCTTCGAGTCCGACTTTCCTTGGCTGCACGTTCGATGGCAACAAGGCCGACATCCCGGGTGGCTTCTTCGGCACCCTCGCCGCTGGCGCCGTGTGGATCCAGGAGAGCTCCAACGTCACGTTCGACCGCTGCGTGTTCAAGAACAATGAGGCCCAGAACGGGGGAGCGATCGTGGCCGGTGGGTCGCTGAGCACCCTGAACTGCTCCAACTCGCTGTTCATCGGCAACAGGTCGATCGACATCGGCGCAGGCGCGATCGGCAGCTCGGCCGCGATCACCCGAATCCGCAACTGCACCGTGGTCGGCAACTTCTCGAAAGGGTCGACCGTCGGTGCCATCTCCGTCTCCGGCAACCCGACGATCTCCAACTGCATCGTCCTGCAGAACTCGGGCGACACCGCCGCACAGATCGCGCCGGCCGGACTGTCCGTGACCCATTCGCTCGTCGTCCCGGCCTACGCCGGCACCGGCAACATCTCGGCGCTGCCGACGTTCAACACGTGCGGACCTTACCCCTACCGCCTCGCCGCGGGTTCGGCCGGCATCGACGCGGGCTCGAACGCTGGCGCAGCCGCGGGCTTCGCGCTCGACCTCGGCGGCTCGCCGCGCTTCGTCGACGTGCCCTCGGTCGCCAACACGGGCGTCGGCACGGGCGCGATCGTCGACATGGGCTGCTACGAGACCGACATCGACTGCAACTCCAACGGCATCCCCGATGGCTGCGACATCGTGAGCGGCATGGCGCTCGACTGCAACGCGAACGGCATCCCCGATGCGTGTGACGTCGCGAGCGGGAGTTCGCTCGACGTCAACGGCAACGGCATTCCCGACGAGTGCGAGTGCCAGATGCCCTCGGCGTACTGCACGTCCAAGCTCAACTCGCAGTTCTGCATGCCTGCGATCGGCTTCTCGGGCTACGCGAGCACTTCGAACTTCGGTCCGTTCCTGATCACCGCGTCGAACGTGCTCAACCAGAAGTCGGGCCTGCTCTTCTACGGCTACACGCAGCAGGCGGCGC
>JAPLOE010000226.1 GCA_026692705.1 Planctomycetota bacterium
CGCTGGTGCTCCTTCCGGTGTTCTTCCTGGAAGGCCTCGCGGGCGCGTTCTTCCGGCCGCTCGCCTCTTCCTACGTGCTCGCGATCCTCGCCTCGCTGCTCGTGGCCCTGACCGTCACACCGGCGCTGTCCCTGCTCCTGCTTACAGGCGCTCGGATGCGAACGAAGGAGAGCGCGCCGCTGCGCCTGCTGAAGTCGGCGTACCTGCGCGTGCTCACGCCGCTCGTCCGTCGGCCGACCGGCGCGCTCGTCACGCTCGTGATCGCGCTGGTCGCCACGGCGGTCGCCATCCCACGCCTTGGCGAGGAGTTCCTGCCTGAGTTCAAGGAGCGTGACTTCCTGATGCACTTCGTCGAGGAGCCTGGCACAGGCATCGACGCCATGACGCGCATCACCGAGCGCGCGAGCCGCGAGCTTCGTTCCATTCCTGGCGTTCGCAATTTCGGCGCTCACATCGGCCGCGCTGAGGTGGCCGACGAGGTCGTCGGACCGAACTTCACGGAATTGTGGATCAGCGTCGAGCCCAACGCCGACTACGACGCAACTCTCGCGCGCGTGCGCGAGACCATCGCGGGCTACCCTGGCCTGCACCGCGATGTGCTCACCTACCTTCGCGAGCGGATCAAGGAGGTGCTGACGGGCGCGAGCGCGACCCTCGTCGTCAGAATCTATGGCCCTGAGCTTGAGGGATTGCGTGAGCACGCGTCGCGCGTGGCGGCTGACCTCGCGACGATCGATGGGCTCACCGATCTCAAGGTCGAGCAGCAGGTGCTTGTACCGCAGGTTCAGATACGCCTCCGAACTGGCAATGCGGCCCGCTTGGGACTGGGCATCGCGGATGTCCGTCGCGCGGTGACGACGCTCGTGCGGGGCGCGCGCGTCGGGCAGTTTCTCGATGGCCAGGCCGCTTTTGACGTCGTCGTCTGGGGCGACGCGCGTCTGCGTGAGCAGCCCGAGGCGCTGCTCGAACTTCCGATCGACGCCCCTGGCGGGGTTCAGGTGCCGTTGCGGGATGTCGCCGAGGTCGAGATCGTCGGTGCGCCGAACCAGATCAAGCGCGAGAACGCCTCGCGACGCATCGACGTGACGTGCAACGTCAGCGGTCGCGACCTCGGCAGCGTCGCTCGCGAACTCGAGCAAAGCGTTGCCGCGGCCGATTTCGAGCTGGGCTATCACGCCGAGGTGCTCGGCGAGGCCAACGCGAGCGGCGCAGCTCGACGGCGCATGTTCGGCTTCGCGCTGCTTTCGCTGGTCGGGATCCTGCTGATTCTTCACGCGGACTTCGGCTCGATGCGGGAATCGTTGCTCGTGTTTCTGGGCCTGCCGTTCGCTCTGATCGGCGGTGTGGCCGGCGCGTTCCTTGGCGGCGGCGTGCTGTCGCTCGGCTCCCTCATCGGGTTCGTCACGGTGTTCGGCATCGCCGCGCGCAATTCGATCATGCTCGTGAGCCACTACCGCCACCTTCAGCTCGAGGAAGGGCAGCCTTTCTCCACGGACATGCTGCTCCGCGGTGCCGAGGAGCGGCTCTCGCCGATCCTGATGACGGCACTGACCGCCGGCCTGGGTCTGTTGCCGCTCATTCTCGAGGGGAACGCTCCCGGCAATGAGATCGAGCACCCGCTGGCCGTCGTGATCCTCGGAGGCTTGGTCACTTCCACGTTGCTCAACTTGTTCTTCCTGCCCGCCCTCTTCCGTGTCTTCGGACGCCCAGCGCGAAGCGACTCAGGGGCGACACCTCGACCTCGAGCCTGACGCGTCGGCGCTCGAGCATCTTCCGAGACCGCGAGCCAATGGCTAGCCTCGCCGGGCATGAACAAGCGCGAATTCCTGCAGGGACTTGGCGGTTTCACGCTGGCCGCGCTCGTCGGCGAGCGGGCCTGGGCTCGCTGGTCGGAAATGCCGGCGACGCAGCTCGCGAAGGAAGACGAGTTCTGGCGCGCGCTGCGCGGCCAGTACCAGCCGCCCACGGACATCGTGCAGCTCGAGAACGGCTACTACTCGATGATGGCGCAGCCGGTGCTCGAGGCCTACATCGGGCACCTGCGCGCGCTGAACGTCGAGACTTCGCGCTACATGCGCACGAAGGCAGAGGACGACAACTTGCGCGCGCGCAAGGCGCTGGCGCGAGTCGCGGGGTGTTCGCACGAGGAGCTCGTCGTCACGCGCAACACGACCGAGGCGCTCGACCTCGTCATCGCCGGCCACGAGTGGAAGCCCGGCGACGAGGCCGTGATGGCGGAGACCGATTACGGTGCGATGCTCGACATGTTCGAGCAGGAGGCGCGGCGCCACGGGCTCGTCAACAAGCGCGTGCTGTTGCCGCTCGATCCGCGTTCGGACGACGAACTCGTCGAGCTCTACGCGAGCGCCATCACGCCGCGCACGAGGCTCCTGATGGTGTGCCACGTCGCCAACATCACGGGGCAAGTGCTGCCGGTCGCGAAGATCTGCGCGATGGCGCGCTCCAAGGGCGTCGCGACGCTCGTCGACGGCGCACACGCTTTCGCGCAGCTCGAGTTCCGCCTCGACGAGCTCGGCTGCGACTACTACGGCACCAGCCTGCACAAGTGGCTCGGCTGTCCGCTCGGCGCCGGCTTCCTCTACGTTCGCCGCGAGCGCATTCCGGGCCTCTGGCCGCTGCTCGCGCCCTCGACGAAACCCGACGGCGACATCACGCGCCTCAACCACACCGGCACTCAGCCCGCCGCCACGCTGCTCGCGATCCATGACGCGCTCGCTTTCCACGAGCAAATCGGCGTCGCCCGCAAGGAAGCGCGACTGCGGCATTTGCAGAGCTACTGGACCTCGCGCGTGCGCGGCCTGCCGAAGCTGCGCCTCAACACGCCCAGCGATCCCGCGCGCACCTGCGGCCTCGCCAACGTCGGCATCGAGGGCCTCGCACCCGCCGACCTCGCGCGCCAGCTGCTCGAGCGCTTCCGCATCTACACCGTCGCCATCGACCGCGCCAACGTGCAGGGCGTACGCGTGACCCCGCACCTCTACACCACCGAAGCCGACCTCGACCAGCTCATCGCCGCGTTGCGCACGCTCGCGAGCTGAACGTCGCCGAGCTCACCCCCGAAACTCCGCGGGCCGACTGCCCAGCAGCCGGCCCGCGAACTTGTCGCTCAATTTCGCCAGCGCTTACGGCGCATACGTCAGCTCGAGCGCGTTCGAGAGGCTCGTCGTCTTGCAGGCCGGCGGGTCGCGGAACCACGCCTGCACGTAAGCCGAGTCGCCGGCCGAGAACGGCTGGCCGAGGCCGCCGAGGTTGGTGGACTGGAACGCGCTCCAGTCGAGGACGAGCGAGCCGTCGCACGCGCCCACGGTGCCGCCGGTGGACTGCACGAACGTGCGCTGCGTCGGCGCCTTGACGCACAGGAAGCTCGAGCCGCCGCTCGCGCACCACGCCTGCGGCAGCGCGTCGAGGCCGTAGAAGATGATGCCGGTCTTGAGACCCTCGACGTTGGAGACGGTGATCGTGCAGCCGGTCGAGGTCGACACCTGCGGGTTCGCGCTCGCGGCGATGCTCGCGACGCAACCGTTCGTCGACGTTCCCGCGGTGCAGTACACGACCGGACCGATCGGCGATTGCACGGTGACGAAGGTCGGATTCGCGACGAGCGTCGCGTGCAGGCCGTTGCCCGACTGGTCCGAGCCGTTGCCGTTCATCAGGTAGCTCGCGTTCAGGCCCGGCGCCTGCAGGATCTGCTGCGTCATGCCGGTCGCGATCTCCTGCTGGGTGCGCGCCACCGACCAGATGCGGACCTCGTCGAGCAGGCCGTTCCAGCGCTCGTTCGCGCTGCCCGGAGCGACGTCGCCCGCGCCGATGCGCATGACGTCGCCGAGGCTGACGAGCGGCCCCGTGCCCGTCGTCTGCGCCACCTGCGCGCCGTTGATGTAGATGCGCCCGAACGCTCCGTCATAGGTCGCCGCGACGTGCGTCCAGTTCGCGAGCTGCCC
This sequence comes from Planctomycetota bacterium, assembly GCA_026692705.1. GTDB lineage: Bacteria > Planctomycetota > UBA1135 > UBA1135 > F1-120-MAGs118. The sequence continues at coordinate 3,963 of JAPLOE010000226.1, forward strand.
CGCCGTGAAGTTCCAGTTCACGTTGCAAATGCCGTTCTGGCCATTGATCCACAGGCGCAGGCGCTTGGTGTTGTTGTTGCCCGCATCGACGCGCAGGAACCACTCGGCCACGCCCTGGACGAAGTTCTTGCGGCCGATGGTCGGGTAGATCCAGCCCGCGGGAATCGACGCGTCGTCGTACTTCACCCAGGCCTCGATCGTGATCGCCGGCGGGGCGAGCAGCGGCGAGTGCGGGACATCGAGGTAGCCCGCTGCCGGGTTGAGGTTGGTGCTGACGCTGAGCGCCTGATTCTGGGCCTGGGCGACGCCGCCGACGAGGGCGAGCGCGGCCCCGAGGAGCCAACTGCGGAGGGCGAACATGAGATCCTCGCTGGGTAGCGGAATTTCGAACGGTGGGAGAGGGCCCCGAGTGTAGCCCGGGCCGCGCTCGCATGGGGCCTGCGACGGCTTCGTCGCGGGGCGTTCAGCATGGCTCCGGAAAAAACAGGAGACTCTCCCAACGCCAGCGCCCGGGATTGCACGCTGAGATCGACCCCACTCGCGCCGACCGTCCCGTAGAAGGAACCCGCCATGCAGTTCACCCACCTCGTTCCCTTGGCGTTCGCCGCCGCTCTCTCGAGCGCCGCCGCGCGGGCCCAGACCACGCTCCTCCACGAGAAGTTCGAGGCCGGGCTCGGCCACTGGACCACGAGCTCGACCTCGACGTTCTCGCGCTGGCACCTCGTGACCGAAGGCAGCATCTGCCACGCGAAGATCGACCCGTTCCCCTCCACCGCGCACGCGGTGCGATTTGGCAACGCTGCACCAGGCGCCTTGTGCAATTTCTCCGGCGAAACCGCAGACGACCTCACCCTCGCCGCTCCGATCGCGATCCCGGCCGGCGCCACGAACGTGCGGCTCGAGTTCTGGAGCTTCGAGGACACCGAGTGCACGCCGTGGTGGGGCGAGATCGGCAACTGCGGCTGGGACCACCGGACGGTGTCGGTGTCGACGAACGGCGGCGCGAGCTGGACCCAGGTCACCGCCGGCGGCCCCGAAGGGACGTGGCGCCAGGTCGGCGTCGACCTCACGGCCTTCGCGGGCCAGTCGATCCTCCTGCGCTTTCGCTTCGATCCGGTCGACTCCGTGCAGAATGACTTCGCCGGCTGGATTCTGGACGAGATTCGCCTGACCTACGGCGCACCGGGCCCGGTCAACTACTGCGAGTCGAGCCTGAATTCGCTCGGGTGCGCCCCCGTGCTCCACTGGTCGGGCAGCGCGACCCTCACCGGCCCCGATGACTTCGTCGTCGGCGTGCACCGCATCCACAACCAGCGCCCGGCCCGCATCCTGTGGGGTTTTGCGCCCTCGAACCACCCGTTCAACGGCTCGACGATGTGCATCGCCTCGCCGATCGTGCGCACCCCGCTCGCCGCCGCCTCGGGCGCCACCCTCCCGACGTCCAACTGCAGCGGTACTCACGACTTCGCCTTCACGCAGGCCTACATGGCCTCCAAGTTCCTGACGGCCGGCGACACGATCTACGCGCAATACAGCGGCCGCGATCCTTTCAAGGCCGCGCCGAACAACCGCAACAGCTCCAACGCGATCCGCGTGACGATCGCGCCTTGATCGGAGTGGACCTGTCGGATCACTCGGTCAGCCTTGTTCGAGCGGGGCCGGTCGCCTTCAGCAGGCGGCTGGCCCCGATCACTTGCTGGTGATCGACGCCGAAGGTGCTGGGAGAGCGAGCGCCGACCGGGGGCTATTGCCACCGCAGCTGCAGGTCGCCGAGTTCGTCCACGCTGTGTCCCGAGGCCGGAAAGGCGCGGCGATCGGGTTCGCCGCCGTCTTCGAGAGCCAATTCGACATTGAGCTGGGGCTCGCCCGACCGCAGGGCCACCTCGAAGCGCCCCTCGGCGTCGCACGCGACACGCGGCCCGCCGTGCCCCTGCACCACGCGCACTTTCGCGCCTGGGGCGGGCTGGCCCGAGTTCGTGAGCACGCGTCCACGCACGACTTGCAGCTCGCCCACGTCGAACTCAAAGAACTCGCGGGCCGCGTCGAGCGAGCCAATCCAGGCGAGCTTGTCCGGCGGCACGGCGCGTCGGCCGAGCATCATCCCGCCCGAACACACCTCGACGACGATCGCGGCGGGGTCTGCGCGCTCGAACGAGAACTCGACGGGCTCGCTCCAACCGTCGGGACCCGTGCGCCCCAAGCCCAGGACTTTCCCCGCCCGCAACACACGCACTTCGAGCGACTTCGGCAGGGCGCCCGTCGCCTTGACGCGCACATCGACGCGCCCGGGCAGCCAGCCCGCGCCGAGGATCGGCTCGACGGGAATCTCGACTCGCCCCGCCGGCTTCACCGGTCCTGCGGCCTCCGAGACTTCGATCTCGGGCTCGCATCCGACGCAGGCTGCCAGTGCCAGCGCAACGCCCAGACATGACCTTGCCGCGTGCATGAACCTCGCCTCCGTCGGGATTTCGGACTGCGTGCGATCCTCAGGACCCCGCCCGCGCCAACAGCCTACTCGTCCACCGTGAATGGCGCGAACGGAGCCTCGCGATAAGCTCTCGCGACCATGGCAAAGTACATCGACGGCTACGTGATTCCCCTGCCCAAGCGCAATCTCGCGGCCTACACCAAGATGGCGAGGCTCGGGCGCAAGATCTGGCTCGAGCACGGCGCGCTCGACTACCGCGAGGCCGTGCTCGACCACGTCGACACGAACTGCACCCCGAACTTCCCGGCGAACCTTTCGCTCAAGAAGAGCGACACGTTGATCTTCGCCTACATCACCTATCGCAATCGCAAGCACCGCGACAGCGTCAATGCGAAGGTGTTCAACGATCCGCGCATGCAGAAGTTCGCGAACGTCAAGATGCCCTTCGAGATGGGGCTCATGAACTTCGGCGGCTTCCGCACGATCGTCGGCGACTGAAGCCTCGCGCTCGCGGATCCCGTCCGCGTCGAGCGAGCGGGATCCGCAGGTCCAGCGCGAGGTCGCCCTCGAGCACGGTGAGCGTGAGTTCGCCGAGGCGCTCTTGTCCGGAGGAGACCCCGAGGGTCCATTCACCGGGTTCGACGCCGTGGAAGCGGAACGTGCCGTCCGCGGCGAGCGGCAGGAAGCCGTGGCTCGCGCTCGCGGATCTCGAGAGCCCCACGTACACGGTCGCCCCGTGGCGGCCGGCGTCGAAGCCCGGGACCTGCCCACGCAGCGTCGTGCCCGAGAGCACGAGATCCCGCTCGAAATCGGCAGTTTCCACGGTGTGAGTCCCGAGCTGGACGAAACGCGGCCCCGCGCCGCCCGCGACGTCGAGCGAGAGGTCGAGCGCGTGCGGGCCCGACGGCAATCGCAGCTCGAAACGCCCGCTGGAGACCGGAGTGCTCGAGTAGGCACCGTCGCCCTCGGGCTTGTGCCCCACGGAGCCATCAAGCTCGATCGCTGCTCCCGTGCGATCGACGACGCGCCCGGTCCAGCGGATTCGCGCCGCCAGCGTTCCGAAATCGAGCCTTCGAACCTCGTCACCGCCGAGCTCCGCCAGCGGTTGCATGAAGAGCGTTTCGGCCGAGAGGTTTCGCTGTCCCGTCGGATGCACGGCGGCCCAGCCGCTTCCACCGGGCAATTCGTCGATCGCGTAACGCCCGTCCGCCGCGCTCGTCGCAAATCGCACGAAATTGTGCCCGTGGCGCTCGAGATCGACACGCAATTCGACGCCGGCCACGGGCTGTCCCTCCGCGTCGTACACGTTCCCTTCGACGCGCGCGCCGCCGAGCTCGACCACGACCCGTCGGCTCGGCTTGTCCTCCACGAGCTTCACTCCGAACTGCGCGCCAACTCCGGCGCCCGTGTCGACGCCGAGCCAATAATCACCTGCGTCGAGACCAACGATCCGGAAGCGTCCGTCCGTGCCGACGGTGCGCGCCTCCAACGCTCCATCGTCGAGCGCGCCCAGTTCCTCGCCCGCCTCCGACGGCATCCCGCGCGCGTAACCACGACCGAAATACACCGTGCCGCCGCTCACCGGCTCGCCCCGGCGCAACACGAGCCCGTCGATCGTGCCCGGCGCCACTTCGACGGCGAGCTCCTCCGCGAATCGATCGTTCGAGCCCGAGGGGATTCCCTCCGTTTCCGACGGTTTTTCCGCGGGAATCGCCGTCTCCGCGAACTCGCGCGAGCCCTCCCGCGGCACTTCCGGCCGCTCCTGCGCCGCCTGCGCGCTGCGTTCTTCCTGCTGAGCTCCGCCGCTCGGCCCCACGCCGTCATCCACGGATTGCGGCCACAGGATCCACGCGCCGAGTCCAAGCACCAACGCGCTCAACGCCACTTTCGACGCGATCGACATGCCGAGCATTCCTCCCACCACCGTCACTGCACCAGCCTTCGCCACCGACGCCGCCGCCAGCGCGCCACTCCCCGCGCCATTCGCCCCATCGATCAACGGCACGAGCGCGAACTGCCACCCCTCACCCTCCGCTAGCTCCAGCCGCTCCCGCAACTGCCGCAGCCCACGTTCGAGCCGCGTGCGCACCGTCGACGCATTCGTGCCCGTGCGCCGTGCAATCTCGTTCGCGTCGAGCCCATCGAAATAGCGCGCGAGCAACGTCGAGCGGTACGGCTCCTCCAGCGCGAGCACGTGCCCCGCAAGCCGCCGCGCCGCCTCCGCGCGCTCGACGACATCGGGGCTCTCCGTCGCCTCGTGGCGAGCGCTCGCCCGCTCCCGCGCCTTGCGCGCCTGCTCGTTCCGCCTCCGCTCGCCCGCGAGATTGCACAGCACCTTCGCGAACCACGCCGGCCACGCGCGCTCCTCGCGCGGCCCGCGCTCCAGCGCCACGACCCACGCGTCCTGCGCCAGATCGTCCGCCGCCCCTTCGCCCACGAGCCGCGCCGCCAGCGCCCGCACCCAGCGCGCCTCCTCCATCCGTCGCTCGAGCTCCCCGTCCCGCGTTCCCATATGCCCCAAGGATGGAACCGACGCTCGGTCTGTCCCGTCAATTCCGGAAATGCCCTCGCTCCCACGCGACGGCCATCGCGGCCGAAACCCGCCCGAAACCCGCCTTTCCGGATCGGGTATGCTCGATCACGTCCCTCCTCCCAAGTTCCCCGAGGACCTTCGCCATGCTCGCTCGCAGCTTGCTCGCGCTTCTCGCCCTTGCGCCGACCGTCGCCGCGCAGACCACGCTCTTCCACGAGACCTTCGAGAACGGCCTGGGCAACTGGAACGTCGCGGGAAATCCCGGCGCCAGCAAGTGGTACATCGCGGCTTCCGGCGGAGCCTGCGGCTCGCTGGTCGCGCCCTTCCCTTCCGGCACGCGCGCCGCCCGCTTCGGGATCGCGCAACCCAATGCAACGTGCGATTACGCCGGCCCCTATTCGTCGCGGATGACCACCGTGGCGCCGATCGCGATTCCCGCCGGAGCCCAGCACGTGCGCCTGCACTACTCGAGCTTCGAGGAGACGGAGTGCCCCACGCTCTGGTACATCGCGGGCAACTGCAATTACGACCAGCGTTTCGTCTCGGTCTCCGTCGACGGTGGTCAGAACTGGATCGACGTCGCCTTTGGCGGTGAGGAGCTCGTCTGGCGCGACGTCTCGGTCGACCTCTCGGCCTTCGCGGGGCAGAGCGTGCTTCTGCGCTTCGAGTTCGATCCGATCGACGACGGCGCCAACCAGTTCCTCGGCTGGTTCGTCGACGAGGTGCGCCTCGAGTACGGCCTCGACACGCCCATCAACTACTGCAAGCCGAGCGTCAACTCGCTGCTCTGCACGCCGAGCATCGGACACACCGGCAGCCCGAGCCTCACCGGTCCCGACGACTTCACGCTGCACGCCTCGCGCCTCTTCAACCAGCGCTCCGCACTCTTCCTGTGGAGCCACACGCCCGCCTCGACGCCCTTCATCAGCGGCATGACGATCTGCCTCGCGCCGCCCACCGCGCGCTTGCCGCTCGCGACGACCTCCGGCTCCCCGCCGACCCAGCTCGACTGCACCGGCCAGCTCAGCTCTCCACTCACGCACGCCTACCTCGCCTCGCGCTCGCTCACGGCCGGCGACACGCTCTACTTCCAGTGCGTCGCCCGCGATCCCCAGCTTCCCGGCCCGTCGGGCCGCATGCTGACCGCGGGTCTCGAAGTCACGATCCTGCCTTGACCTGCGACGAATCCGCACGCGCGGACGCGGCGTAGAGGGAACCATGAGTTTCTCCATCGCCGTCGCGCTGTGCGCGCAGCACCGGGGCGCGATTGCCGATCGGCCGGCTCAACGTGGCTCGAGCGGGACCCACACGTTCACCACGAGCTCGCCTTCGAGCACCGTGAACGCCACTTCGCCGACCGTGCGACCTTCGGATCTGACACGAACGGTCCACTCGCCGGGTTCGAGCGCGTAGGCCCGGAAGGACCCGTCGTCTCTCACCTTCGCGGACACGTAAAATCGCTCCGAACTCTCGAGGGAAGCGCTCACCAGACCCGGGTCCCGCATGGCGACGATGCCCGCGAAATGCCCTCGCACGGTCGAACCTGGCAGGACCAGGTCGCGCTGAAGGTCCTCGGTTCCGATCGCCTCCGGGACGATCCTCGGCTGGAATCGTCCCAACGAAACGTGGCCAGGGGCACCGACAGAACTGCTGTCACAAACTACGGCGAGGGGGTGCGTGCCGGGAGCAACGCGCATGTCGAACCGACCACGCTTGAGGACAACGCTTGCGGACTCGCCGGGATGCGCGCACCACGGCTCGCAAAGGAAGTCCAAGCGACCGTCGACCTCGACGTGCTCACCGGCCGAATCCAGGATCCTTCCTGTCCAGCGTGTGTTGGGTGGTGGCGTTCCGAAGTCGACGGTCCTCGTTTCTGCTTCTCCCAGGTCCATGATGTAGCGCAGCGACGGAGACTGCTCCTCCGCCCTGCGATCTCCGGGTCGAATGGCATGGGCCTCGAACCCCCCGGCAGGCAATCCGCGGATCGCGTAACTGCCGTCCGCGGAGCTCGTGGCGATCCAGAATTGTCCCAGCCGAGCGAACGGTTCGAGCCTGATCTCCGTTCCGGCAACAGGCTGCCCTTGCGGGTCGTAGACGCGACCTTCGATGCGAGCGTCGCCGAGTCGGAACTCGAGTCGATGGCCCCGCGAGTTGGCTGAAACTCCGCAGATGGACTGCACTTCGACACCACGCCCGGTGTCCACTCCGAGCCAGTACATCCCGTCGGCGAGGCCTTGGATCCTGAACGTCCCGTCGGCACGCAGAGCGCAGGCCTTCATGGCGCCGTGGTTCAACGTTCCCATCGGTTCCGCCGGATCGGCGGGAACTCCCAGCGTTTCGCTCAGGCCATACCATACCGTCCCGCGCTCGACCGGCACTCCGCGGTGCGACGCCAGCCCTTCGATCGTGCCCGGCTCGACGGTGCCGTAATCCCACAGGGGCGGGAAGCGCAGCGGAGGCGTCGCATCGACGAACCCATTGAGGTCGACGACGGTGATTCCTTTCGTGTCCGCCGTCTCACGCTCGCTCGCGTCCCGCCCCTCCGCCGCTTCGATCGGATTCGGCAGCTCGAGCGGGTCCGCGCGTGCCGCCGCGACCGCCGGGGCGGCCGCCGGCGGCTCGCCCCCCTCGACGCTTCTCGCGCCGGAGCCCGACGTCTGCGGCCACAGGAGCCAGGCGCCGACTCCGAACAGCACGGCCCCCAGCGCCAGTTTCGACACTCTCGACCTGCTCACGGGCGAGGCTAGTCGCGCCAAGTGCACTCGACTACCACTCGCTCGCCAACGTGCGTCCCTTCCTGCCGAGCCGAATCCCCCGTCTGCCGCCCTCGCGCCCGAGCGCTAGCCTGTTTGGCGTGACGTCGACTCGCGAAGCCTTGCCCGACGATCGCACGCAGAGCGGCTCCATGCTCAAGGACGTGATCCTTGGGCTTCTCGTTGGAGCGGTGTGGATCGCCGTCGACGCTGCGTTCGAACTTGCGGGCTGCGCTCACAACGGTTTTGGACTGTTGACTACCATCGTCGGCCTCTTGCTCATCCCAGCAGCCTTGATCGACTTGTTCGTGACGGGCATTCGTGGACCTCGCTTTCGGTCACGGGTGTGCCTCGTCGGCTTTCCCCTCGTTGCGGTGCTCTACTTCGGCCAGTACGTGACGTACGCCGCGCGTGACATCGTCCTCGCGCGCACGCTGCAGAGCGCGAACCTGATTGCGACCGCCGTCGAGGCCTTCGCACGCGAGCACCACCGCTGGCCCAAGACTCTCGACGAGCTCGTGCCGAGCACCCTGCCCGCAATTCCCTCGACCGGCCTCCGCTGGGCGCCGAAGTTCGACTACGCGGCGTCCGAAGTCGCTCCCGACGACCCTGGCTACTGGGAGCTGTCCTTCGACTACCCGATCGGCCCCTTCCGCGTCGACCAGTACAACTACGACCCCGCCCACGACGGCCTCCCCGCGAGCCTCGTGCCGGGTTCGTGAGCGGCGCGCGCTCGCGCCGTCGCGGCCCCTCAATTTCGAGGTACAGTCGAAGCGTGAGTGAGCGTCAGCCTGTTCGCGATGCAGTTCGGCCCCGGTCGATCTACAACAGGCATTTCCATCGCGGGCTCCTCGCCGGGATCGGAGCGGGACTGGGCGCTGGGACGATCCTCTGCGGGCTGGAGCTGCTCGGATCCGCTCGGGGCGCCTTTGAGCTGCTCGCCGTGCTCCTGCTCGCCGGAACTGGCCTCTCTCTTGTCTGCGCTCTCGTCGCCGCGCTCTCGCCCGCCTTCCGTTCCGGCGCGATCACGTTCGTGCTCGTGAGCCTGCTCGCCCTGCCTTCGTTCCTGCTCACGCTGCCCGCCCAGGAGTTCTTTCGCGAGATCGCCTTCCATCGTCTCGCCAAGCGTGCCGAGCCACTCGTCGCCGCAATCCGCGCCTGCGAAGTTCGCCACGGCCTCGTGCCGCCGGACTTGCTCGCCCTCGTACCCGATTTCCTCGACGAGATCCCGGGGACCGGCATGCCGAACTGCCCGTCGTTCCAGTACCGAGCCGGCCGCCCAACGCCCGAGAGCCCCCTGTGTTGGAGCCTCGAGGTCGAATGCTCGCGCGGCTACGTCAACTGGGACCGATTCGTCTACAGCCCAATCGACGCAGGCCTCGATCCCTCCTACGCCCCCGTGACACGGCTCGGCGATTGGATCTACTGGCACGAGTGACGCTGGCCCGGCCTCCTACCGACGGGCCTCGCGGGCCTCACTCGCGGTCGGCAATCGCTTAAATCTCGAGGCACATGCCTCGACTTGGAATTTCCGGGTAGTCTTGGCGTCGAGCCTGGGCGAGCGATTCCAGATGGACTTTCCGACCACTCCTCCAGCGCTGCCGCGCCAGCCAGGCTCGATCCGAAGCGTGCTCGCGCTCGGCCTCGTCGCCGGAGTCGCGACGGGGCTCGGGGTCACGCTGCTGCTCTGCGTGCTCGAGTGGCTTGGGAGGGCGAGCTTCGACACGATCTTTCTGATTGTCGCGTTGTTCTACGCATGGGTCCCCGTCACGCTCGTCGCCCTGTTCGGGTTGGTGTCTCGCAGGTTCCGCCGCAAGGCGCTCGCGACGTTGCTCGCGATGCTCGCTGCACCTCTGGCGTTCTGGCTGACCTTGGACTGGACTTGGAGCTTCCGCGTCATGGCGCTCGAAGGCTTTGTCGCGCGCTCCCAGCCGCTCGTTGACGCGATCCACGCCTATGAGAAGCGTCACTCCCAACCTCCGCCCGAGCTTTCGGCGCTCGTCCCCGAGTTTCGCGCCGAGGTTCCAGGCACGGGAATGCCGGTCTTTCCGGGAATGCCGGTCTTTCCTGAGTACCGATACGCTCGTCTTGATGAGCGGCCAGAAGCCGGCGCCCTCGACTGGACCCTCTGCATCTCAAACATCGGCTTCGTGCTCGGGAGCGAATTCGCGTACCGCCCGGACGAGACACTCGACCGGGAAGATGAAGCTTTCGTGGAGCGCGTGGGCTCGTGGGTCCTGCTCCATCACGATTGACGTCAACCCGCTCACGCGAGAATTCCCGACCAACCAGGATGGTCATGACTCCCAACTCGCTCACGGCGCACGAGCCTCGCCCGACGGCGGACGAGCGCGATGCCCGCGCCGAAGAGCTGAAGCGCCACGCCGCCACGCGTGGCCTGTGGCTGGGCCTCGGCTCGACGGCGCTCTGCTTCGTGCTGGAGCTCTTGGGGATCTCCGGGTTCCAGGCGATGGCGTTCGTGTTCGTGCCCGGGACGTTGCTCACCCTCGGCGTCTGCGTTCTGATCTCGCTGGATATCCCTCGATTCCGTGCGAAGACGACTCGCGCGATCCACGCATTGGCCTACGCCATCGCGCTGTTCCTTCTGTCGTATCCGCTTTCGTTCGTCGCTCACTCGTTCTCGGTCAACCGCGCCCGCGCCCGAGCCGAGCCTCTGATCGATGCGCTTCATGCCTACGAAGAGCGCTTTTCGGAGCCGGCTCCTGCGCTCGACGCGCTCGTCCCCGAGTTCCTGTCCGCCGTCCCGAAGACCGGACGCATCTCGGCCCCGGAATACGGCTACCATCGCTTCGAACCCAGCGGTTCCCGCCCCGCGTTCTGGTACGTCTGCTTCGACGCCACACGGTTCGTGTTCGGCCCCACGTTCGTCTACACGTCGAATGAGCCGGGCTCGCCCATTCGCGGCCGGTGGAGTGAAGACTCGTGGTGAGCGCCGCGCCGTTCATGTCGCAGGAAAAGCGACGAATTCGTAGCTTTTCCTGCGACATGAACGCGAGTCGCGCCGCTCAGCTCTCGTCCGCGGACGGGTCGTAGACCGACGGCACGCGAAGGTGCGGCGGGGTCGGATCCTCGCGCAGAGCGCGGCTGGCCGGCCCGGTGCGTATCCAACGCTACCCTTGCGCGCATGGACGAGATCCTCGTCGCGCCCTACGACCCGCACTGGCCCGAGCTCTTCCGCTCGCTCGCGCTCCCCCTGCGCGTGGCGCTCGGTCCAGTCGCGCTGCGCATCGATCACATCGGCTCCACCTCCGTGCCCGGCCTCGCCGCCAAGCCGGTGATCGACCTGCAGGTCTCGGTCGCCACGCTCGAGCCCACCACGCCCTTCCGCCTCCCGCTCGAGCGCCTCGGCTGGCGGTTTCGCGCCGACAACGACGACCTCACCAAGCGCTACTTCCGCGAGCCCTCCGGCTCCCGCCGCACGCACCTCCACGTCCGCCGCGCCGGCTCCTTCTCCGAACAGTCCGCGCTGCTCCTGCGCGACTTCCTGCGCGCCACGCCCTCCCGCGCCGCCGCCTACGCCACGCTCAAGCACTCACTCGCCTCGCTGCACGCGCACGACCGCTCCGCCTACACCGAAGCCAAGTCCCCCTTCATCTGGGAGACGCTCCACCTCGCCGACCGCTGGGCCCAATCGACCGGGTGGACGCCGGGCCCGCCGGATGCGTGAGCGCGGCGGAGCTCGACCACGCGTGACGAACTCGACATTTGCGGGCCTCGGGTCCTCACTCAGCGCGACATGATTTAGGCTGCGAACATGGACTCCAGCGCCGCGGCTCGGATCGACGGGCTCTATTACGCCGACAGGCGGAGGAAGCGGAACTGGCGAATCGTTGGGCGCGGCGTGCGGCTGGGAGCGGCCTCGGGCGGAGGGATCGTCGCCTGTGCAATGGCTGCCGAGTCCTTCGGCGGTGGCCGGGATCTGGGGCTCGTGTTCCTGCTGGTCTCGATCCTCTCGATCGTGGTCGGCGGCACGTTGAGCCTGTTCCTCTCGGTCCTCGTCCGGTGGCGCAACGCGGCCCTGAGCGCGCTGGTCGCCGGAGCCACCGCGACGCCGCTGCTTCTCGCCGGGTTTCCGCTCGTGTCGGGTGCCCGCGAGCTCGCGCTCGAGCGCCTCGTGCGACGCTCCGAGCCCGTCGTCGCTGCCCTCCGCGCCTTCGAGGCTCGCAACGGCCTGCCACCGCCGTCGCTGGACGCGCTCGTGCCGGAATTCCTGCCGTCGATTCCCGCCACGGGCATTCCGGACGCGTCGAGCTACGCCTACGAGTTCGAGCCCGCCTCGGACAACTCGCCGCCCTCCTGGCGCTTGGGCATCAAGCTCGGCGGCATCTTCGACTTCGACGAGCTCGTGCTCACCTCCGATGGCAAGCCGTGGCTGTTCAACGAGTTCTCCGACACCCGCATCGGCGAGTGGATGCTGATCGACCGCTTCTGAGCAGGTTGCCGCTGCGAACCGCCCTGCGTCCGCCGACCGCTGGGCCCAATCGACCGGTGGGCGCCGGGGTGATCGGATGCGTGAGATCTCTGGAGAGCGGAGCGCCGACAAGCGGCTCCTTCGCGTGCAGGCTCAACTCGCCTCGCGTCCCAACACCTCCACCAGCTTCGTCACGCCCGCCCGCAGACGCGGGATCAGGCCTTCGAGCTCGGTGGCGGGCAGGACGGGGGCGAGTTCGTTGCGGAGGCTGGATTCGTCGAGGTTTTTCGCCGCGTTCTCGAGAGCGGTGACGAGCTCGGCCAACGTCATCGACTTGCGCTTCTTGAGCGCGGGCAGGCGCGACTCGAAGCGCGCCAGCCGAGCCCGCAGTGCTTCGATGTCCGGTCGCACGTCGAGGCGCGCGACGAGGTAGTAGATGTCGTAGAGGTCGCGCAGGAGGCGGCGCTCGTTCCAGGCGGCGATCTTGTGGGCGAGCGCGCGGTCGAGGCTCATCACGCGCACGAGGCGCGACGGCTGGCCCTGCGCGAGCGCAAGGCCGGAGGTCGGCACGGCGATCGACGGGCATTCGAGGTCGACGTTGGCCTCGATCTGGATCGCGGCGGTGTCGACGCGCAGCTCGGCGCGGACCATCTTGGAGTGCGGTACGACCGTGACCTGTGCTCCCTCGATCTCGCCGAGCACCTCGCGCAGGCGCTCGACGATGTCCTTCTTGGATTCGAACGGCACGAACACGTAGTCGATGTCGTTGGTCGCGCGCGGGCAGTCGTGCAGGGCGAGCGCGATGCCGCCCTTGAGCACCGCATGCTCCTCGAAGACCTCGGCGAAACGATGCAGGACCCAGACGAACAGACCCTGTTCGGTCGCCGGTCGATGGAGGATGGGCTTCATGCGAGCCCGAGCACGCCGCGCGCGAAGGCGACGAAGCGGGGGTTGCGGTAGCGCTCGAGGTACGCCTCGAGCCGCGCCCGGTCGAGCCGCGCCGGGTCGATGTCGGAGAACACGTCGAAGGGAAAGCGCCGCCCGCGGAGGTGGAAGTACAGCGTGTCGAGTGTCGCCTTCTCCGCGTCGGCCCAGCGCACGCCGTCGACGACGGCGTGGCCGAAGTCCAGGTGCGGCGCGATCTGCACGTGCACGATCTCGAACCCGAGCCCGCTGTACTCGTGCGCGCGCCCCGGCTTCGCGGCCACCAGCTGCCGCTCCGGCCGCGTCCCGATCACGAGGTGCCGCGCGAGCGCATTCCCGAAGCTCACGTACGAACCCGGCGCCAGCCGCTGGCTCAGCGTCGCCAGATCAAACTCCCCGGTCACGTACATGCCGCGCGAGAAGCGCCGGAGCACCCCCGCCTCCTCGAGTGCCGCCACCCTGCGCGTGAACGCCGCCGGATGCCGCTCCGCCAGCAGCACCTGCAGGTCCGCCTTGCTGAACACCCCGCGCTGGGCCCCCGCCACCCCCCGCACCCTCTCCGTGTCCGCCATGCCGTTCATATCGCATGAAAAGCTACAAATCTGTAGCTTTTCCTGCAACATGAATGAGCAAGGGGCCTCCCCGGGCCCGCCAACGCCACATTTCGCGTCAGGTCTGCGTCCCCGGAGCCTCGCCGGGGGCGGCGTCCCTGCCCACCCCCGACTCTGGACACCCGGCGATCTCCCGGCGGCTCGTGGCCCGCACCGAATCGAGCCGCACGTGCTACCCTCCGAGGCATCGTGACTTGGCAGGATCGCATCACCATCAGCGCCGATGTCCGCAGCGGCAAGCCGTGCATCCGCGGCACGCGCATCACCGTCTATGACGTTCTCGAGTACCTCGCCGGCGGCATGAGCGAGAACGACCTGCTGCGCGACTTCCCGGCCCTGACACGCGAGGACATCCGCGCCGTCCTCGCCTTCGCCGCGACGCGCGAACGCCGCTGGAGCCAGCCGCCCGCCGCGTGAAGCTCCTCTTCGACGAGAATCTGAGCCGCAGGCTTGTCGAGAGGCTCGCCGCGAGTTTCCCCGGCAGCACTCACGTCGACGACTTGCGTCTGCGCGGCCGTCCGGACAGCGAAGTGCGCAAGGCGGCCGCGGACCAAGCGGCGCTGCTCGTCACGAAGGACAGCGATTTCCTCGAGCTCAGCCTGCTCCACGGAGCGCCTCCGAAAGTCGTCTGGCTGCGCGTAGGCAACGCAGGAACCGAAGCGATCGCCGAGCTGCTGCTGCGGAACAAGTCGAGACTCGAGCTCTTTGCCGCCAATGACAGCGAAGCGCTGCTCGAGCTCTCCGGCGAGACCTCCGGATCGGGTTCGTCGTAGTCGACGGCGTGCGCGGCCGCGGGTCGATGGCACGCTCGCGGTGTGCGTCGCGAGGCGCGCGGAGGCGCCCGAGGTGCGCCCGGGGCCGTCGGATACGTGAGCGCACTTCGGCTGCGCTCCACCAACCCATCGGCTCTCCCGCGACAGAGGCCCCGCTCTCGGCCGTCGTGGAACTGGCGCACCCTTGCGCCGCCGTCGTCGCGATTCCTAGTCTCCGTTCGGCGCCGAGATCCCCGGCGGACGCCACCTCACCCCTGCGCGACACCCGTCGAGTGGTCGTGTTCTCGCTCCTTGCGATCGCCATCGCGGCCGCGGTGAGCGAAGCCGGTTTCACGGGGCGAGCGCCCAATCCGGACCTGACGGCTTTCGGCTCGCTCCTCGCCAGCCTGCTGTTCGCGTCGGCGATCCTCGAGCGCGCGCTCGACGTCTGGCTCTCGCTGGCGATGGGCGGCAAGGCGGACGAGCTCGACGGCGAGATCCGCGCACTCAAGTCCAAGCTCGACACGCTCGCCACCGACGGGACCCGCGTGCAGGTGAAGGCCACGGCGGACGCCGAACTGAAGTCCGTGCAGGCCCGCCGCACCGAGCACTCGAGCTCCACCCGCCGCATGGCCCTGCCCGGCGCGCTCCTCGGCGGCCTCGCGATCAGCGCCGTTGGCCTGCGCGCGCTCGAACCCCTCTTCCAACCCTTCGACGCCACCTGGGCGAGCTCCCCCCAAGCCCCCTGGTTCGTCGCCGTCGACGTCCTCTTCACCGGCGCCCTGCTCGCCGGCGGCAGCGACGGCATCCACTGGATCGTCGCCCTCTACCGCGACTGGATGGACAAGAACCGCAGCACTCGGAACTAGCGGCGAGCATCCGAAGTCGACGATCAGTCGACCAAGCCGGAACAACTATTTGGGCTCGGCCTTCCCGATCTGGAACTCAGTCGAGCTGCGCTAGCTCTGTTCCGGCCGCCCAGTGCTAGTGGCGACGCGGCGCACGCTTGGCCGAAGTCGGCAGGATCGCTCGCGCTGCCTTGCGGATCTTTCGCGCAGTGGCCAAGGCAGCTCGTGCCTCGACTACGGGAATCTCCGTGTAGTCGCCCGGATAGCGAGTGACTGTGGCGTAGTCCGTGAAACGTTCGAGAACCGCCGGGGGAACGTCCGGGCGCCATGCATCAGGCAACAACGCGCAGATCGACGTCAGGTCGTGCGTTCGCGGGAAGGGGCTACCGTTCAGCACGAGCAGCGCCTTCAAGTACTTCTCGATGCATTGCTGCGCATGGAAGCAGATGGTGTCCGTCGGACGCTGGCCCTCCGCGCGCAAAGTGAGCGCGGCAGTGCGAAGGTCGTTCTCGGCTTTGGCGACCCACTCCGCGGCAACGCGCTGAGCTTCAGGATTCGCTTCCATGAAGCACTCGGCCTTCATGCGCGGCAGGCCATTCGAGCGTTCCCACAACGTTGCGACGCCAGTGGAAAGCCTCCGGCGTCACAACCGTGATGTCCTTCGGAACGGGGATGTCGTGCAGCGCAACGCGAATCTCGATCGCCTTCTCCCGCGTCGAACCCTGCACGGGCATCACGACAAGAAGATCCACATCGCTGTCCGGGCGCGCGTCGCCCCGGGCCCGCGAACCGAAGAGGATGACCTGCTCCGGGTCGAACTGGTCCACGATGCGCCGCACCATCGCCCGGATGGCCTGATCGACCTTGGCCTTCGACATCGGCCAAGTGAACGGGGTGCGACGCTGGATCATCGGAGCGGACTAAAGCGGAATATTCCCGTGCTTCCTCAGCGGGCGGTTCTCGTGCTTGGTCTTGAGGAGCTCGAGGGAGCGGATGAGGTAGGGGCGGGTGAGATGGGGCTCGATGACGTCGTCGAGGAAGCCTCGCGCAGCCGCCTTGTACGGGTTGTTGAACGTGGCCTCGTACTCGAGCGTCTTCTCGCGCTCGAAGGCAGCCGGATCCTTCGCCTTGTCGATCTCGCGGCGGTAGAGAATCTTCGTCGCACCGGCCGCTCCCATGACCGCCACCGTGGCCGACGGCCAGCCGAGGTTGACGTCACCTCGAATGTGCTTGGAGCTCATGACGTCGTACGCCCCACCGTAGGCCTTGCGCGTGATGACGGTGAGCTTCGGCACAGTCGCCTCGCAGTACGCGTAGAGGAGCTTGGCGCCGTGGCGGATGATGCCGTTCCACTCCTGGACGGTGCCGGGGAGGAAGCCGGGGACGTCCTCGAAGGTGACGAGGGGGATGTTGAAGGCGTCGCAGAAGCGGATGAAGCGGGCGCCCTTGACGCTGGCGTCGATGTCGAGGCAGCCGGCGAGGCAGGCGGGCTGGTTGGCGACGATGCCGACGACGCGGCCGCCGAGGCGCGCGAAGCCGACGAGGATGTTGCGCGCGTAGTCGGCGTGGACCTCGGTGAAGGAGCCGCGGTCGACGACGCGCGAGATCACCTGGTGCATGTCGTAGGGCTTCGACGGGTCCTCGGGGACGAGGGTGTCGAGCTCGCGGTCCTGGCGGTCGTGCGGGTCGTCGGTGGCGACGAAGGGCGCGTCCTCGGCGTTGTTGAGCGGCAGGTAACCGAAGACCTTGCGCAGGAGCGCGAGGCAGTTTTTGCCGTCGGTCGAGCGGAAATGGGCCGAGCCGGACTTGGTCGTGTGGACCTCGGAACCGCCGAGTTCCTCGCTCGTCACCACCTCGTGCGTCACCGACTTGACCACGTCGGGTCCGGTGATGTGCATGTAGGAGGTCTGGTCGACCATGAAGATGAAGTCGGTGATCGCGGGGCTGTAGACGGCGCCGCCGGCGCACGGGCCCATGATCGCCGAGAGCTGCGGCACGACGCCGGAGGCCTGCGTGTTGCGCCAGAAGATCTCCGCGTAGCCGCCGAGCGAGCTGACGCCCTCCTGGATGCGCGCGCCGCCGGAGTCGTTGAGCCCGATCACGGGCACGCCGACCTTGAGCGCCATGTCCATCACCTTGCAGATCTTCTCGGCGTGGGTCTCCGAGAGCGAGCCGCCGAAGACGGTGAAGTCCTGCGCATACACGTAGACCGGCCGCCCCTCGATCAGGCCGTGGCCCGTGACGACGCCGTCGCCGAGGATCTGCTGGTCCTGCATGCCGAAGTCGGTGCAGCGGTGCGTGACGAAGCGGTCGAGCTCGACGAACGAGCCTTCGTCGAGCAGCAGGTCGAGCCGCTCGCGAGCGGTCAGCTTGCCCTTCTTGTGCTGGGCCGCGATGCGCTCGGGGCCGCCACCTTGCAGGGTCAGCTCGCGCATGCGGCGCAAGCGTTCGAGGGGAGTCTCTTGGGTCATGGAGGGGGTCCCGCCCGGTTTGGACAGACGGCGGGTGCGGCATCCTACGAAGCGGCGCGCGCCCGGTCAGCCCACCCGCGGCGGTCAGAGCGTGTACCCGCCGTCGACGGGCAGCTCGACCCCCGTCAGGTGCGCCGCCGCGTCCGAGAGCAGGAACAGGACGGCCGCCGCGACCTCCCCGGGCTCGGCGAAGCGCTCGCCCGGGCCGCACAGGGCCGCAAAGGCCGCGTCCTCGGAGCCGTGCTGGCGGACGAGCTCGACGAAAAACGGCATCTGGCGCCACAGGGCAGTCTTCACCCCGGCCGGACTGACGACGTTGACGCGCAGCTTGCGCTCGCGCGCTTCCTTCGCGGCCGTGCGGGCGAGCATCGCCAGCGCCGCCTTGCTCGCCGAGTAGGCCGCCGCCCCCGCCGCGGGCCGGATTCCGGACGCGGACCCGATCAGCACGATCGAGCCGCCGCCAGCCAGCCGCCGCAGCGCCGCGCGCACGGCCAGAAACGCGCCGTCGAGGTTGGTCTCGAGCACGCGCCGCCATTCGCTGAGCTCCGTGTCGACGAGCGGCGAGCCCGCGGAGATGCCCGCGCAGTGGACGAGCCCGTCGAGTCGCCCGAACGTGCGTTCCGAGGCCTCGAAGGCCCGCTCCCAGTCCTCCTCGCGCCGCACGTCGAGCTGCAGCGCGAGCGCGCCCGGCCCAAGCTCGCGCGCCAGCCGCTCCGCGCCCGCCCGATCAAGGTCCGCGAGCACCACGCGCGCCCCTTCGCTCACCAGCGCCCGCGAAACCGCCGCGCCGATTCCCGACGCCGCGCCGGTCACGAAACACACCCGTTCTTCGAATCGCCTCATGCGCGCCAGTTTGCCGCCGGTCCGCCGCTCGCGCTCACTCGAGCTCGGTCACGACGCCAGCCTCGGCGCGCAGCCAGCGTTCGAGGCGCGTGGTGCCGATGGTGCGCGCGATCCGGTAGTCGCCGGGGCGCAGGAAGCCGCGGGCGCCGGGGGAGTCCTGGGCGGAGCAGCGCAGTTCGACCGTGGCGCCGCGGTGGACGAGCTCGACCTGGATGGGAAGGGCGTCGGGAGATGCGGTGCCACCGAGGGCGAGCGTCGCGGGGAGCGTGGCGGGGAGCGCCGGCAGCTCGACGACCTGCTCGGCGGCCACGAAGACGCGCGGCACGCGGACGGGCTCACGACCGGCGGCCTCGACCTCGAGCGAGTACCAACCCGGCTCGAGCGGCGACACCGCGAGGGCGCGCTCGAGGGGCGTGAGGTCGGGGAACGGCGACGGGCCCTGCCCCGGTGCGTACACGACGCCTGCGGCGGCGCGCCCTGTGCCCTCGCGCCAGGCGCGGGCTCTGGCGGCGCCCGGCGGCGTTCCTTCGGCACACGTGATGCGCAGGACCACGACGCCGAGGCCACCTTTGGCGCTGGTATCGAGCACGAACGGCTGCTCGTGCTCGCCCGGCCAGAGCTGCTCCCCCACCAGCATCTCGCAGCCTTGGATCGCGCTCTCGCGGCGCGCGAGCAGCCGCAGCGGCGCCGTCGGCAGGTTCGGGATTGCGAAGCGGCCTTCCGAGTCGGTCGTGGCGACGTCGACGAGCGCGTCGCGGTCGCCGAGCGTTTCGGCGATGACCTTCCAGCGCGCGAGCGGCTCCTGGCGCGAATCGACCAGCCGGCCCTTGAGCTCGTTGCCGCGCTCGAGCTCGACCGTCCACTCCGTCGTGCGGCCAGCGGAGACGCTCAGGCGTGCCGCGGCGCGACCAAAATCGCCGCCGCCCGCGCGCAGGTCCCAGTCACCAGGCTGCAGGTTGCGAAACACGAACGAGCCATCGGATTCGGTGACCGTCGACGGCCGCGGCCCGCCACCGACGAAGTTCGCCACGAGCGGAGCCCCGGCGACCGCTGCACCGCTCGCGTCGACGAGACGGCCGGAAATCAGGCCTTTTTCAGGGTCTTCCGCACGGATCGAACGCTTGGCGGTCACCGACCGCTTGTCGACAGCTTCGGCGTAGGCACCGCTCACCTCCGAGCCGTCCCTCGAGAGCACGACGGCCGTGTCCTGGCCGCCGTAAAGCAGCGGCTCGACGAACTGCACGCGCCCGACGGCGTCGCGCTGGGCCTTCGGGAGCTCCTCGACGACGATGCGGCGCTTGGGGGCGTTGGCGTCCAGCCGCAGGGCGTCGATTTGCGCCTTGTCGACCTGCGACTTCGCGACTCCAGCGACCAGGCCCCCGCGCCGCGGCAGGGCGACGCTCGTGAACCCCGCCGCGACCTCGACTCGCCGCAGGCCTTCGCCGTCGCGGAGCGAAACGTCGACTTGCATGCGCGGCTCGAACCCGAGCCACTTCACGATCAGGCGCCCGTCGAGATCCGCGTTGCCGACCTCGTTGAGCGTGTGACCCGCCGGCGCGACGAAGATCGGCTCCTTCAGCCCCGGCTGGTCCGCCCCGTCGAACACGCGCACCTCGAGCTCGTACTCGAACTTCGGCGGCTCCCACGGCGTGATGTCGATGCGCTGCGCGCTCACCGTCGACGTGTTCGTCGCGGTGTTCTCGGGCGTTTCACCCGCCACAGCATCACGCCGCTCGTCGTCGGCAAACTGCGGCGCCACTTCCGGTTGCGCATTCACCTGCGCGGCCTGCACCTCCGCCGCGTCGCCCCCGCGCTCGCCGCTCCACGAATACACGACCACTCCGATCGCCACCGCGACCGCGAGCAAACCTGCGAGTTTCGACCCGTTCATCGAGTGCCTTCGCCGACGGCGACTACGGCGCAACCGTGGCAAGCCTAGCAGCCATCGCGTCCAAGAGTGTCGCGCCGTTACCGCGGTTACGATCGGGGCCACCGTCGGAAAGCTCGGCATCCATGCACACCGTTCTGCGAACCCCGAACCAAGCGCTGATCTCGCTGACAAACGCGGAGATGCTCGTCCTCACGGACATCCTCCGTCATGCAAGACACCATCGCGATCTCGGGGAGTCGGAGTTTCGGCTCAGATTCGGTGCCGATCGCGAGAGCGCGTCCGCGTTGCACGACGCGATGCTGGCGACTCCGCGTCAACAGCAGCTGGAGACCGCGGAAGTATGGGCGGAACCTGGCTCTTCGGTCATGCTGCGAGCCATCACGGTTCACGGCGATCCGGTCGAACTGAGCGAGCACGAGGCTCGCGAGTTCGCGGAGCGGCTGCGACAGGCCATCGAAGCCTCGGAATGAGGCACAAGTCCTGGTCCAGCGGCGCGCGCGTGCCTTCCGAGCAAGGCGCGTCGGCTCGGACACGCGCGAACAGCCACTAGCGGCTGCGTCAGAAGCTGGTCGTGGTGCCGGGCTCGACGAGGAGGCGGCGGGAGACGGAGGCGTCGCCGAGCTTGCGCGTGAAGAGATATTCGCCGTCGCGCAGGCGCAGGGTGGCGTTGGCGGGCGACTCGAATTCGCAGCGGAGCTCGACGGTGGCGCCGCGATGGACGAGCGAGCAGGAGGCGCTGGAGCCTTGGGGGCCGCCGAGCTCGAGCAGCGCGGGCTCGGGGGCGAGCAGCGCGCCGAGTTCGACGGGCTGGTCGGGTTCGCAACGCAGGCGCGGCACGATCAGCGGGGCGCGACCGCGGAAGGCGATCTCGAGCGTGTGCCAGCCGGAGCCGAGGCCTTCGATCGAGATTTCGGTCGGGCCGGGGAGGACTTCGGACTTGCCGCCGTCGGAAGACTCGACCTGCGAGGCGGTGGAAATGCACTCGCCCGGCGTGCCGCGCTGCGTGTCGGCGCGCCAGGCGATCGCGCGCACGACCCGCGGGTCGCGGCCGTCGGCGTCGGACACGGACGCGGTGATCGAGCCCGTCTTGTCGGGCTCGGCGAGCGTGGAGACGAGCTCAAGCTCGCTTTCGCCGGGAAAAACGCCGCTGAAGACGACATTGGCGAAGCTGCGCGAGCGGTCCGATGGCCGCGCGAGCACGCGCAGCGAGCGCGGCGGAAGATTGGGGATCGCGAAGCGGCCTTCGGCGTTGGTCTTGGTCGCGTCGACGAGCGGCTCGAGCGGATCGTCGCACTCCACCTCGACCACCCAGTCGGCGAGCGCAACGCCGGTCGGACCGACGAGGCGCCCCTTGAGCTCGAGGCCGCGATCGAGCTGCGGCTCCCAGCGAAACGTGGAGCCCGCTGCGAGCGTGGCGAGCGTGCGCGCGCGGCCGTGGTCGCCGCCGCCGGCCGCGATCGTCCAGTCGGCGGGCGCGAGGTCCGCGAGTTCGAACCGGCCTTGGGCGTCGGTGCGCGTCGACGGCCGATGTTGCGTGCCCTCGCGCCACGCGACGACAGCCGCGTTCTCGACGGGCTTGCCCTCGTGGTCGAGCACGAGGCCGACGACGCGCCCTGTCCCGGGGGTCGCGGCGGGTTCAGCGAAAAAGTTGATCACCTCGCCCCGGAAAACGCCGACCCCCTCCACGCTGGAATCAATCTCGACGAGCTCCCCGTGCGCGAGCTCCGATACCGAAACGTCGCACAACGCAGGCTCGACCCACTGGATGCGGCCGTCGGGGTCGCGCTGGCAGGTGGCGATCGACGATCCTTCGACCGTGGTGAAGAAGTCGCCGATCGTGCGGACGTTGCGACCCGACACGACGACTTCGAAGGTCAGCGAGGCGCGTATCGCCTCGGCGACGCGCGACGAGTTGGTCCGGAGCGCGACGCGCTGCGAGCCGGCGGAGACGCGCAGGCGGCGGCCGTTGCCGGAGGCGTCGAGCGTCAGGTCGAGCTCCATCGACGGCTGGAATCCGCGCCAGCGCAGCAGCAGGTGTCCATCGTCCCCGGTCGAGCCGACCTCGTTGAGCGTGTGGCCCGCGGGCGCCGCGTACACGGCCTGCTGATCGCGCGGCAGGTCGAGCGAATCGACGATCGCGACGTCGAGCTCGTACTCGAACGCCGGCGCGTCCCAGGGCGTGGTCACCGCTTCCTCGACCCTCGCCGCGGTCGTCGGCGCCTCGCTGCGTTCCTGCGCGGTGTCGCTCGGCGGCTTCGGTCCGTTGGCGAACTCCACGCTGCCCGGCTCGGCCGCGAGCTCCGCCCGCGCCTGCGCGAGCGCCGGCTCGCCGTCCCCGGAACCCGACAGCGCAAACCACAGCGCTCCGCAGAGCACGACCGCCGCAACCCCCGACGCCAAGGCCAATTTGCTCGCCACCAGCACTGCTCCAGTTCCGGCCAAGGGCCCCAGGGTCAGGATCGACGGCTTGAGGCCCCCGAGCGCGAACAGGCCCGACAACGCCTTGCGCGTGCCGAGCTCGCGATCGAGTTTCTCCCGCAGCTTCGCGTGCGCGCGCGACAGGCGCGTGTGCACGACGTTCGGCTCGAGCCCGAGGCGGCGCGCGATGTCGCGCGGCGGCAGGCCCTCGAACCAGCGCAACATCACGACCTCGCGGTAGGCGGGCTCGAGCGTGAGCACCGCGTCGACGACCGAGCGCAACAGCTCCTCACGCTCGCGCAGCGTCGGCTCGTCGAGCACCTCCGGGCGCGCGCCGTCGCGCTCGCGCTGCGCGCGTCGCTCGTCGGCGCGCCTTTCGTTCGACACAAGTCGGCGCAGCACCGTCGCGAGCCACCCACCGAGCCCGGTCCCGGTCGCCGGCCGGCGCTCGAGGTAGCGCAGCCAGGTCTCCTGCACCGCGTCGTCCGCGTGCTGCTCCCCCACCAGGGCGCGCGCGAGCGAACGCAACGCCGCCCCGTGGGCCACCACCTCCGGCGGCCCGGCGTCGACGTCGCCGCCGGCTCTCGCGCTCCTCGTGTCCATCGCTCTCCTCCACACCACGGGGGTCCGATCCTGTCACTTTTTTCGCGGTTTTCCTCCGGCCACGCCCCGAACCGAACCAAACCGGCCCGGATTGCGTCTACTGGGGCATGCCCTCCCCCGCCCTGCGTGCGCTGAGCGCGACCCTGCTCCTCGTGGCCCCCCTGTTCGCGCAGGGACCGCCGCCGAACTACTACTCGAGCGTCGACGCGACCAACCCGACGACGCTCCGCACGACGCTGCACGCGGTCATCGACAACCACACGCGCGTGCCCTACACGGCCTCGGCGACCGACACGTGGGACGTGCTCGCGCTCGCGAGCGAGAACCCGACCAACACGACGCGCATCCTCGACGTGTACGGCAACCTGAGCCTCGCCAAGGAGACCGGCGGCAACAACTTCTACAACCGCGAGCACACGTGGCCGAACAGCTACGGCTTCCCGGTCGATGGCGGGTGCAACTACCCGTACACCGACTGCCACATGCTGTTCCTGTCGGACATCTTCTACAACGCCGAGCGTGGCAACGCGCCGTACCGCACCGTCACGAACGGCACCGAGTACGAGACCGTCGCGAACGCGGGCCTCGGCGGCGGCACTGGCGTCTATCCGGGCAATTCGAACTGGGGCAGCGGCTCCGGATCGTCGAACGGCTGGGAGACGTGGATCGGGCGCCGCGGCGACGTCGCGCGCGCGATCCTCTACGCGGACATTCGGTATGAGGGCGGCTCGCACTCCGTCACGGGCTGCGCGGAGCCGGATCTGATCGTCACCGACAGCCAGTCGCTGATCACGAACTCGTCGACGGGCAACAACACGTCGGTCGCCTACATGGGCATGAAGACCGTGCTCCTGCAGTGGCACCAGCAGGATCCGCCGGATACGTGGGAGCGCCGCCGCAACGACGTCGTCGCGAGCTTCCAAGGCAACCGCAATCCGTTCATCGATCACCCCGAGTGGGTCAGCTGCCTGTTCAGCGGCTCCTGCAGCGTCGCCGTCGCCTACTGCACGTCGAGCACGACCACGAACGGCTGCGTGCCCTCGATCGCGGCCACGGGCAGCCCGAGCGTCGCGGCGAATTCAGGCTTCGTGATCACCGCGAGCAACCTCGAAGGCCAGCGCACGGGGCTCATCTTCTACGGCGTCAACGGGCCGAAAAGCTCCGTCTGGGCCGTCGGCAGCACGAGCTTCCTGTGCGTGAAAGCCCCGACGCAGCGCATGAACTCGTTCAACTCCGGCGGCACGAACAACACGTGCACCGGCGCCATCGCGACGGACTGGCTCGGCTACCTGAGCACGCACCCGAGCGCCGTCGGGCAGCCGTTTGCGACCGGCATCGTCGTCAACGCCCAAGCCTGGTTCCGCGACCCGCCGGCCCCCGGCGCCACCAACCTCTCCAACGGCCTGCAATTCACGACGCGGCCGTGAGCTCCAGAGCGAGCACACCGGAATACTGAGCCAGAGCAATTTTTCCTGCAAACTGCGGCCTGCGTCGACGGCAA